>JBGTKC010000064.1:0-114333 GCA_041744755.1 Saprospiraceae bacterium
TCGTAGGCGTCGGCGTCGATGCGGGCTAAGAGTTGTCCGGCGCGCACGCTGTCGCCCTCCTTGACGAATAGCCTCACGACCTCCCCGCTGACGTCGCTCGAAATGCCGACGTCGGTCACGGGGAAGATGCGACCCGAAGCGCTCACGCGCTCTTCGATAGTCGTGCTCGCGACCGTGCCGAACTCCACGGCCGTACCCTCCTTGCGGTTGCTTCGCTTGACGAGCGTCCAGGCGACGATGCCCCCCACGACCAGCACGGCCGCGAGGATCCACAGATTGCGTTTGGTAGTCTTAGTCATGTCGAGTGGGCTTATAAAGCGAGCGGGCGACCGAGGTAAAAATCAATTACCTTGGCATTGAAGACGTACTGGTAGCGGGCGCGCAACAGGGCAATTTGGGCCTGCTCGAGCAAGAGCTGTTGGTCGGAAAGGTCGAAGTCGCTGCCGGAGCCCAGTTCCAGACGGCGTGTCGCCGCATCGTAGGCAGCCTGCGCGGCGGCGAGGGTGCGGCGCGCAGCCACCACCTCGGAGCGGGCGTTTTGAGCGTTGAGCAACGCCTGGTCGACCTCAATCCGGAAGTCGAGCTCGGCCTGCGACCGCTGGATGCGGGCCTGCTCCTGGAGGCTCTGCGCCCGCGAGACGGCGGCATTGTTGAGGCCCTGATTGAAGATCGGCACGCGCAAGCTGAGCCCGACGGACTGGCCGAAGAAGTCGTTGAACTGCTGCCCGATCGGCGTGCGACTCTGCGTAACATTGGGTTGGAGGAAGCCAATGGTAGCCTCCTGGCCGTTAAACACGATCTTCTGGTCGTTTTGCACGAAAGTGCCATCGTCTAGGAAGCTCCGCGCGGAGCTACTGTAGCGGGTGTTCGCCTGACCGAAGGCACTGAGCGAGGGACGCAGGCCCGCGCGCGCGAGCTCGGTACTGAATTCGGCCGCCTGCTCGGCGAACTCTGCCGCCCGCAGTCGTGGTTGTCGCGTGCGGGCTTCGGCGAGCAGCTCCGGGGAGGACACCTCGGCAAGCTGAACGGCATCGAGGTCGAGGGTCTCGGCGTTCGCGAGCACCACGGGCTGGTCGGCCGGCATGCGCATGAGTTGCGAGAGCCGCAAGAGCGCGAGCGACCGAGCGTTCCGAGCCGCGACCACGCCTTGCTGCTGACGCGCCACGGCCGCCTCCAGCTCGAAGCGCTCTACCGGGGCGACGAGGCCGGCGGAGATACGTGCCTCCATGGTGCGGAGCTGGGCGCTGAACTGCGCCTCGCGACTCTCGGCGTTGCCGAGTGCCTCCTCGGCCAGGAGAGCCTCGAGGTAAAGCTGCGCCGCCCGAAGCGCAATATCTTGCCTGCTGGCGGCTACCGTCGCCTCGGCGGAAGCGAGGTTAGCCTCGTTGCGGGAGATCGTGTTACGGATGCGGCCCCCGCCGTAGAGTGTTACCCCAGCGTCGAGCGAGTAACGCATAAAGCCGATACTCTGGCGTTTGAGGCTATTGGTGGTGGGGTCGACGTTGAGACCGAACTGATAACCGCCGATGCCTTCTGCAGACAGCGTCGGATACTGCGCGAGCTTACTTTGGCGCAAGTTAACCCGCTCTTGATCCAATTCCTGCTCGGCGTTCTCGACGCCGAGACTCTGGTCGACTGCCCGATCAACCACCTGCTGGAGGCTCATCACCTGAGCAGTGCTCGCCGGCAAGCACAACAGACATAGGGCAGCAGACGCGAGGTAGAGACGGGAGGACATAACGAACGGGTTTGTGCTGCTCCTCCGCAAAAGTCTCTCGCGAGAGATTCAGCGGGGAAGTAGTCCAAACCTAAAAGCTCTCTCACGGCTAGTGGGCCGCTGTTGGACGAAGGTTGGAAAATGCCGGACGAACGCCCAGCCCATAGGTCTAGCGCCGTAGATTCGAGCTCGTACCCGAAGGATCAATTTGGAAGTACCGGTAGCCTACAAGCCGGTCGTAGCGCGCTCCATATGGCCGGTAGTAGAGCAGGAAATTATAGTGATTTTCGGTGGCGAAACTATTGCCCTCCACCTCGGACCACGACGGGGCCACCGTCGCGTCTGCCAGACTCACGTAGGCATAGTCGTAATATCCTTGCCTGAGCAATGTCCGGAAGACGTAGCTGCGCGTCAGCTCATTGTACACGCCCTTGTTGGCCTCGTTGAGTTGATACCCATTGTACGCTCCGTATACGTACAGCGGCTCGATGCTGCGATCGCGCTCGCTGCGCAGGGAGAAGATCGTCGTCGCGTAGTCCGAACGACCGCTGAGGCGATTGTCGAAGTCGCCGAGGACAAACTTTCCGTTGATGTCGAGGCGGACTTCAACAGCGTCGTCGACGCGGTAGAGGTCGGGCCGCAAATAAACGGTAATGCCGCCGTCGTCCTCAACCACCTCGTCGACTTGCCCGCCGTCACTAAGCAGCGTGCGAATGTCTAGTCCGCGCCACTCGCGGTGCCCGGGGAAGACAAGGCGCCCGGGGAAGTCCCAGATGGCGTCCTCGCCGCTCAGTCTACGGGGGAGCTGGCCGTGGTAGGCGTAGCGCCAGTCGCCGTTCTGGATGACCGACAGCGTGAGGCTCCGTCGAGCGTCGTCGACCCTGGCTTCGCGGATGTTGGAAGACACCGTGAACTCCTGGTGCGTACGGTCGAGTTGCGCCTGTGTAGGGCGGCGGGCCTCGGGGGTCATCTTGAGCAGGTCTTCAAAGACGCAAAAGCGGAGGCGCGCGATGAGTTTGCCGGAGTCATCGTCGTAGAGCCGCAGGAAGTAGTTGCCGCTCACCTTCCAGGCGACGTACTGGTTGGGGAGCTGTAGTTGGTAGCTGGTGTAAGGGTTCGCGGTGGTGACGGATAGCCGGAAGTCGGTAACGTCACCCTCGCTGAAGGTCTGGAGATAGTCCAACGTCGAGAGCCGGTCTACGTTCCAGTCGCGGTCGCAGTGCACGACGTCGTAGCGGAAGTCCTTCACGTCATCCTCGAGCCAGTCGAAAGAGAGCGTTAGGCGCCCGCCAACGAGCGGGACGAATGGATCGGCCAAGTCGGCGCCGGCCACGAGCTTCAGGCTCCGCAGGCGAGGGTCGAGCCACTCCCCTACCCCATCGAGCGTCTTGGCGGCTGCAGGCGAGACGCCTAGGTTGGCGGCATCAGTTTGCGCGAGCGTGGTCCCCTGGCTCGCGCAGGCGGACAGCGTCAGCATACAGGTGATGGCCAGGGGCCATTTGGCGTGTGACAGGTTTTGGCGAAAGCCGAAGAGGACGAGTTCCATGAGCATAAGCGCGATGCAAACGCTATTTAGCGGGTGAGGTATACGGGTTACCGCTTTCGCGAAAACGCCAGGGCCACGCCGCGCACTCCTCGGAGTAGGCAACCCCGACTCTAGGTCCGGCAATGATCGCGGACGCCGCGACTGAGTTGAGCACCCCCCGCAACTGAATTACGGCATCCCCAGCGAGGAGGTCGACGCCGTAGTGATGGCGCGTGATTGCGAGCGCCTGGCAGACGAGCGCCGGGCCGTTGCCAATACGCGGCAAGATTGATGGAAGCTTTCGGCGTGCGAGCATGGCGTCGGTTCCGAAGAGCGGCTCGACGGCGCGAACGAGGACGGCGTCGGGCTGGCCGCGGGGTCCGGTGACGACGTTGAACATGGAGTGGAGGCCGTAAATGAGATAGACGTACGCGTGGCCAGCGGCCCCGAAGAAGATGTCCGTACGGGCGGTGCGCTTGTAGCCATAGCTGTGGGCTGCCTTATCGTCGGCGCCGCGATAGGCCTCGGTCTCGACGACGCGACCGGCGGCGTGGATGCCGTCAATCCAGGAGTGAAGTTCGACGCCGATGAGAGCACGCGCGTGGTCCACCACGTTGCCGTCGGTTAGCGCTTCGCGCGACAGCGGCCTTCTCGACACCTACTTCACCAAGATGAGCTCGATCAAACCAGCAGCGCCGCGCGGACCGTACCGCGCGATAGCGTCGACGGGCTGCAGGACTCTCACCGCGCGGATGCTGTTGAGTGGGAAGAGGGCCTCGGCCTGTGACATCGACGGGATCAGCACGTCGTCGACGAGGAACTGCATTTCGGCACTCGCGCTGTTGAGCGAGGAGGCCCCGCGGTAGACGACCGTCTCTCCGGTGACCTGGACGTTGGGCAGGTTGCGTACCACTTGCGACAATGAGCTGTAGCGATCCTGCAAGGAGGTCTCGCCCTTGGCCATAGCCTCCTTATTCGATCCGCAGCCGCTCGCCAGGGCGAGGGCGAAGAGGAGGGCTAAACAGACGACGTGTAGTTTCGGCAAAGTAGTTGTCTGCTTCATCCTGCTAAATTAGCCACGCGCGGAATAATTCGGTGCCTCTTTTGTGATAGTTACGTTGTGCGGGTGACTTTCGATCATTCCGGCACCCGAGATACGGACGAATTTAGCCTGCTTGAGCTCCTCGATGGTGCCCGCGCCGCAGTAGCCCATGCCGGCGCGAAGACCGCCGAGGTACTGGACTACTACCTCCCCGAGATTACCCTTGAAAGGCACGCGGCCTTCGATCCCCTCGGGGACGAGCTTCTTGATATCGTCTTCGACATCTTGGAAGTAGCGATCCTTGGAGCCTTTCTCCATCGCCCCGAGTGACCCCATGCCACGGTAGACCTTGAACTTGCGACCATCCATGAGGATGGTCTCCCCAGGGGCCTCCTCGACGCCCGCGAAGAGACTGCCCCCCATGACCGTGTCTGCACCAGCGGCGAGGGCCTTCACGATGTCGCCGGAGTAGCGGATGCCGCCGTCGGCGATGACGGTCACCCCGGTGCCCCGTAACGCCTGCGCGACTTCGTAGATGGCCGAGAGTTGAGGTACCCCGACGCCCGCCACCACGCGCGTGGTGCAGATCGAGCCCGGGCCCACGCCCACCTTCACCCCATCGGCACCCGCCTCCGCCAGCGCGAGGGCGGCCGCACCGGTAGCGACATTGCCGCCGACCACTTGGAGGTCGGGGAAAGTGCGCTTCACGGCGCGTACGGCGTCGAGTACACCGCGGCTGTGGCCGTGGGCCGTATCGATACACACGGCGTCCACGCCGACGTCTACCAGGGCGCTCACTCGCTCATGGAGGTCGTGCGTTACGCCTACCGCCGCCGCGACCACCAGTCGCCCGAAGGAGTCCTTACAGGAGTTAGGGTAGTTCTGGACCTTCATGATGTCCTTGTAGGTTATTAGTCCGACGAGCTTGCCCTTCGCATCTACCACCGGCAGCTTCTCGATCTTATGGCGCTGCAGGATAAACTTGGCTTCTTCGAGTGTGGTGTTGGGCGGGGCGGTGATGAGGTTTCGGGCCGTCATGATGTCGCTCACGGGGCGGCTCACGGCAATCTCGAACCGGAGGTCACGATTCGTGAGGATACCGACGAGCTGGCCGGCGTCCCCGACGATCGGTATGCCGCCGATGTGGTAGCGGCGCATGAGGTCGAGGGCGTCGCTGACGCGAGCGTCGACCTTGAGGGTGACCGGGTCGATGATCATGCCCGACTCCGAGCGCTTGACGGAGCGGACCTGCTCTGCCTGCTGTGCGATGGTCATGTTTTTGTGGATCACGCCAATCCCGCCCTGGCGAGCGATCGCGATCGCCAGGTCCTTCTCGGTGACGGTGTCCATCGCGGCGCTTACGATTGGGGCCTTGAGTTCGAGGCCGCGAGTGAAGCGAGTCGAAAGGTTGACCTCCCGCGGAAGCACTTCAGAGTAGGCGGGCAGGAGGAGGACGTCGTCGAAGGTGAACCCTTCGGTGGCGAATTTTTCCGCGGTGCTCAATTGTCCGTTCGACGACGGGCGGGCGCTTGTGTGGGCTTGGTCCATGCGCAAAGGTAGAGGGCTTACGCCAAAACCCGCCGGCCGTCGTACGCATTACGGTCCTTTACCTTTCCACCGAAATGACAGACCAACTCCAGATCAACGCCTTCACCGACGAACACTTCATGAAACAGGCCATCCGCGAGGCACACGCGGCGGCCCTCGTCGATGAGGTTCCGGTCGGGGCGGTGATCGTGAGCAGGAACCGGATCATCGCTCGGGCCCACAACCAGACCGAGCGCCTCCAGGACGTCACCGCGCACGCGGAGATCCTCGCGCTCACTAGCGCCGCTAACCACCTCGGGAGTAAGCTCTTACCCGACTGCACCCTCTACGTGACGCTCGAGCCTTGCGCCATGTGCGCCGGGGCTTTAGCCTGGGCGCAACTCGGCCGACTGGTCTACGGCGCTCCGGACGAGAAGCGCGGCTTCATGACCTTCGGCAAGCGGATGCTCCACCCGAAAACCAAGGTGGAGTTCGGTATCCTGATGGAGGAGTGCGGTCAGCTCCTGACCAACTTTTTTGCGGCCCGGCGGGTGATGCCGTAGTCACCGACTACACGTCGCAGCGAAACGTGTCATGGTGAAAGCGTATACTGCCCTCGCCCTCAGCCTCCTGAATGGAGTCAATCCTCCTAGCCTAAGCGTAATCACGCGTGCGTCCGTGCGGCCTGCGAGGGAGGAATCCCGATAGATGCAAGAGCGTCGTCTCAAATTAATGCTTGCCGACCCTACACGGCAGACCGTTACGTTTTGGCGGAAGCCGCCTCTTCACCTAGACCTAGTTACGGCCGGGTGTCGGCTTCTTGCTCGAGGCTACGTTGGCCTTCTTGATGATCTCAGCAGTCACGCGCTTGACAACCAGAGTCTCGGTCTCGTCGCCCATCGTCATCGAGACTTTGTAGACCCCTTCGGGGTTGGAGCTCAGGTCGACCACGAGGTCGTTGAGGCCGGCGGTCAACATGACCTCATCGATGTACACACGCTCGCCAAGGAGGTTGCTCACAGCTAGCGTCATATCGCCATCCTTGACGGAGTCGATCGTCCACGAAAAGACATCCTGCGTCGCGACGTTTGACATGCGCGCCACCATGAAGTTGTTGGTGAAGACCTGCGGCACCGCGACGACGTCACCGTAGCTAAACGTACCGTCCTGGTCGACCTGCCTGAGGCGGTAGAAGCTCCGCGCAGCGTTGGCCATGATGTCGAGGAAGTTGTACTGCTTGACCTCCGAGCTCGTGCCCGCGGCCTCGACCTTGCCGATGTCGGCGAACGTAGCTCCGTCATCGGAGCGCTCGACAATGAATACGGCGTTGTCCTCCTCGTAGGCGGTGCTCCATCTGAGCATCGTGCCTACCTGAAGGTTCTGCCCTTCGAGGCCCTGGTCGTAGACGCAGGTGGCGCTCGCGGAGGAGGCCAGGAGTACGGCGGCCATCAAGGTAAGTAGCTTCATGTCGGTAGGTCGGCTTGCTCTCGCGAGGGTTTAGTCGTTGCTGCGCACCATGGGTGCGAACCCGGCATCGCCGGGGGCTTTCATGAAGGCCAAGCTTTCGGCGAGGTCGTCGCCGGAGACCTTTAGCCGGTAGGCGCCAGGGGCGAGGCCGCCGACAGGAATGGACAACTGATTCATACCGGGCTGGACGAGTAGCTCATGACGGAGCACAGGTTTGCCCACGAAATCGAGCAATTCACATGCCAGAATATTGACATTTGAAGCCTCCACTTCGAACTCGAAGACGTCCTTGGCCTCGACAGAGTAGCCGCCGGCGAGATACCAGGTGGGGCGACTCGTCGCGGGGGCTTCGGCGAGGGCGCTGTGGGACGAGGAACCGCTGCGATCGAAGCTGGTGATCCGGTAGTAGATTTTAGTCCCTGGGCGCTGCGTGTCGAGGAAGCTGTAGTGTTCAGTCAATCCGCCGTCGGCCTCAACGCGGGAGATGACCTCGAAGGCGAACCCGTCCGCGCTGCGCTCGACGTTGAAGCCCGATACCTCCGCCGATTCGCAGCTCCAACTCAACATGGCGCCGACGGGCAGGTACCGGATCTCGAGGCTCGCTACCGGCGTGCTGGCGCGTGCGAGCTGCGTCAGCGAGGTGGCGATTAGGAGCAATATGAGACGAATCTTCATAACTTCCGTGAGACGGTTTGGTACGAGCTAAGTACTTCAATTCCCCGGCCACAATGCCTCTGCGGCACCAGCCCTTCGTCGAGCTGTAGGCGGCGGCCCGTGTTTGACCCCCGGACGGCGCCCACCGTTCCCAACCGTTAAGCTTGCGCTAAAACGCCCGCGATCTTCGCCAGCCGACGGGCGGGGTCGAGAGTTTAGCCCGAGCTTCGCGGCGTCGAGTAACCTACGCTTATGAAATTCTATGCTACACCCTCCTTCGCCGTTATCACCTACCTGTTGCTTTTGGAGTCTTGTAGTCCGCGGCTCACGGTGCTCGACTCGCAGGTGAGGGATGAAAATGGTTGGTCGGAGCTGGAGCTGGGCAAAATCCAGTTCTACCTCAGTGAGGACCTGATCCTGTCGCGCGAGCGAAAGAGCGGGTCGACCGCAATCGTCGAGGGACGAGTCCGCGTGAAGGACGGGCGCAACGTTGAAGACCTGGTCTTCGAGCGGGGCACCCCGGGCGTGGTATTGTTCCAAACTTCAGAGGGAAATCTCGCCATTGGCTTCGACGCCCGTCGTGACGACCGCTACCTGATGTTTGGTCCGAATCCGAAGCGTGACAACGTTTATACTCTGCTCGGGAAGTCTGCCGGCCCGAACGGGGCCCTCGTCACTTACGACGACAAACAGTGGGAAGTTGGCCTCGGCAATGCAGAAACGCGTCTCCTCTTCGACCTCCGCCGCAGCGGCAATACGAAGCGGGATCGACAGAGCGTCGGCGGGCGGAAGCTGTAAGGTGTTGCGGTGACCCAGAATCGGCTGTCGCTCCGTCAGCTCTTCAAGCTGCCGACAACGGTAATTTACGCGGCATGGGCGTCCCTTTGGCCGGGAGGTACGTGGCGGCACAAAGCAGTGCCGCGGCAAGACTACCTATGACGGTGGCCTCAGGGCCTTCGTGACCGGCTTAGCACGCCTTACTAAACCTTCCTTGAAGGGGACAAACCGAAATGCGCCCAACTCCTCACTGCGGAATTCTGTTTCGGCGTGGCGCGTGATCCGCTGCATCACCTGCGTGTGGTCGCCGCCCACCGGTACGATCATCGAGCCACCGATCGTCAGTTGGGATAATAGTACTGCGGGGACGTGCGCCGCACCGGCCGTCAGCAGGATTCGGTCGAACGGACCGTAGGCGGGCAGCCCCTTGAAACCGTCCTTCAGGAAGCACCGGATAGAGCCGAAGCGGTGTTGCCCGAGGAGGGTGTTCGTTTTCACGTACAGGTCCTCCTGGCGCTCGAGTGTGTACACGCGCATCCCCATCGTCGCGAGCACCGCGGCCTGGTAGCCCGAACCGGTGCCGATCTCGAGGATCTTGTCCTGAGGCTTGGCTCTTAACCACGCGCTCTGAGCAGCGACGGTGTACGGTTGGCTAATGGTCTGCTCTCTGCCGATTGGTAGGGCGCGGTCTTCGTAAGCGCGGTCCTCGTAGACCTTACCGACGAACCAGTGCCGAGGGACCTTGCCGATCGCTCCGAGTACGGCCTCATCCTTGATCCCCTTCTCGCGGAGGGCCTGCACGAGCCGGCGGCGGTGGCCGATGTGGATGTAGTCGTCGATATATTGTCGCGTCGTCATAAAGGGTAACCCTGCGCCCAAACATACGCGTCTACCACTTGCGAAATCGCGGGACCCCTCGATTGTTCAGGCCCTGCGGAGCGCCTGACCCATCCAAAAAGTGGGCTTGTAGATTTTGGCCCTGAGTTCCAAGTCGGTATACATCCGGGAGAGCACGTTGATGGCGTTGGGATTTCCGTCGATGATGTTGGCGAGCGTATTGACGATCCAGGGGTAGCCCAAGGACTTCTGGATCCGGTAGCTTACCTCCATCTCCGCGCCGAGCACGCGTTTGATCCGCACGTCGTAGGCGCTGAGGTCATCGGCCGAGAGCTTGTTTTCGCGTAAGCTAATTATGGCCTGCTCCGCTGCGATGATCCCGGAGTACATCCCGTTGCCAATGCCTTCGCCCGTAAGCGGGTCGATCATGTGGGCGGCGTCCCCGAGCACCATGTACGCGTCGCCACTGGCGCGGCGCAGCTTCGAGCCTAGCGGCAGCGGGTAGCCGACGATCTTCTCCTCGAGGGTGGCCCCGGCGTAGCGATTGGCCAGGAGCGGGTGGGACTCGACGATCTTGATTACTTCGTCGCGTAGGCTTATTCCAGACTTCTTGAGCTTGTCGGTCCGCATCCCGAGGCCGACGTTGCTATACCCACCAGGGAGCGGAAAGGTCCAGAAATAGCCCGGCAGGTATTCTTTGAGAAAATGCAGCTCTATATAGCCGTCGGGGTGGTAGCCAGTGACGCCCGTCATGTAGGCGCGTACGGCGCCTGCGTGGTGCTCGTTGCGCTTCGTGATCCCGGCTACGTTGCGCGCGAAGCTCGACTGTGCCCCGTCCGCGACCAGGAGCAGCCGACAGGTATGCTTCCACGAGCCATCTCCGTTGCTCAAGGCCCAGGCGCCGTGCTCGCGCTCGACACTGGTGACGTGAATCCCGAACTGGAGGTCGATATTGTCAAAGCGCCGCAGCTCATCTACCATGAACCGGTCGAAATCCAATCGGCGGCTCACGAAGCCCGCACTTTGGTCCGGATCTGCCGGCTTTAAGATACTGAACGGAATCTCGATGAGCTTCCCGTTGGGCGCCCCGAAGCGTATACCGTTGACCGGTTCCACGGCCTGCGTCGCGACGAGGCGATTGAGGGACTCGGGGTCGAGGCGTCTGAGTAGTGTGGTCACCTTACCCGAGAGAGCGTCCCCGCAGACCTTATCGCGCGGGAAGGTGGCCTTGTCGACGATCGTACACGAGTGCCCTTCTTTAGCCAGGCGCCAGGCGGCGGCGGCGCCCGCGGGTCCGGCGCCGATAATGAGGACTTCCGAGTGTGGCGTTTTCAAGGGCGGCAAGATAGAGCCCACCCCACCGCTCACGTGGTTGCGATCTGCTGCGCGCGAATTGGCTGCGATAGCCTGCGCGGCAGCTCGAGGACGAAGCACGCGCCCGGACCGTAGGCCGCGTCGACGTAGAGGCGCCCTCCGTGCGCCTCTACGCTCTCCCTGGAGATCGCTAAACCCAGTCCCGTCCCCTCCGTTCCGTCCCCAGCCCCACGGCGAAACCGGCCGAAGATGCGTTCGCGGTCCTCGACCCTTACCCCGGGGCCCTGGTCCGACACCGTGATTCTCGCCCCGCCGGTGACGATGTGGCACTCGATACCGATGCTTCCGCCCTCGGGAGAGTAGCGGATCGCATTCGTGAGCAAGTTGTTGACTGCCGACTCCACACGCCCGCCGTCTGCCTCCACGTGGTAGGGCTCTGAAAGGGCCTCCAGCTTGATATGGACTCGCTTGTCCTTCGCCAGCGGGGCCACATTCTCTCTCGCGAGGGCGAGCAGTGCGTTAAGTTCGACCTGCGACAAATTGAGCCGCGAGGCTCCCGCCTCGTCGCGCGACAGCGTCAGCACCTCGTCGATCATGCGCGTGAGGCGCTTGGTGTTGTGCCGGATGGTCTGCGTCAGTTCGCGCTGGTCTTCGTCGAGGGGTCCGAGGCGTACGTCCTCCAGGAGGTTCACGCTCATTATGATGGCTGCCATCGGAGTCTTCATCTCGTGACTCAGCCCCGCCAGGTAGTCCGTCTGTTCGTGGGTGCGTTGCTCGTAGTCGGTGACGTCCTTCAGCAGCACGATATAATCCCCCCCAGCGCCCCTGTCCACCTCAGCCAGACGGATAACGCGCTCCTGGTAGTAGCGAACGGTGTTGTCGGAATTCGTGACGGCGAAAGGTTCGATTCCATTTGCGCGCCCGAGGGCGATTGGCGTAAACAGCTGTTGCAGGCGCGGCCGCCCGAGCGCGAGATCGGGCATGTAGCGCCCTAGTACCTCACGCTCCTCTACGTGGAGGTAGTCGGCCATACCTGCGTTGATGAAGACCACCCGGCGCTCGGCATCCATGCCGAGGATAAAATCGTCGAGCTGGTCGACGAGTGTCTTGAGCCGCGTACGGCTCTCGAGAAGGGCCGCCTGGCTCTGATCCGAACCGAGCGCGAGCTTCGCGGCCATGGCGTTGAAGCTCCTCGCCAGACGACCGAATTCGTCCTGCCGCTGGAGATCGAGGCGGGTGTCGTAATTGCCCTCGGTGATGTGGGCGATGCTTTCGCTAAAACGAGCGATTGGCCTGGCCACGTAACGCGGCAACCAGATTAGCACGAAGATACTGAATGCTACACACGCCCCGAGGATAAGCGAAATGGAGGTGAGGGCCGATTTGGACTGACGCTTAGCAGAATCGATCTCCGCCTCGAGCACGTTTGCATTGTGAGCGTAAACCCCTTGCAACCTACGGGAGATGTCCCCGAGCAGTTCCTCTATCTGCGCTGCTTGCAAGCTGTTCTCGACTGCGACGTTCACGCGGAGCATTTGGTCCGCATCCGACTTTAGCTCCGCGATAATGACCTGGTCAACTCCACTGATGGGGCGAGCGAAAAGGAATAGCGCATCTTGCTTAATCCTTTCGGCGAAGCGTAACCTGCGTTGCGTCAGTTCTTCAATCAGGCTTTCGCCAGCAAGAGTCACGGGGGTGCCGTGGAGCATAGCGGCCTCGAAGCCCAGCGATTGTGCGAGTTCGAGGCGTTCGTAAGCGGTGTCGGCCACGAGGGAAACCGACTGCGTGATTTTCGTGAAAAACCACACCGACACCCCGCCCAGAAGCACGATGACGATTAGCAAGGACGCAATGCCCAGCGCGATGCGTGCTTTAATGGTCATGGGCTACAAATGCAAACGCCCGCCGGGTGTACCGACGGGCGAGTGAAGGATTTGCCACGTGAAGGCTTGGGTAAGCGCTGCAGGGTTAAACGTGTCGTGACTGTATGTTACATGCTGTGGCGAAGCGACTAGGCGCTCAAAGCTGATTGGTTCACGGCATACCGCTGCTCGATGAGCCCACGGAGGCGACGGCGAGCAAAGAAGATGCGACTCTTGACGGTCCCGATCGGGATACACATCGCCTGAGCGATCTCGTCGTACTGATAACCCTCGTAGAACATACGGAATGGCGTGCTGTACGCTTCCCCGATCTTGTCGAGGATCTCGGCGAGGTCGGTAAACTGCAGGTCGCTAATGCCCTCATTGTAGCTCGGATTAATGTCCAGGCTGTAGGCGTGGTTATCGATTGGCTCCTGATAGATGTTGCGGCGCTTCTTCTTGCGGTAGCCGTTGATGAAAGTGTTCCGCATGATGGTCGCGGCCCACGCCTTGAAGTTCGTGCCGGCCACGAACTTGTCGCGATTGCGATACGCGCGCATAGCGGTCTCCTGCACGAGATCCTCGGCGTCCTCGCGGCTCTTGCTGAGGTTCAGGGCGAACGCGAACAGGTACCGGTTGTACCGGTTCATCAGCTCGCTAAACTGGGCATCGTTGAGTTCGGTCTCGGGGGAGGGTTTGGGGATTGCGGGTGCCACGGGAGTTGTCGCCGAGGAATTTGCGGGAGTAGGCATGTAAGTTGGTTTTCGTGCGAGAAAAATGTGTGGGTAGATCGTTTGAAAATTAGGCCACCTTGTTGAAGTCGACAAAGGCAACGTAGAGGAAGTAGGCTATCAACAACAGCAGCGCAATAAACACAATCGCCATATTGCTCAAGCTTGGTTGGGTCCACGGGAAAACTCCCCCTCGGAGGCAGCGCAAATCTGGCACCAAAGGTAGCGATGCTACAACCAGGATTTCTTAAACCATTAAAATTCAGTTAATTGTTCGAACACATATGGAGAATTGCAGTCTCTGCACACCTTGGGCAACCATACCAAAATGAAAAAGGCTTACCGTTATGGGGACCGCTCCTTTCCGAATCGGAGGACCGGCGGCAGCACCATCTGCCTATTTCAGCTACAGCTTGTCTTTGAGACCGTACTCGTCGAGCTTGCGGTAGAGTGTAGTAAGGCCGATACGGAGGAGCTCGGCGGCGCGGCTTTTGTTCCCACTTACCATCGTCATCACACGCTCAATGTGCAGCTGCTCGACTTCCGAGAGTGCGGTAGCCGGCAAGGACGTCAGACCGGAGGGGTCGGAGGCACCACCGGGATGGGACTGCGCCGTGTTGCTTTCGCCAAAACCGATGGGCAGGTCCTTGGCGGAGAGCTTCTCGGAAGAGCTAAGGATCAGGGTGCGCTCGATGAAATTGCGGAGTTCGCGCACGTTCCCTTGCCACGGATGGCGCAGGAGGGCCTGCTGGAAATCGCGGTCCATACCACGCACGCCGCTCTTCATGGCCGGGGCCAGCGTGTCGATGAACAGTTGCGCGAGCAACGGGATGTCCTCGGCGCGGTCGACGAGTGCCGGCAGGTCGACCACGAATGTGCTGAGGCGGTAATATAGGTCGAGCCGGAAGCGCCCCGCCTGGGCCTCGGCGAGCAAGTCCCGATTCGTAGCTGCGATCACGCGTACGTCAACCCGCTGCTCGGTGGTGCTCCCGACCTTCATAAAGGCGCCGTTCTCCAAGACGCGCAACAGCCGCGCCTGCAAGCCCGCATCCATCTCCCCGAGCTCGTCGAGGAAGATGGTCCCGCCGTCGGCCTCCTCGAAGAGCCCACGCTTGGTCCTGGTGGCGCCCGTGAACGCGCCCGCCACGTGACCGAACATCTCACTCTCGAGCAGCTCCTTCGAGAAGGCCGCGCAATTGATCGCCACGAAGCTCTCACGCTTGCGGACGCTCGTGTAGTGGATAGCGTTGGCGAATACCTCCTTACCTGTACCCGTGGGACCGGTTATGAGGACGGTCGCCTCTGTCGGCGCGACCTGCTGGGCGAGCTGCTTCGACCGCAAGATCTGCGGACTCCGACCCACGATCTTGTCGAAGCCATGGGCCGCTTCGTTCTGCTTCTCGATGTAGCGCAGCTTGTACTGCGCTTTCGACTTCTCAGCTGCGCGTTCGACGAGCGGGATGAGGCGATTGTTATCATCACCTTTCATAAGATAGTCGAAAGCCCCGGCCTTGATGGCCTGGACCCCGTCCACGATCGAGCCTTCGGCCGTAAGTTGGACCACCTCCATCTCAGGTTTGGTAGCCCGCATATCGGCAGTGAGTTGGAGACCATTGCTATCGGGTAGGCGCACGTCACAAATGCAGACGTGAAAATCGGCCGCGAACGCTTTGCTCAGGCCTTCCTTGCCGGTGGCCGCCGTGACCACTGAGTAGCCCTCTAACTTCAGAATACGCGAAAGCAGCAGACGGATGTCGTCCTCGTCGTCGATGATGAGCACGTTGGCTTGGGGCATGGCGTTGGTTGTGCAGGGTTCAGCAGGACATTTTCGCCAGGAGGTAGTCGTGGACATACTCGTACACCCCGTCCTCTAAAGTTGTAAAAGCGCGGTCGTACCCGGCGGCGCGCAATTTGGTGATGTCGGCCTCGGTAAAGTATTGGTAGGCGTCCCGGATGTCGAGCGGCGTATCTATGTACTCGATGGCCGGCTCGCGGGACAAAGCCGCGAATACCGCGACCGCGAGATCCTTAAAGGTTCGTGCGCGACCGGTGCCGAGATTGTAAAGCCCGGAGGCCGGACGATGGGCGAGCAACCAGGTTAAGACCTCGCACACGTCGTCGACGTAGACGAAGTCCCGTGATTGTTCCCCGTCAGCGATGCCGGGCCGGTGGGACCTAAAGAGCTTTACTCTGCCGGAGATGCAAATCTGCTGGAAAGCCTGTAGAACCACACTCGCCATGCGGTCCTTATGCTCCTCGTGCGGTCCGTAGACATTAAAAAACTTTAAGCCCGCCCAGAACGGGGGATGGTAGTCTCGTCCGCTGGCCCAGACATCGAAGTCGTGTTTGCTCCGCCCGTAGGCGTTGAGGGGCACTAATTTTGTCAAGAGTTCGGGGGCCTCGCGATAACCAAGCTCACCACCGCCATAGGTCGAGGCGCTGCTGGCGTATATGAACGGCAACTGCCGCTCGCTACAGAAGTCCCAGAGGAGCTGACTCGGCAGGAGGTTGTGCTCGAGGAAGAGCGCCTCATCGATCTCAGTCGTATCGGTAAGGGCCCCGAGGTGGAACACGGCCCGCACGTCGGCTCCAGCGTCACGGAGGTAGGCCTCGAGGTGCACGCGTTCGACCTTCTTTCGGAAGTCAGCTCCATCGAGGTGCTGTGCCCTATCTAAGCGATCGAAGTCGTCGACGAGCACGAGGTCCTCGCGACCTATCGCGTTAAGGTGCTTCACGAGGACACTACCGATAAATCCAGCCGCACCAGTCACTATCGTCACGACGCGAAGGTGGGGCAATCTCTGGACAAACTTCGCGTATGTTTGCCCTTGCGCTGAGGTAATCGTGTACGAAGGTGCACGATTTGAAAAGGGAATCCCGTGTGAACCGGGAACTGTACCCGCAGCTGTAAGTCGCACGGGGATCCTTAGGGCTCCCTACCGAAGGGCCTTGCGCGCCACTGGCCCTTGCGGGTCGGGAAGGCCGCCCACAGGACGATGAGTCAGAAGACCTGCCTTGACGCGAGTATACCCCACCGCCCCCGGGACTAGGAGCGCGAGGATTGTGACGGCAGGTCTGTCCTCGTGCGCTCTCCTGCGCGGAGGGTAGCCCACGCTCGTTCACGATGTCGCTTTTCGTACGGTACCTGGAGCCTTATTGCCTCACTCCAGTGCCCTATGCTAAACTTACGTCTTTTCTTCATTCTCGGGCTCTGCCCACTTGTCTCCCTGGTCGGGGCCCAGACCTACCTCGATCTATCCGTAGTCGGGGTGCGCGACAGTTCCTTCGCGCGGGCCACGTCCACGGAGCAGGATACATTTTTCAACATTGAGGGGCTTCGTTTCCGCTCGGTATTCGATACTAGCTTCGGAGGCTACTGGGCCGCGGGCTGGGCGTTCTCTCGGAGTGTCGACACGACCGGGGATTTTACGAATCTCTACGGCGCGGCCGGAGGTCGGCGGCCGTGTTGCGAGCCGAAGGACCAGACCTTCCTCGTCGGCCAGCAGGGAGCCTACGTCTTACTGCCACCCAGTAGTTCGCTCGTGGGTCTAGAGTTTAATAACACCGCCTACACCGCGGCGGTCTTGGCGCGGGGTTCGGGTTTCAGCGCACCCTTTGGGCAGACCGGCGCCGGCGCGACCACTGATCCGGATTCGCTGATCCTCACCATCACCGGCTACCTCGGCGGCGTTCCCACCTTCGTGCGCGACGTGGCCCTCGCCGACTTCCGCGCCGACGACAGCGCGGCGGACTACATCGTCACCGAGTGGACACCGGTAGAGCTGACGCCGGGTGGACAGTACGTCGAGACCGACTCGGTGGCCTTCCGACTTAAATCAAGCGACGCCGGTGCCTTCGGGAACAACACCCCAGATTTCTTTGCCATCGGCAGGCTCCAGGCGCGGCTCAACCTGTCGGCCCTGCGGACTCACGCCAAAGTCGCTACGGTGAGCGTTTACCCTAATCCGGCCAGCGACTTCCTCGTCGTTGGCGACGGTGGACTCGCCGCAAAGCTCACGGTGGTAGACGTCACGGGTCGTATCGTCCAACATTCCGACACCTACTCGACCGGAGCGCGGGTGGATGTCTCAGCCCTGGCCCCGGGGCAGTACTACATAGTACTCGACCGGGGTGAGGAGCGCTTGGTGGCCCACGTGATCCTCCGATGAGACTCTGGACATCCTGTGGAATGAGTTTGTTATGCCTGTGTGCGGCGTCCACGTCTGCGCAGTTCTCCGAAGACGGCGGACGGGCCGGTAGCACGGCCATCCACCGGGACTCCTCCGCTTTCGCGGGTTGGGCCACGGCGGTCGACTTGGTGCCGGGTTACTTCGACATCGCGCGACCGAGTCTCGGTAGGGTGAGTGCGGATACGGTCGAGCGCGGCACGGGTCCAGCGGACGGGTCCGTTGTCTCGCTCGGTGACGGAGGCCAGGCGACGCTCGTCTTCGGGGGCATCGTCCGAGACGGTCCGGGCGATGACTTCGTAGTTTTCGAAAACGGGTTTGCGCTAGGAGATGGATCGGTCTTCGCCGAACTCGCCTTCGTGGAGGTGAGCAGCGACGGTCGGACGTTCGTGCGCTTCCCCAGCACGAGTCTCACGCCCTCACCGGTGGGCACCTTCGGGACCCTGCGGCCGGAATGGATCAACGGGTTGGCCGGAAAGTTTAGCGCTCCTTACGGCGTCGGCTTCGACCTCTCTGAGCTGCCGGCGACAACAGGTTTTGACGCAAGTCGGGTCACACACATTCGCCTGCTTGACGTGATCGGTGCGGCGGAGACGGCTTTCGCCAAAACCGACAGCGAGGGTGCGCTCGTCTACGACCCCTACCCCACCCCATTCCCCTCCGGCGGGTTCGACCTGGACGCCGTCGGACTCGTGCATCCCTTGGTGTCGGGCACTTCCGAAAGGGCGGAAGGGGCGCCTCGGGCAACGCTTGCCTGCTACTTGCTTCCGCCGGGTTACCAGCTCCATGGTCCGACCTGGCGTGAGCTAAGGGGCTGGGTCGATCTCCGCGGGCTAAGTTTTGGCGAAAGCCGTCATGAAATCCCGACGACACCCGGCTGGTACACCGCTGTCGACCGACACGGTCGGGCCTTCGCGCACGCCTGGATCAGATAGCCGCAAGGCGCATGGTAAAGTGCGGGATGCCATCCTCGAGGTACCCCTCGCCCTCGGGCTCGAACCCGAAGCTACCGTAGAACCCGAGGAGGTAGCTCTGTGCGTGAATGACGATGTCCGTCCTTGGCCAGCGGCTAGCGCACTCCGCGAGGCTATCGAGCATGACGCGCCGGCCGTACCCCATGCCGCGGTGCGCCGGCGAGCTGACAACCCGCCCGATGCCGGCAGCCGTTCCGTAGGCGAGACCCGGCGGCAGGAGGCGCGTACCTGCGAGGAGAACGTCAGAGTGTTCAAGGAGGCAGTGGAAACTCTCCTGATCGAGACCGTCGAGGTCTTGGTAGACGCACTTCTGCTCCAGTACGAAGACCTCGCTACGCAGGCGAAGGAGGGCGTACAGATCGCGTACCGAGAGCTGGTCAAAGGAGGACGTGCGGGTTTGGGGTGTGGCAATCACCGCCCCAAGCTAGCGATGCTTACCGAGAAAAGGACGCGACTGGATCGGTCGCACAGCGCAACCACTCCGGCACCGGATCGCCGGACTCACGAACCTTGGTCATCTTACCGCCGTCGGTGTACTCGTACTGCCAGTTGTGGGTCTTCTCGCCTTTCTCCTGAAGGGAGCCGAAGCTCAACGTAAAGACGAAGCGCCAACCGGAGCCGACGCGCGTCGCCGTGATGTTGTTGCCGACCTCTTTGGACAGGCCGAGGTCCACCGACTGAACGCCTTCGATGTTGTTGAACTCGTTGGCGAGGGCGGCCATATTGAGGGGATTCTTCGAGCGGATCGAGATGGCGTCGTGGGTGTCGTTCCACTGGACGTGTTTCTCGATGATGAGGTCGTGGTCGTAGAGTAGGTCGTTGAGCGTGATCGAGGTGGTCTCGTGGCGACCGGCCCGCAGGGGGGCAGCCCACTCGATGTTGCGGTCGAAGATGATCAGCATGTGGTCGATCGACGGATTGGCGCGCGTGTGTACGTTGCAACGGAAGATCGAGCGGACGTTCTCGTCGGCGTTGTGCATCCCGACGAGGGCTTTGTAGATGCTCTCCATGTCCCCGCTCGAGATGCGGATGCTCTGGAAGCGGAGGTCCTCGCCCTCGTTGAGCCTCAGGGCCATGCGTGCGGCGTCGCGCTTGAGCTTGCGCTCGAGGTTGCGGCTGAGTTGGGTGGGGTTGGTCTGGGCGTGAGTCTCATAGGCCCCGATGGACGCCAACAGCGTCACGAGGAGTAAGACGAGGGCTCTAGCACTTGGCATGTGTAGCGCGCTGCAAATACTTAGCCAGTTGGGATGGGTTAAGACATCGTTGACGGCAATCAACGCGCACCAGTATATCGGTCGCCAACCCCGCCGACGCCCCTACCCTCGCCCCCCACGGGGCGCTCGTTCCTCAATGAGAGACCCAGAGCTGCCACGCGTTCCAGAGGTGCGGCAAGAAGACGAGCATTCCGACGCCTGCGGCCGCGAGTGCGGCCAGTAGTACGGCGGCGGCGGCCAGATCTTTGACGCGGCCTGCGAGTGGGTGCCACTCCGGGTGGACGAGGTCTACCAGATATTCGACCGATGTATTGGCGGCCTCCGCGGCCCAGACCACGCCCACCGCCAGGATCAACAGTCCACCCTCTAGGCGACTTACGTCAAAACCGTAGGCGCCTGCAGCCACGAGGACGGTGGCGAAGAGGTGAAGCTGAGCATGCGGTTGCGTACGGACGAGGGCAACGACCCCCGCGCTTGCATACCCGAAGCTCGCTACCCTAGAGCGCCACCACTTGCGTGGGGCCGGAGGCCGACTGAAAGCTCGCACGGTTGCCAAGGTAAGCGGCCGATGTTGAGCGCAGGGTCTCAAAACCTACGCACCGCAGCTGTGCCGTGTAAAAGATGTGCTCCACGGGCGTGTCGAACAGGCCCGGCATACCGGCCTCGTAGCTGGGGACCTGACACCGGCGGCTGTCCTGCAACCCGGAGCGGCTCGTAAAGCGGTTAATGGTCGGGCTCCACGGCACGGCGTTGAGGTCACCGACCAAGATCACCGGCTTGGTCTGGTGACCGACCTCGGTGGAGACCCGGTCGAGGTGCGCCTCGAGGACGAGCGACGACGTTCGGCTAAAGGGAGGGAGGGTTTGCACCGCGAGAATTTCTATCTCCTTGCCGATGTCCGGACGGAGGTGGCAGGCCTTCACCTGGACGACGCCCCCGATGAGCAGCGAGTCCACGGAGCCGAACGGCCGGCGTGCAAAGAGCCCCAAGCCCGTGAGGCCGATGTCGGGGAAGAGGTATTGCGCCGGGAAGGCAGCACCCAATTGACGACTTAGCGCACTCGCCCAGTCGGGGGTCAGGCCCTGGATCGCGATCACGTCGGCGCTTGACGCCGCGAGCGCGAGCAGGTCCGCCGAGTCACCGTTAGTGAGATTAGCAGTCGAGTATTGCTCGATGCTAAAGCTTGCTCCGTCTCTGGCGCCCAATTCGAGATCTACGTAGGTCGGGAGGGAAGTGCTCTGCAGGAGCACGTAAGCGAAGATTCCACCGATCACGAAGCTCGCCATCGAGAGTCTCGGGAGACTACAAAATAGTGCAGCAAGACCGGCACCCAGGGCTACGGCTACCAACTGAGGGAGGGCCCGAGCACACAGTCCTGTACCCTGAATGTCCAAGGCGAGCGCGATGGCGAGCGCCACGGCGACTACGCCTCCGTAACGGAGCAGATGAGTATATCTGGGGGACAGCACGGTGGTATTCTTTTTCAAGGCCTTCTGGGTCCAGGAGCTAGCGCCTGATCGTGAAAACGTGTACGAATGTACTCAAACGTGAAACCTTGGTACCTACTTTACGCCTGTCGACCAATCGAATCGCCGAGTGGAACCTCTGCTATTTAGCACTAACTAGCTCAAGTCAACTCACCGATCATGTCCGCCGGTCTTACCCATTCGTCGAACTCTGCGGCCGTGAGCATACCGAGGGAGATGCCGGCGGACTTTAGCGTGGTCCCTTCGGCGTAGGCCTTCTTGGCGATCTTCGCGGCATTGTCGTAGCCGATTTTAGTATTGAGCGCCGTCACCAGCATAAGTGAGTTATTGAGGTGCTCTTCGATCCTGGGCAGGTCGGGCTCTAGGCCGCGAATACAGTGCTCCTCGAAACTTGCGGCTGCATCGCCGATGAGGCGAGCCGACTGCAGGAAATTGCACGCGATGAGCGGTTTGAAAACATTGAGTTCGAACTGGCCTGTAGCTCCTCCGATATTGATCGCCACATCGTTACCTAAGACTTGTGCAGCAACCATGGTGAGGGCCTCGGACTGGGTCGGGTTTACTTTACCGGGCATGATGCTCGAGCCCGGCTCATTGGCCGGGATGATGAGCTCGCCGATCCCTGAGCGCGGTCCCGACGACAGCATCCTGATATCATTGCCGATCTTCATGAGGCTCACGGCGACCGTCTTGAGCGCGCCGTGCGTCCCGACCATCGCGTCGTGCGCCGCGAGTGACTCGAATTTGTTAGGGGCCGTGACGAAGGGTAGCCCCGTGAGGTCGGCGATCGTTTTGGCGACCGCCTCCGCGTAGCCGCGCGGCGCATTGAGTCCCGTACCGACAGCCGTGCCGCCGAGGGCGAGTTCGGCGAGGTGACCGAGCGTGTGCTCAATGGCGCGCAGGCCGTGGTCGAGCTGCGAGACGTAGCCACTTAACTCCTGACCGAGCGTCACCGGGGTGGCGTCCATGAAGTGCGTGCGGCCGATCTTGACGACCTGCATGTAGGCGACGGATTTTTCTGCGAGCCGGTCGCGGAGTTGGCGCAGCCCCGGGAGGGTGACGTCGGCGATGACGCGGTAGGCCGCGATGCTCATCGCCGTCGGAAAGGTGTCGTTGGAGCTCTGCGACTTGTTGACGTCATCGTTTGGGTGGAGCACCTTTTTCTCGTCGTCGAGCTGACCCCCTTCCAAGATGTGGGCCCGGTTGGCGATCACCTCGTTGACGTTCATATTGCTCTGCGTCCCGGAACCCGTTTGCCAAATCACGAGAGGAAAAGAATCGTCCAGGTCGCCGGCGTAAATCTCGTCGGCGACGCGGGCGATGAGCGCAGACTTCGCAGCGTCGAGTACGCCGAGGTCGGCATTGGTTCTGGCGGCCGCCTTCTTTAGGATTGCGAAGGCGCGGATGAGCTCGATCGGCATTCGCGCGGCCGGGCCTCCGATACGGAAGTTCTCCGTCGAGCGCTGGGTCTGCGCGCCCCAATAGGCGTCCGCGGGTACGTCGACCAGGCCTATACTGTCTCTCTCGGTACGGGTTTGCATGTGGTCTACGGTTTTGCGGGCGCGAAACTATGCCCTGCGGGTCAACCCTACCTGCCGAAGATCGGTTTGGTGTACCGTACACCTAAACCCTACTCCCATGGCCTTTGAACTCCCCCCACTACCCTACGCCAACGACGCGCTCGAGCCCCACATCGACGCTCGTACGATGGAGATCCACCACGACAAGCACCACGCTGGCTACACCAACAACCTAAACGCCGCCCTCGAAGGTACCGAGTGGGCTAATAAGCCCGTTGAGGAGGTCCTCGCCAACCTTAGTCAGTTGCCCGAAGACAAGCAGGCTACCGTACGCAACAACGGCGGCGGCTTCCTCAACCACAGTATCTTCTGGGCCACGATGAGTCCCCAGGGCGGGGGCTCACCCACCGGCGAGCTCGCTGATGCCATCAACGAGAAGTTCGGCAGCTTCGAAGCTTTCAAAGAGGCTTTCGCCAAAACCGCCACCACGCAATTCGGCTCCGGCTGGGCGTGGCTCGGGTATTCAGCCGACAAGGGCCTCCACCTTCACGGTCTGCCCAACCAAGACTCACCAGCTCTCCACGGACACGTCGGCATCATCGGGATCGACGTGTGGGAGCACGCCTACTACCTCAACTACCAAAACCGCCGTGCCGACTATATCACCGCCTGGTGGAACGTTGTCAACTGGGAGGAGGCTAACAAGCGCTACGGCAGAGCGGTCGCGTAAGGTCAAATACGTTTGACAAAATCACAAATTCCCGCTAAGGGCTTAAAAGAGTAGAGGCGCCCTCCGACAGGGAGCGCGCCTCTACTCTTTGGCAGCTGTATCGTAGGCTGCTATCGTGCACTCGATCGGTCTGCTAAAAGCCACCCATCAGCTTGATTCGATCGTCAAGGGAAAAAGCTGCGTGGCAATGAATTACAGTCCCCCACAGCGCATTTCGGGGAGGCCACTAAGCAATAGGCTTAAGGCGCTAATTCCGCGGCATGGCCTCGGCTGGGGATACTTTGGAAGAGGCATTAGCAAAAGCCGCCTTCAGGCGACCTGCGGCGAAGTCCTGGGCTTCGACAGCTTGTTCGAGCAAGGATGCCATTCCGAAGAATTCGTGAGTAACCCCCCCGTAAAGCTTACGCTCCACAGCGACACCCTGGGCGCGTAGGCGATCGGCTAGCTCGGCGCCCTCGGCCTCCAGCGGGTCGATTTCGGCGTTCACGATGGTTGTAGAAGGTAGGCCGGCCAGATTAGCGTCGACGAGACCGATGAGCGGTTCCTCGGTGGTGCGCCACTGGGGGACATAATAGTCGAAGAACCACTCCATCAAGGGTTTACTGAGCGGTTTCGCTGAAGCGTACTTGTCGTAGCTGGTCGACTGAACATCCCCATCGGCGATTGGGTAGACCGATAGTACATGAACGGGTGCCTGCTCGCTGCGGTCGCGTGCCATTATTGCTACGGCTACCGCCAGGTTACCCCCGGCACTCTCGCCAGCGGTGGCGATCTGGCGTGGGTCCCCCCCGATCGACGCAGCGTTCTGAGTGATCCACTTGTACGCCGCAAAGGCATCTTCGTGTGCGGTGGGAAACTTGTGCTCCGGAGCCTGCCTGTATGCTACCGACACGACGATGGCCCCAGTCTTAGCTGCGAGTGCCCGCGCGGAGGGCTCGTAGGTGTCTAAGTCTGCGATGACCCATCCACCTCCATGGTAGTACACGATCACCGGCAGGGCACCAGGTTTCGCGTCGAGGGGCTTGTAGATCCGCGTCAGAAGACCTTCGGCCGGACCGACGGGCAGCACCTTGTGGGACACATCAGTTTTCGGGGGCATGGGAGGGAGCCCGGTTTTCATCAGGAGTGCAGTTGCGGCGCCCGCCGGCAGCACGGCATTGCGGACTTGGAACGCCGAAAGCTTCGTGAAGTCTGGTGGTTCAGTAGACGTAAGCTGCTCAATGACTGCCTGCATCTGCGGATCGATCGTTGGAGCCCACGAGGGCTTCGGACCCGTCGGCTGGACCTTCATCGGGTCCGTAGTCGAGACCACTGGTCCAAGCTTAGCGTCCGGTGGGGTTTTCGTAGTGGTGGCGACCTCACGCCCAGTGGTGCAGGCGCCAAACACGCTGAGGCTGATCGCGAGGGAGGCGCCGATGCGCCAGACGGAGAATTTTGGTAAGGGGGGCATACTGAGGCTATGGGTTGGGACAGATCGCCGGTGCGGAACGCCCGCGGAGGCTATCCCATGTCCCAACATCAATCCGCGCCCCGGGTTTGCTCAGCTACAAAATTCCGACTGATGTCGGTCGATCTGACAGGCAGTGGCCCCGGGCATTAACCTTTTTCGTAAATATAATCCCGGATTTCCTTCATGAAAACATCTCCGTACTCCCGGAGTTTATGGTCTCCCACGCCGCCGATGAGCTTCATCGTGCCGGAGTCCGTCGGCTGCATCACCGCCATCTCTTCGAGGGTGGTGTCATTGAAGATGACGTACGGCGGTTTGCCGAGTTCACGTGCCAATCCTAGACGAAGCTTGCGGAGTCGCTCGAAGAGATCGCCGTTCGCTCCGCTGCCGCGCGCGCGACCGAGGGCGGGTTTGGTAGTCGAAGCCTCGACCTCGACGCGTTTCTCGCGCAAGACTAGCTCCACGGCGCGCCTCCCGAAGAGCACGTCTTCGCTCGCTGGCGTGAGTTTGAGGGCATTGCGTTGGTCCGGAGCGGGCTCGAGGAGCCCCTGGTGGATCAGCTGCTCAATGTAGTAATGCCAGTCCCGCACGGCGACCTCGCGCCCGCTGCCGAAGGTCTTGATGTCGTTATAGCCGAAGGCGAGGATCTCTTGGGTGGTCAACCCCCTCAGGATGTTGACGAGAGTTTGCTGTCCGACGCGCTGGCCCGTGCGAGCGACCCCACTGAGGGCCATCTGCGCATAGAGGGTCCCTGCGAAAGGCTTCGGGGGGTTACGGCAGATGTCACAGTGGCCGCAGCTGTCGCGGTAGTCCTCCCCGAAGTAGGTGAGCAGGAGGCGACGGCGACACTGCACGGCCGTGGCATACTGGTACATGCGTTCGAGCTTCGCGAGCTGGAGCGCGCTCGTGGTCGGGGATCCTTCACTGATGATGTCGGCGAGGGTCTGGCGGTCTGCCCAACTGTAGAAGAGCAAGGTCTCGCTCGCGCCCCCGTCGCGGCCCGCGCGACCGATTTCCTGGTAGAAGCCCTCGAGATTCTTAGGCAAATTGTAGTGAATCACCCAGCGGACATTCGATTTGTCGATCCCCATCCCGAAGGCGATCGTCGCGCACACGATCGGGAGTTCGTCTTTGACGAACCGCTCCTGCACGCTGGAGCGTACACGCTCGTGTAGACCGGCGTGGTAGGCCTCGGCGTTGAAACCCTTGGCCTTCAGCTTCGTGGCCACTTGCTCGCAGGCGTTCCGGCTCAGGCAGTAGACGATCCCGCTCTGGTCGGGCCGGCGCTTTACCCAATTGATGATCTGCTTGATGCGGTCGAGGCCCTGGCGCACCTCGAGGTCGAGATTCGGGCGATCGAAGCTCGTGATGAAGTTGTGCGGGTCTTGGAGGCCGAGCTGTGTGGCGATGTCGCGCCGGGTCACCTTGTCGGCGGTGGCAGTGAGCGCGACCACGGGAACGCCCGGCAGCGCCTGCCGCACGAGCTTGAGCTTGGTGTACTCCGGGCGAAAGTCATGGCCCCAGGCCGATATACAGTGCGCCTCATCGATGGCGATGAGGTTGATGCGCGCGCGCTGAAGAAAGCGAAGGGTTTCTCCGGCGAGGAGGCGCTCGGGACTAACGTAGAGTAGTTTCAGCCCTCCGTTGGCGAGCGCGTCCTCTACCTGGCGTTGCTCGTGACTCGACAGCGACGAGTTAAGGTAGGCCGCGCGGATGCCGTTTTGCCGCAAGGCCTCCACTTGATCCTTCATCAGACTAATTAGCGGACTAACCACTAGGGCCGTCCCCCGCATCAGTAGCGCAGGCACCTGGAAGCACACGGACTTACCGCCGCCGGTCGGCATGAGAACCATCGTGTCCCGGCCGCTCAAGATCGAGTCGATGATCTCCGCCTGCATGGGGCGGAACGTATCGTACCCGAAGTGGTGCTTCAGAACCTCCTGAGCGGCGGACAGGGTTGTAGGAGGCGAGGACGGGACGCTTGGCACTCTGGCAAGGTAAGGCCGGCGAGGATCGCGGAGCAGTTATGAGGCTCTCCTAAAAGTCAAACCCTGCGGCGAATTTGATCTGCGGCGGCGAACCGTCCTCGGGTATATGGTACCCGGCCACGAACGTAGCCAGACCGAGCGGCCTGAGGATCAGCCCCCCACCATAGCTGTAGTGCCATTTATCACTCGGGAACTGGTCGTTAAATACTCGTCCGTAGTCAAAGGACAGGAAGGCGCCAAAACGGCTGTGGGCGAACTTCCCGATCATCTGGCGGAAGTCCGCATTCGCGTAGACCACTTCATCGCCGATGAATCGCTCGCGGCGGTAGCCCCGTAGGTTGCTGCGACCGAGGTTCTGCCCCTGGTAAAAGTAGTAGTCCCCGCGCGTCAACCCGCCACCGATACGACCAGCGAGCATGGCGTTGTGCCAGAGGTGTTGATACACGGCGAGGCTACCGGTTAGCGTGGTGATATTGGTCGGCTCGGGCTCGAAGCGCCGTCGGTAGACGAACTCGGTGCTGACGTCGATGCCATCGCGGGGGAAAGAAGCTTTGTCGACGTTACGGAAGGTGTACCGCAGGCCCGTCCCTCCGTAGAGATGCGTGTCGAAAATCGGGTCTTCGCTAGCGCGCTCGCGGCCGAGGATGCGGTCGGGGTCGCGCTCCAACGTAATGCCTTCGCCACCTACGGAGTACGTGAGCGCTCCATCGTGGTTCTCGTGCCGCAGCGCGAGATTCGGGTAAAGACCGAACAGCTCCTGCCGCACGCGGAATTGCGAGTTGTCTCCCGACAGCGGCTGGATGGTCTCGTTGCCGAGTCCGAAGTAGTTGACCGCAAACGATGGCGTCTGGTAGGCGGCAAGCAGACCCAGGTCGAGTCGAGGGCCAAGGTCAACGACCTTGAGGCTGTAATCAAATCTCGCCCCGAGGCTCGCCGTCGCAAAGGTGGCGTTGAGGGTCTGGATGAAGTGTCGGTGGAAGGTGTAATGGTGCCGCTGGTAATTGAGCCCAACCTTAACGCCGTCGTCCGGATTGAAGCCGATCGCCGGGAGCAGCAGACCGTAATCGTAGTCGATCGAACGGTAGTCGTAATTGTTGAAAAGATGATTCCGCGTACTGTGCACCTCAGTCTCGCGGCCCACGTCGAGTTTGTCCTCGCCCGGCCACACGTACACCCGCGTACGTCGGCGTAGGGCACCCGCCCGGTCGTCCGCAACGACGACGTCGTCCTCCGGCCCGGGGATGACGCGGATTTTGATGCTGCGGTTGTCGGCGGAGCCGGTTACGATGTACTCGTCCTCGTCGCGTAGACCGAACAGCTGTACGTCCTTGGTCTCCCCTTTGATGAACTCCCGGTGGTAGGTTCGGTAGACTTTCTCCGAGCCCTTAAGCTGAAAGACGTCCACTACCACGTTGCCGTTGCCCTGGCGCGTCACTTCGAAGCGATCTTTTTTGTCGGAGCCGACAACGTAAACGTGCTTGGCGTGAAACTCGTAAATCTCCTCAGCGTAGCGCAACAGGTCGTCACGTCTCTGCTTGAGGTACGACGCGTATTTCGCTTTCTGTTTTGCACGCGCGGGAGCGGGCCAGTCGTCGAAGGCGTGATCGATCTCTTCGTCCGTGAGGTTAGCCTTCAATTCGGCGGCCGCAGCCATCCACTGTTCACGTGTGAGCTCATTCAGGAAGCGCGTATCGAGGAAGCGACCCTGGAAAGTGAAGTCGCCAGGGTATTTCTGGCGTGCACTGAAGTTCTGTACCTCGCGTATGGCCGGCAGGGTCGTACCGGCAATCCGCAGGAACTTCCCATCGATCTTGAGCATCGCCTGGTCGCGGTCGCGCGGGATGACGCGCCAGCTGCTCACCCCCGTGGTCGAGTCTTTGTACTCCGCGTAGCGCCACTGATCGTCGTGCCGGTCGAAGTCGCCGAGCAGCAGGTCGAGCAAGCGCCCACGTACGAGCGCCTCCTGGTCGATCCGATCCTTGTACCCGGCCTGAATCTTGGCGCGCACGTCGTCGCGTCCATCAATCTTACGTGGCTCGCCGAAGGGACCATCCGGGCCTATCCACTCGTCCACGGGACGCTCCTCGAGAATGTAGAGGTCATTGGCGAATGCGGCGTTCAGGTCACCGAGCGCGGGTTGGGCCGGGAGGTAGTACATCCGCGGATTTGAATGCGGGAAGTCGATCCCTTCGGCAATCGCGGCAGCCGTAGTGGCGGCGAAAGGATTGGCCGTGAAGAACACATCCTGCGTAAGGGTGATGAGCGGACCCACGCGGAAGTTGGCTGGCAGAAGGCGGTTCGGATCTTTGCGGACGCTGCGCAGGGCGTAATCCCGACCGAGGCTGTCGACCAGTCTCAGGCTATTCGTCTGGCCGCCCCCTCCGCGGCTACTGATCTCGACCCCGCCCGCGAATTGGTCTAGCCGCAGGACGGGATATTTGTACTTGGTCGTGAAGAGCTCCTTGTTATTCTCGCCGAAGGCCCACTTGTACACCTTCCCGAACTCGCGATAGTTCTCGAACGGCGCAAACGCGAACGAGTCGAGGGGAGACTCGTAGACCTCGAAGCCGCCTTCGTACTCGGGCTCGACGCGGGTGTAAAGCTTTTTGGCGTACAGCGTTTTGCCGGAAGGCGTACCGTCGGCCTGCGTGATCTCGACCCAGGCCTCGCCGCTGTCGTAGTAGTGCAGTGCTGCGAGTCCGGGGACCCCAGCCGTGAATTCGGTCCGCTGGCCGACCTTGCCGGGAGCGCGCTCGTAGGCCGTCCCGCTCCCAATGACGGGGTGCCCCTCGTACGTGCCCGCCTGCAGGAGGCGCTCATGGCCCGAAACGAAGCTCACGGTGGTGTGGTCGTCGAAGACGTTCTCGAGCAGGTCACGCAGCTCGAGCATGCGCGGGGCGTAGAGGTCTTGCTGGGTGCCGATCTTGCTGCGCCAGAAATTGGAGACCGGTCCGCCGAAGCCGTCGCGGAAGAACCCGAGGAACCCGTGCTCCCCACCCCGCGGCCCGCGAGTTATCAGCGGGTGGTGCATCGCGACGATCACGTGCGCAAACGAGACCTCCTTGGCGGCGTTGGCGAGCTGCCACCTGAAATACTTGCGGGACTGCGCGTCGCAACCCTCGTTGAGCTCGCGGTACTGCGTCCAGTCGCTGATGAACCACTGGCTATTTATGATCAGCAAAGCCACATCCGGCGCCAGTTCGATGAGCTGCGGGTCGCCACAGCCGTTTTTGGGCAGCAGGACGTTGTCGCCGCGGCGCTTCTCGAGGTAGTCCTCCTGGCGCTCGACGCCGTCCATGCCGTACTTCCGCCAGTCGCGGTCGCCGTGGAGCCAAATGGGGGTTCCCCTGTAGCCGTCGACGACGTCCAGTTGTAGGTCGAGCGATCGCTCGGCGGCTTCACGCTTTTTGCCCGCATCCTTCTTCGGCATCCCCGTGGCACCGACGTTGTCGCCGAGGAAGAGGAAGGCGGTATTGGTGTCCGCTTTCGCCAAAACCTGCTTCGCGAGCGCGAGCGCCGGGGCCTCCTCGAGGGATGCGGCCCCGCCGGCGCTCCCGGTGAAGTAGACAGAGTATGCGGGGGCCTCACTCGGCAACGGCGCCGCGCTGCCGGGTCTGAGTTTATCTTGGTCGTACATCGGCTTGTACCGGGCGCAGGCGGCAAAGGAGAGTATGGCGGCCGCCATTAGCGTCCAACGAAGCACTTTGTGCATAGGGGAGTTCAAATATGACAACGGGGCGCCCCGAGTGAATCCTGAGGAGCCCCGGAGCACAACGTCAGATCGGTCGCGGCGGTTGGTCGGCCAGTTTACCCCCACCTTTACGACGAATCAACCGAGCATGTTTTGTCGTACCTCCTACCTATCCACGGCAAGTCTCCCGCGTTCGGGCAGCGCTGCCGCGTCATGCCGACGGCCGTGCTTACCGGCGACTTCGCCTGTGGTGACGACTGCACGTTTTGGTTCCACAGCGTCGTCCGCGCCGACGTCAACACCGTACGCCTCGGCGACAAGGTCAACGTTCAGGATGGCGCCTGCCTCCACTGTACTTACCGCAAGTTCTCGCTGACTATCGGTAGTCGCGTCAGCATCGGCCACCGCGCCATCGTCCACGGGTGCACGGTCGAAGACGACGTGCTGATCGGGATGGGCGCCATTGTGATGGACGGCGCGCACGTCGCGTCGGGGGTACTTATTGCGGCTGGGGCGGTCGTGACGCAGGGCATGCGCTGCGAGAGCGGGTGGATTTACGCCGGGACGCCCGCCAGAGCCATCAAGCGACTTAGCGACGAAGCGTTCCGCCAGGAGGTGAGCCGGATCGCTGAGGCTTACCCGATGTATGCGGGGTGGTACGGGTGATCCCTCCGTTAAAACCATAATGTGCTCCTGTCCACGCCATCCGTGTAGTCGATACAGATCTCGTCGTGTGCGGCGATCTCCCGCGTTGACGCGATGTGGATCTCGCGCTCGGCGAAGTGCATCTCGTAATCGGCATTGTTGGCCTCGGCGTGGTTGTAGAGCGATCCTGAGCCCAGCGCGATGGCAGTCTCGCCCTCGCCCTCCCAGAGGAAGTAGTAGTCGTGGAGGCCGCTGCCGTGGACGCGGTCGAGGTCACCTTTCGGCAAAACGATGACCGGGCAAATCTCGATGAGCGTACCGGCGGGAATGGTCTCGCGGCAGAACACACCCCTTCCTCGACCCTCGACCTCCTTGATGTACAGACCTTCGAAGCGATACATGCGGACTAGCGTTTGCTCAAGGATACACCGAGGAGAATGAGCCCTAGTCCAGCAGCGACAATCAGGGTCACCGCCTCCCCGTCGGCGAGGCCCCAGGCGAAGGCCACGATCGGGACCAGGTAGCTCACGGTGCTCGCGAACACCGGATCGGTGAGTTGGATGAGGCGGAAGAACAGCCAGCTCGCCAGCCCCGTCCCGAGCAGCGCGAGGAACGCGACCGCCGCGTAGGCGACGTAGAGGTCCGCGAGCGAAAGGTCGGCGGCGGGTGCGACGCCGGTCGGGAGACCTCCCCCGAGTGCCAGGCCCATCGCCCCAACCAACCCCAGCGGCACCATCGCGCCGGCGCTTACTTGGAGGGCGTTTACGTTGGACAGGAAGCGCTTGACGATGTTACTGCTGATCGCGTAGCACAGCGTGGCCGCCGTGGCGAACGCGATCGCGGGTAGCGGCCAAGCCTCCCCATCGACCGCTCCCGCGCCACCCGGTACCCCGAACCGACCTGCCACCAGCACGAGGGCCCCTACCAGTCCCACGACCACCCCCACGATCCGCCCCACCCCAAGCCGCATGCCGAACGCCAGCGTAGCCACCAGGAGCGTCATGAGCGGGGTGAGCGACGAGAGCCCCGCGGCGAGGCTACTGCTCAGCTCCCGTTGCGCCAGTGGAAAGAGGAAAGACGGCAGGCCAGTGCCGAATAGCCCGACTGTGGCGAGCGTCATCCACCGTTTTGCCGAAAGGCCTCTACAGTAGCGCCAGGCCAGGGGCACGAACGCCACCCCCGCCAGTGTGATCCGCAAGCAACCCACCTGCCACGCCTCGAAACCGACGAGGCTTTTCTTGATTAAGATGTAGCTGCTGCCCCAGACGAGGGCAAGTGCCGCGAGCGTCGCCCAGGCTTGGGTGCGAGTGGAGAGTGGCGTCAAGCGGGCGAAGATCGCGTGAGTCAAGGCCGCGAGCGCTATAAGGCACTCAGCTTGGCCGATACGATATCCTTCCGCTTACGTTAGCGAGCTTAAGCCAAATTGAGTTTGCTTGGTTGAAGCTCTCTATGCAAAGCGCCTCCACGCCGACCAACCTCGAATACCTACTCGTGCTCGGCGTCTCGTGGTTGCTGGTCGGGCTCATTCTCACGATTCACTTCGTCCACTACCCAAGCTTCCGCTACGCCGGCGGCGACTGGGCCGCCGCGCACGCCTACCACACCTCGGCCATCGGGCCCCTGGTCGGTCCGATAATGGTGTTCGAGCTTGGCTTGGCCACGTGGCTCGCCTATCGATCGGGCGGCAGTTGGGTGTGGGTAGTGCCGCTGGTGCTGGTCTTACTTACCTGGGTGAATACATTTTTTCAAGCCGTGCCGCTACACAATCAGTTGGGGGCGGGCTATAACCAGACGGTAATAGAAAGATTAATCAAAGCCAACCGGCTCAGGACGGGCCTGTGGGTGGCGAAGGCGATGTGGGTGAGCTGGGCGTTCCTACGGAGCTAGTGGACTTGCGGCGTCGAAAGACTTGCGCTTCCTGGCTGTGCTTAAATCGCTCAGCAAGTCAACACGCCCCCCGCGATCGATCACGAGGATCGTCGCGTTGCGCAGACGCGCCTTGAGCTAGCTAGCCGCTTTTCCGTTCGCTAGAACTATAGGCTTCGCTTTCGCCTTGTCGCCACCCTCACCCTTGCTCGCCGCGGGTTTCGCCTCGTTTAACGAAGGCTTGTGCTCCGCCGTCTCGGATCCCAAGTAGCTCGGGAGGTCCATCCCAGCCATGTCGAAGAGGTCGCGCAGGGGCGGAACCGATTTGTAGAGACCGGCCACGAAATTGGCAGTCGACCCGGCGCCGTTGCTGTTGCCGTTCGCACCGCCGCTGCCGCCGCCCTCCCAGACGGTGACCTTGTCGATCTTGATACCCTTGATGGCCTCGACCTGCGTGCGGACCAGTTCGGGGAGCTTGTCGGCGATGAGCATGAGGACGGCCTCGCGGGCGTTGCCGCCTGCGGCATCCACGATGGCCTTGAGGCCGTCGGCCTGTTTGGCGAGCACCTCGTAATTTCCCTGGGCCTCGGCCTGGAGGCGCGCGAGCGTGGCGTCGGCCTCGCCGCGGGCGGTGCGGCGGATCTTCTCCGCGGTGGCCTCGGCGGAGATCTCCGCCTGGAGCTTCTCGATCTCGGCTTTCACGATCTCGTCGGCCTCGCGGGTGGCGCGCTCCTTCTGGCCACGGGCGCGCTCGGCGGCCTCCTGGGCTTTGTACGAGGCCTCCAGAGCGTTGGCCTGTTGGATTTTCTCGGCCGCAGTCGCGCGGCGCAGCGCCTCTGCCTCGCGCTCGCGGCGTAGCGCATCCGAGGCGGCGATCAGGACGCGGCTCTCGTTCTCGCCTTCGGTCGCCTTGGCGTTGAACTCAGCGACTTTGATGCGCTCCCCCTGGAGGGCATCGGCCTCACCGATGCGCGACCTAGCCTCGGCCTCCGCCACGGCGATCCGGCGGACGCGTTCGGCCTCGGCAACCTGCGTCTCGGCCTCCGCCTGGGCGGTAGCGACGCGGATGCGCTGGATTTTGGCGGACTCGGCCTCCCCGGAGGCTGCCTGGGCCTCGGCCTCGGAGACCTTGACGCGTTGTAGCTGCCGCGCCTCGGCCTCGCCGATGGCACCGGTTTGGTTGCGCTGCGCTACGCGGACCTTGGCCTCGTTGATCGCCTGCGCAGCGGCCTCCTTGCCGAGGGCCTCGATGTAGCCCGACTCATCCTGTATGTCCGTGACGTTGACGTTGATCAGCTCGAGACCGATCTTGCGGAGTTCCGTGCCGACGTTGTGGTAGACGTTCGCCAGGAATTTGTCGCGGTCGGAGTTAATCTCCTCGATGTCCATCGTCGCGACCACGAGGCGTAGCTGACCGAAGATGATGTCCTTCGCCATCTCGCGGATCTCGTCTTGGTTACGGTTCAGGAGTCGCTCGGCGGCGTTGGTCATCACGCCACTCTCGGTCGAGATCGCCACCGTGAACCGACTCGGGACGTTGACGCGGATGTTCTGCCGCGAGAGCGCTCCGTGGAGGTCGACGTCGATCGAGATCGGGTGCAGGTCCAGGTAGGCGTAATCCTGAAGGACCGGCACTACGAACGCAGCGCCACCTGCGAGGCACTTCGCCGAGCCAGAGCCCGTGCGGCCGTAGATGACGAGTATCTTGTCCGAGGGACACTTTTTGTAGCGCACCACGAAGACGAGCAGGGTGAGGACGACCAGCGCCAAGGCAGCGGCGATCGTGATGTAGGCGACGGGTTCCATGAGTGGTCAGATTTGGCAAACAAGTTAGGCCGAAGTGGGCTACCCAGGGGACGGAAGGTGGCGATTACACGACGAACGCACTGAGATACTCGGCTAATGGCTCGCGGCGGGGAGTTCGGAGAGCGGGGCAACGAGCACGCGACCGGGTGAGAGGACGTCTAGTACTTGCACGGCGGCCCCGGTGGCGATCGCCGTGCCGCGGGTCTCGGCCTCGACCTCGACGAGGCGTCCGCCCTGCAGCACCTCCACGCGCCCGACACCCGCTCCACCCGCGGGGATCATCAGATAGACCCTACCCTCCTGCCCGAGCAAAGCTTCGTCTCTGCGGTTGTGGTCCGCGTCGAGCCCGCGGAGCTTGGCGAGCATCCAAACCAGTGTGCTCATCACAGCGTATCCGAAGATGAGCGCCGTCACCCCGGCGCCCCAAAGCGGGAAGCCATACGTGAGTGCCAGGAAGCCACCCGCGCCAAAGAAGGTCAGAAAGCTAAGGACACCCTTGACGCTAAACGCCCCGGATGCGTCTATGTCGCCGTCGAAGTCGCCATCGACATCCGCGTCCAGATCCGCCCCGACGATCGACAGACCGAGTAACCCGAACAGAATGGCCCCGAACCCGAGACCCATTCCCGCAAAAACCTGCTCCGCCGCCGTGAGCCCCTGCCACCAATCAATCATGACGGTTATATAAGGTCCGGCGGAGGAATGGGTTGCGGGAAGCCCCTGAACCGTCCCCGGCGCTAGCGCCGTTAGTAGCGCATGTTCACGTCTTTCTGGCCCGACTTCAAGGCATTCGCCATCAAGGGCAATATGATCGACCTCGCCGTGGGTGTGGTCATTGGCTCGGCCTTCAACGGTCTGCTCAACGCCATCGTCACGGGTCTTATCTCGCCCCCGCTCGGCTACCTGACCGGCGGCATCGACCTCGGCGACAAGGAGTGGTCCGTCATCTCTCCGGACCTCGCGCCCGACGGCACGGTAACCGACGGCACGGGCCTCGTCATCAAGTACGGCCTCGTCCTCGAAAACGCCATGGACTTCTTCATCATGGCCATGACACTGTTCGTGGTGGTGCGCTTCCTTAAGCGCACGCGCGATAAGGCCGAGGACCCGAAAGACCTCTCGGTCCAGACGCCCAAAGACATCGAGCTCCTTGCCGAGATCCGCGACGGAATTAACGCTTTAGTAAGCGAGCGCCTTTCCTCGTAGGCGTAGGTTGCACCCCGATGCGAAGTTTGCTCCTCGTGCTCTGTCTGGCGGCTTTCGCCAAAACCTTCGGTCAGTCCACGGCGAAATACAGCAGAGCGCAGGCGGATTCCGTCGTCGTGCAGTTTAGCGAGGCCCTCCAGCGGTACCACCCTTTCCCGCACCGCGGGCGCGGGCGCTACCAGCTCGATTCCGCCACGGCGGTAGCGCGGGCGCTCCTCGCGGAGAGACCTGCGGCAGACAGTCTGTTCGTCGGCGAGGTGATCGCGGCCGCCGGCCCCATCCGCGCGGTAATAGGCGACGGACACCTTCAACTGCGACCGGTACAGGGCAAGGCCTACCAGGTCGCACAGGCACAACACCGCTACGAGCTCCTCCTGCGCCGCAGCGGCGACGGCGCCCTCTTCCTCGGTGAGGCGCTTACGGCGGCCGACTCAACGGTTTTGCCGAAAGGCGCCCGACTCCTCACCCTAGAATCTCGCCCGATCGAGGGACTCGTCGCCGAGATCTCAGCCTTCACGGGCGTCGACGACCACGACCTGCGCAGCGCTCGCGAATTCTACCCGGCGCACTACCTCATGACCTTCTACCAGCGAGCCTACGGCTGGCACGATAGCCTCCGATTCACGGCGCTCGTGGACGCCGACACGGCAGCTTTCACGCTCCTGCCGGTCCCTGTTGATCTTGCGCGAAGCAAACCCGGGAAGGTGGGTCGCCGCCGGCAGATGGCCGACAACATCCGGCTCGACACCACGCGCCTCGATGGCGTCTACCGGCTCGAGGTGGCTTCGTTCAGCAAGTCGCAGCTCGGCAAGGGCAATGCCCACCGCCGCGTGCGCACGGTGATGAAGCAGCTGCACCGCGAGCGGGCCACCGGTCTGGTCCTCGACTTGCGCGGGAACACGGGCGGATCGGCGGCGCTGGTAGATCACCTGTACGGCTTCCTGGCGCAGGAGCGGTACCACATGCTCGATAGCATGATCGGGTACACGCCCCGGGTTTACGGCAAGAACGTCTTCGAGCGCGTGGGCAACTACCTGTTCGGCAACGTTCGGCGCCGTGGGGAGGTATGGCGAAAACCCGGCGTCACCAAACTCCGCAAACCAAAGCGTCGCGCGCACTTCGACGGCGACTTGGTCGTGCTAACCAATGAGATCACTTTCTCCGGTGGCTCGGCCATGGCGCATTACGTTCAGTACTACGACCGCGGGAAAGTGGTTGGCCAGACCCCCGGAGGCTCCGCGGAGCGGATGTTCGCCGGGGACCTGTTCGAGATCCGCATTGGTCCGCGCAAGGAGTTTCGTGTCAACATGCCGCTGTGGTACATGGACATGGTGGGCGACGCGCGCGGCAACGTCAGGCCAGATGTCCTCGTGCCCCGGACGCGCGTGAATCAGCTCGACGGCTCGGACGCCGCGCTCGAGGCAGCCCTGAGGCTACTGCAAGCCGAGTGAGTCCCGCATCCCCGAGAAGCTATTCTTGTTCTGCGACCAGTAAGGCTCCTGCCGGCTTTCGATGAGCTTGGCGCTCATCATCGGTTGGCCTTTGACGGTCTCGGTCCAGCCGAGGAGTTTGTGGGGGAAGGTAGACTCGAAGCGATACTCCAACGCTCGTTGGCTGCCGACATATTCGACCCTCAGCACGCGTTCGCTGCCGCTTTCGCTAAAACTCACCTCCGCTGTCTGAGGGTCGGTTTCGACGTGGAATAATCGGCCGTACTTCTCGCTTGGGATGACCTGCGTTTTGCCGGAAGGCAGGTACGCCGGATCGATGCGGACGATATTGAGGAGCTCATCTTCCAGGAGGGCCGCTTTGTAGGTAAGCTCCTCATCGCCCTCCTTTTGGAAGTAGCTGCGGTGCTCGACCTGGTAGGCGCCCTTGCGAAAATTGTACTGCGCCCACACCTGCCCGCACCAGTCCTGCACACTAGTGGTGGTCTTCAGGGTGTGCGGATACTCGTTGCGCGAGACGGGCGTGAACACCGACTGCATGATTGAGTAGTCGTAAATACCGGTCTCGAATCGCTCGATGCGGTTGAGTTTTAGCACGCTAATCGAAGCCTCCTTGCCGCCCGCGCCGTCGTCCTTGACCTGGGTCTCGGGTAGGAAGGGCTCGGTCACGAAGATCAGCACGGCCGACCCGGGGCGATCTTCCCCGTAGCGATTTTGGACGGTCTCATAGGTGTTGAGCTCGGCCTCACCGGCATACCAGTAAGCGTCCCAACCGTCCGGACGTCCCGTCGGAGTCGGGTCGCTCGGAGAGCCGACCGCGACTACGGTGGCCCGGTCAGGCTTGAGCGCGTGGATGGAGTTATCGCACGCCACCGTGACGACTGCGGCAGTCAAGCACGTGAGCACGCTAAAGGAAATCTGCATGTAGCAACTACGACCGCGCTCAATATTTGGTTGCCGAGCCGCGGCGTCGGGCCGCTATGTTTACCGCCCGCCAAGCCCCCCAACGTCGTGAGCCAAGTCCAACTGTTTTCCGGAGAGAACTCCCGCTACCTCGCCGACCGCATAGCGGATTACTACGGGAGCCCACTCGGCGACGTCACCGTCCGCCGGTTCAGCGACGGCGAAATGCGGATCGTCATCAACGAGAGCGTCCGCGGGGCCTGGGTATTCTTCATCCAGAGCACATTCTCGCCGACGGACAACCTCATGGAACTGCTGTTGATGATGGACGCCGCTAAACGGGCGAGCGCGTCCTACATCACGGCCGTGATCCCGTACTTCGGCTACGCCCGCCAGGACCGGAAGGACAAGCCCCGCGTACCCATCTCGGCGCGCCTGATGGCCGACCTGCTCCAGACCGCCGGCGCGAATCGCGTGATGACGATGGACTTCCACGCCGACCAAATCCAGGGCTTCTTCAACATCCCCGTCGACCACCTCCGGTCCGAGGCGATCTTCATCCCGTACCTCGTCGAGCACATCGACCTCGACAACGTCACTTTCGCCTCGCCCGACGTCGGCGGCGTCAAACGGGCGCGGACCTATAGCAACCACTTCCGGCGGGAGCTCGTGATCTGCGACAAGGTCCGCACCGAAGTCAACAAGGTATCGGAGATGACCGTGATCGGTGATGTCGAAGGCGCGGACGTCATCGTCGTGGATGACCTCGTCGACACGGCTGGGACGCTGTGTCGCGCGGCCGAAGTCCTGATGGAAAAGGGTGCCAAAAGCGTGCGGGCCTTATGTACTCACCCCGTGCTGTCGGGCGACGCCTACGAGAAGATCGACCGGTCCATGTTCACTGAAGTCATCGTGTGCGACACGATCCCGATCAAGCGAGATCGGCCGCGCGACAAGATTCGCGTACTGAGCACGGACAAGCTCTTCGCGCGGGCCATCCGTAATACTCACGAGCACAAAAGCATCTCGGCCCTCTTTATAGAGGATTAGTTGACGCGCACGTACCCGCTGTACAGGTTGCCGATGCCGTCGTTGAAGACGTATAGGTACTCGTCCTCGGGCTTGGCGAAGCTGCCGTTGGGCAGCGTGCCGGACCAGTCGTTCTGATAGTCGTCCTTGCGGAAGATCGGGGTCCCGCTGCGGTCGAACACCGCCAGTGAGTTGTTAGGAAAGTTCTGCACCCCAAGGATCGTGAAGGCGGCGTAGTCATTGCTCGACTTGCCGACGGTAAACTGCGCGATGATGGTTGGGGCGTCACACATAATCTCGACCTTGATCCGGAAGGTCTCCATCCAGTCACCGTACTTGACGGTATAGATGAACTCGTCGGCCGCCGAGCAGAGGTCCACGTCGGGGTAGAAGATGAAGCTGTGCTGCTTGAGGTCGACTCGCACCTCCCCGAGGGCCGGATACTGGTGGATGTGGATATCGGCCTTGGCCATGGTGTCGTCGTCGGGCCAGCCGGCGATATCGAAGTGGCTCTGCTTGTTGCGGTAGACGACCACGGTCTCCTCTTGGTCCGGCGTGACCGGCGCGGTCGCGGGCTTCGCCTCCAGGCTGGTGAATCCGGACGCGCAGCACACCGCGATCGCTAAAAACAGAGCGCTAAACTTCATGGGTTGAGGTTTTCAAAAGCCGTGCTAGAAAGGGTCAGGCACCCGCCTGTAGGCCCTCTCGGTTGCCGAGGTGTCGCTTGTCTGAGTCGAGTGGCCTAGCTGGCCTCCTTTTCGTCGTTCTTCGAGGTGCGGTTGGGTCGGCGGTCATCGGTACGGTGAACGAGCATAAAATAATTTTCGCGTATCTCGAGGTAGCCGAATTCATAACAGAACTGGTAGTACTGCCCCTCGCGGCTCGGCAGCGAATGCGTTTGGTAGTTAAAATTAAAGCCCAAATCTTCGAGACGGGTTCGCGTCGCGTAGTTCTTCCCGTCCGGTGTGAGTTCGACGAGGATGCGGCGATTGCGGCGCAAGACCTTGTTGACCTTACGCATGAAGGCATCGTTGATGCCCGACATGTGATTGTGGAAGCCGTTGCGGCACTCGGAGTTGCAGAAGCGCTTGTCGGAGCGGCCCCGGACTTGCTCGCCGCAGTAGTCGCAGTGCCGAGTGGCCTGGGTGGACAGGAGCGCCATGGCCGCGAATATCGCTGCCGGGACGTGAATCCGTCACGTCTACGGCTACATTAGCGCAATGAGGTTGCGTGTACGCCATTATGGAATCCTGCTGGGAGGACTGACGCTGCTCGGCGCCTGCAAACGCAACGTTGCCGTCGAGGCCATCGGAAGGGAGGAGCCATTCGCACGGGACTTCACGGGCTTCATCCTGGTCGACCCAAGCACCGGCGAGGTCATCGCCGAGCGCGAGTCCGCCAAGTTGTACACGCCAGCCAGCAATACGAAGCTCCTGACCACGGCCACCTGCCTCGCCTGGCTGCCGAATGATTCGCTCCCGGTGCTTTCGTACCGCTACGACGGAGATACACTGCGGCTGTGGGGCTTGGCCTATCCAGACTTGGCCAAAAACGACAAGACATATAACGAGCGCATCCGGCGAGTCTTGCGCGCGCACGCAGGTCCGGTCGAGGTCGGGCTCCACGGCTACGTGCAGTTACCGCGTTTCGGGAGCGGGTGGATATGGGACGACTACGCGAGCGACTACATGCGGGAGCACTCGGGGCTGCCCGTGTACGGGAATGCTCTCGAGGCTTGGCGCCAAAACGGGACTTGGGCCTCGAAACCGGGCTTTGTCGTCGTGCGAGAGTCGCAAGTTTTGCTGAAAGGCGACCTCGAAAGGCAAGAGCACAGTAATCGCTTCGAGGCCTCCGCCGAGACCCCCGAGGGGGACACGCTCGTGGCCCCGCTCTACGGGGCGCAGGGGATGGTGTCCCAGCTGCTCGAGGATTGGACCGGGCGCGAGATTCGTTACCACGCTGAGGCCCTCCCCGCCGACTGGGGCACGCGCGTGTGGAGGGGCGAACCACGCGACACTCTCATCCGCGCTATGATGCTGCCGAGCGACAACTTCCTCGCGGAGCAGTTACTGCTGACCGCGGGCCTCGTCGCCCACGACCTCACCGACAGCGACGAAGTCCGTGAGCGCGCCAGTAGAGAAGCCCTCGGCCTTGGTCCGCCGGAGCTCTACTGGGCCGACGGCAGCGGACTGAGCCACTACAACATGGTGACCCCTGAGGCGCTCGTCAAGCTGCTCTCGCGCCTCTACCGAAGTTACCCCTGGGAGCAGCTCAAACGTCTCCTCGTTACGGGTGGGGTCGATGGAACGGTGGCGGGCAACTACGCCGGAGGCCCCGGTCGCGGGCCTTACGTCTGGGGTAAGACCGGGTCGCTCCGGCACAACCACTGTCTCAGCGGTTTCGTGCGCGCCGACTCCGGGCGGATGCTGGCCTTCAGCTTCATGCACAATCACTTCGCCGGGAGTAGCGCGGAGTACAAGTCATCGATGGAGCGCGTACTCGTCGCTATCCGCGATCGGTACTGATGGGGGGCGCAAATGCTGCACGGCGCCTCCTGCGAGACGTGCCGCCCGCATGGCGACAGCCTCTCGAAGAGTACGCCGGCCACCTTCGGGTAGAAAAGGGGTACTCCACGCACACGGTTGAGGCCTACCTACGGGACGTCCGGAAGCTGATTGAGCACCTCGCGGCAGGTGACGGGGAGGGGTTACACACCGCAACCACCGTCGTCGAGCCAGATCGAGTGCAGGAACGTCAGGTACGGGCGCTAATCAAAGACCTGTATGAGATGGGCCTCGCGCAGACCACCGTGGGGCGCGTCCTCTCCGGGATCAGGGGCTTCTACTTGTACCGGTTGCGGCAAGGCTACCAGGCGAGCTCGCCGACGGCGCACTTGGAGTCGGTCCCGCTGCCGCGAAAACTACCCACCGTGCTGGAGGTCGGACAGGTGGATGCGATGATCGGGCAGATCGACCACAGTACTCCGGAGGGCTTACGCAACCGAGCCATCCTGGAGTTCCTTTACGCCTGCGGGATGCGGGTGACTGAGCTCACGCAGCTACGCCTCGGACAGCTCTTCCTCGAAGCCGGTTTTATCCGCGTCGTCGGCAAAGGGCAACGCGAACGCCTCATACCCATAGGCGATGCGGCCGTCCGACACTGGCGGATCTACGAGGAGCACGTGCGGCGCGCCTTCCCTGCGGATAAGATCACAGACCCGGAGCTCTGCTTCCTCAACCGCCGGGGCGCAGGCCTGTCTCGCAACATGGTCTTTATGATCGTACGCGACCTCGCGAGGGCAGCAGGTATCCACGGCCCGGTCGGGCCGCACACGCTACGTCACAGCTTCGCGACGCACATGATCGAGGGCGGGGCGGACCTCCGGAGCGTACAGGAGATGCTTGGACATGCCAGCATCACTACAACTGAACGTTACACCCACCTCGACATCGGCCACTTACGCGATGTACTCGAGCGCTGCCACCCGATGCTACGATGACGCGTCGGCGGCGGTGTAAACAGGAGGATCGATCTAAAAAGCGACAGCCCCCGCGAATTGCTTCGGGAGGGCTGCCTGAATGATATCTCTCTTAACTCTTGGGACCTGGGGGCACGCGACGTGCCCTTGACGCCACAGAGAAAAGGTCGCCGTAAGGGGATTAGTTCGGCTTCCGAACAGCCTTGCGACCTTCCGAGGTCGCCTTCATCGGCTTGCCGGCCTGCTGCTCCGGCATTGCGGCGGGGGTGGGCACTGCGTCGGGCGCGGGCGCGTCCTCGATCATCTCCTCGACGACCTCGACGCTCTCCATGACCTGCTCGGTCTTCGCGTCGATCACCTCCTCGACGTACTCTTCCATCTCTTCGGCGAGCTCTGCGTCGGCGGCCTCGACCTCGTCGGCGGCCTTTTGGTAGGCTTTGCGTCGCTCCTCCTTGACCGCCATACGGGCTTCTTCAATCTTGGTCGCATCCTTGACGTACTCGGCGCGGGCCTCCGCGCGGAGAACCTCCGCCTTGGCGGCATCGGGCTCCTTGTCCGCGATTGCCAACTTGCGGTCCTCTTCGGACTTGAGGTCGGCAAGCTCCTCGTCGAGCGCGGCCTCTTTCGCGTCGAAGCGCACTCTTTGTGCTTCGCTGATGGCCTGGGTTTGGGCGAGGGTGCGTTTGCTGCGATTTATGTCTTTTTCCAGGTCTTCCGAGGCGTCTTTGACCTCGTTGTTGAACTCGGCCTCCTCCTCAGCGAACTCCTTGGCGATCTTTCCCTGGTCACCGTTGGGAATGGATTGCGCGAGTGCTGTGGACGAAAGTGCGGCGGTGAGCACGGCGGCGAAACAGAGGTTCGAATTTATTTTCATGACATTAGCTTTTTGCAGAGACTCGCCCTCGTGGTTTTGGCGAAAGCTCTTTCGGTGAACACCCGAGACAACATTACACCTCGCCCTACTTGTTTGGCAGGCCCCTCCGCTTCGGTCGCCACCGAAACGTTAACGTCACCGGCTTCGATTCCCCCTCGCCTCGTGTAGGGTGTGGGGCACTGAAGGTACTTTTTTCAATCGGGCCCTGTGAGCTCTTGGCTACGTTCACGGCGTGCGCGCCCTGCTGGGGGTAGAATGAAGGCACTACCTGCAAACAGTCTGGCTCGCTTCGCCGGCGGAGGGGCCGTGGCCGCACCGCGTCCGAAGGTGGAAGCCCTGAGGGCAAGAGGGGCGCAGGCCTTTTACGACCTTACCCAGTCCACCCACCCCGCCAACGCATTCCTCGCCAGAGCATTAAGCATAGGATCAACGAGGTTCGGTGGAAGGTAGCGGCACTCGATATGCGAGTCATACGTCGGCGACTATGGCACTTCACCAATGGTCCAGACGGACATTAGGCGCTCGCCTACTTACCTTTCCAAATGACTACCAAGGTTGTTCAGGCCAGACACCTCCGGCATAGCTTAAACATACCGCAATGACTGCAACGAATCCGCCGCCGCTCACCGTCGCCATCGTTGACGACGAACCGCACTGCATCGAGACCTTGAGGTGGGACCTGCGAACCTACGCTCCGCACTGCCAGGTGGTGGGCACTTACGTCGATCCCCGCCTGGCCCTTGCCGAGCTCCCGTCCCTCAGGCCCGACGTGCTCTTCCTCGACATCGAGATGCCGCATTTGAACGGATTCGAACTCCTCGGTCGGCTGGAAGCCCTAACGAGCCACTTAATTTTCACTACCGCTTATAGCCAGTACGCCGTTAAAGCCTTCCGGCACTCCGCGGTGGACTACCTCCTTAAACCCGTCGACGGCGCCGAGCTGACTGCGGCTCTCGGGAAGGTCATCGTCGACCCGGGGCGCAGCCGTGACCCGAATGCGCTGAAGGTTCTATTCGATCAGCTTAGTCTCGCCGAGGGACAGTCGTCGAAGTTGTCCTTACCGACCTCGGATGGCTGGGAGCTCGTATCGATCGCCGAGATCATCCACTGCCAGAGCGACGGTAGCTACTCGTATATCTTCCTTACCGATGGACGGAAGCTCACCATCAGCCGCAACCTCAAGCAGCTCGAGGGGCCCTTAAGTGCCTACGGGTTTCAGCGCGTCCACCACCGTCACCTCGTCAACGTGGCCTGCATCCGCAAGGTGATGCGCAACGGAGCACTCCTGCTATCGGATGGGAGCGAAATCGCGGTCTCGCGGGCGAAGAAGGAGCAGGTGATGAGGTTGATCCAGTGAACCCTATGCAGAAGTACGCTTTTTAGGTGATATGAAGTTTAGCTACTTATTAATCGCCGGACTCGCCAGTGTGCTGAGCTCCCCGGGCTGCAAATCGACCGAGACCGCTACTGCCGCTAGCCCGCAGCCCACCCCAACCAGTGCCCCGGTAGCCGAGGCGCCTGAAGGCCCCCCTGTCCAGCCTTCGGTCCCAGGCCGCGGGATCACGATGGCGTATATGGACCCCTCCGTTGACCCCGGCGAGGATTTCTTCCGTTACGTCAATGGGCGATGGCTCGACGAAACCGAGATCCCCGCCGATCGCGAGCGCTGGGGATCGTTCGACGAGCTCCGCAAGACGACAGATGCGCAAACACTTACAGTCCTCGAGCGCGCGGCGGCCTCTGGGAGCTACGCCGCCGACACCGACCAAGGCAAGGCGGCTACTTATTTTGCGCTCGCGATGGACACGACAACCCGCGACGCCCAGGGCATATCCCCAATTAAGGATCGGCTCGAGCGTATTAAGGATCTCAAGACCTACGCCGACGTCATCGCGTACGAGAAGTCCGTTTTGCCGAAAGGCGGGAGCTCCCTGTTGAGCTTCGGGATCGGCAGTAATCCCAAGAACAGCAACACCAAGGTGATTTACCTTGGCGGGGGCTCGCTGGGTTTCCCCGACCGCGACTACTACCTCGACACCGATACCGCCAGCGTGCGGCGCCGCGGGATGTACGTCGGGCACATCGCCCGCATGCTGCGATTCGCTGGTTACACCGCGGGCGAGAGCAAGACGGCCGCCCCCCGCGTCATGGACATCGAGACCCGCATCGCTGAATCCAAGCTCGACAAGGTGGCGCGGCGTGATCCGTACAAGCGCTACAATCCGCGCACGCTCACCCAACTCAAGACCACCTTCCCCACGCTCGACTGGCCTAAATTCTTCAGCGACAACGGGCTCGCCGCCCCGGATACCGTTATCGTCGGGGAGACCGCCTACCTCGATCTGCTCGCTGCCGCGATGCCCGTCACGAAGTCCGGGAAGGTGCCCGTGAATTCGGCTTCCGCCAAAACCGCCCCTTTCTCCATGCAGGGCCTCCGCGACTACCTCACGTGGCAGCTTATCGACGGCTCGGCCGACTACCTCTCTGGCGAGATTGAGACCGCGAACTGGGAGTTCTACGCGCAGGAGCTCCGCGGCGCCAAACAGCAGCGCTCGCGTGAAGAGCGCTCGGTAGCAAGCGTCAACGGTGTCCTCGGGGAGGCTGTCGGCAAACTTTATGTCGACGAGTACTTCCCGGCTGAGGCGAAGGCGAAAGCCGAAGAGATGGTCGGCAATCTCGTCAAGGCCTACGCGGCCCGGATTCAACAACTTGAGTGGATGAGCACGGTGACCAAAGGCCAGGCCCTGAGTAAGCTGGCCACCTTTCGCGTCAAAATCGGCTACCCCAACGAGTGGAAGGACTACTCAACGCTCGAGGTCAAACCCGCCAGCAAAGGCGGCACTTACCTAGCCGCCGCGGAGGCCGCCCGTAGGTGGAACTTCGAGCGGGACGTGAAGGAGGCGAAGGACCCGGTCGATAAGGATGAGTGGTTCATGAGCCCGCAGACCGTAAACGCCTACTATAATCCCGCCTACAACGAGATCGTGTTCCCGGCGGCAATCATGCAGCCGCCCTTTTACGACTACCAGGCGGATGCCGCCGTCAACTACGGCGGTATCGGTGCCGTGATCGGTCATGAGATTAGCCACGGCTTCGACGATCAAGGTTCGCAATACGACCGGGATGGCAACCTGAAGTCCTGGTGGTCCGACGACGATCGGACGGCCTTCAACGCGCGCACCGGAGCCCTCTCTGCTCAGTACAGCAAGTACGAGCCGCTACCGGGCGTGATGGTGAACGGTGACTTCACTCTAGGTGAAAACATTGGCGACCTCGGCGGCGTAAACGCCGCCTACGATGCACTACAGATCTACTTGACGGAGCACGGGCGTCCGGGCCTCATCGACGGCCTGACCCCGGAGCAGCGCTTCTTTATCAGTTGGGGGACGATCTGGCGGACGAAGTACCGCGATAAGGCGATCGAGAACCAAGTCAAGACCGACCCGCACTCCCCGGGCGAGTATCGCGCCGTGGGGCCGGTAATAAATCTACAGAGCTTCTACGATGCATTCGGGATCAAGTCCGGAGACCCCGGGTATGTCGAGCCCGCGGATCGGGTGGTGATTTGGTAAAGGCTCGCCACCGCGCTACCCTACCTTCCGACCATGTACAGATTCGCCATCATCGGGCTCGGTAAGATCGCGCGCAAATTTGCCGCCGACCTAAAACTCGTCGAGGGCGCCACCCTCGAATCGGTTGCCTCGCGCTCGCAGGAGCGCGCCGATGCCTTCGCGGCCGAGTTCGGGGCCCGTTACGCTGCCGGTAGTTACGAGGAGTTGTTCGAAGGCCCTTACCTGCACGCCGTCTACATCGCGACGCCACACCCGGAGCACGTCCGGCTCGCTACGATGTGTATCGAGCGCGGCCTCGCCGTAATCTGTGAGAAGCCCCTGGGGATGAACTACGCCCAGGTAGACGAACTAGTGGCGCTGGCGCGCCGGCGTAAGGTCTATCTGTTGGAGGCCATGTGGACCCGCTTTCTTCCGACCTTCCAGGCCGCGAAAGACCGCCTGGATGCCGGGGCCATCGGACAGTTAGAGGGACTACGTGCGGACTTCGGATTCAAGGTCGGGCCCAACAGCTCCTCGCGGATTACCGACCTCAACCTCGGGGCCGGCGCCCTGCTCGACATCGGCATTTATCCGGTCTTCCTGGCGCAGGTCCTGCTCGGTGCACCGACTGAGATCAGTGCAACCGGCAGGCTCGACGAGAATGGCGTCGACGTCGATGAGACCATCGTGTTGCGTTACGCCGGCGGCCAACTCGCTACCCTCCACTCTACCCTGCTCGCGCGCACCAAGGTCGAAGCCGTAGTGTACGGTAGCACCGGGACCCTGTTTTGGGACGCCCTGTGGTACCAGCAATCCAGCTTCACCGTCGTGCCGGACGACGGCGAGGAGGAGCGGCGGTACGTGGGCAAGTCCCGCGGCCACGGCTACGTATTCGAAGCCCAAGCCGTGGTTGAGGACCTGCGCGCCAAGCGTACGGAGAACGAATTGTGGAGCCTCGATGACACGCTTCTACTGCACCGTACCCTCACCGAGATACGGCGACTCATCGGCGTCCGCTACGCCGAGGACCAATGATTGAATTAAGTCATTTCTTTGGGATGTATTACCCAGCCGATAGCCCGCGGACCGCGCTCCCCGAAGCGTTCGTAGAGCGTTTTGACGGAAGTCTTCCCCCGGCTTTGCTCGAGGTCTACCTTTACCATGGGCTGGGCAAACACCGCGAGGGACTGCTCGAGCTCATTGACCCGAGCCAATACCAAAGTGCCTACACGGACTTTCTCGGCGGGGACGCCGCGAGTCGGGTGCCTTTCATGCTCAACGCCTTCGGGGAGCCGATCGCCTATAGACGGATCAGCGCACGCGAGGGGGAGGTCAGCATTTTGCACACCTACGGTCCGCAGCTGGAGATCTTGGCTTACGACGTCGGTGACTTCTTCGATCGTGTCTTGGGCACCGACGATGGGCTTCGGCAAGTGGTCAACATCTCGCTGTTCGGTGAGCTCCGCAGTCGCCTCGGACGGCTGAAGCCCGGGCAGTCGTACGGTTTTGACCCAGCGCTGCTCGCCGATGAGCCTGCGGGAACCAAAGCCGACGCAAGTTTCTTCGGCGTCGTTGATGCGCGCGATCACCTGGACCTGTTGCTGCGCCGCGCGACAGAGGGCTGAAATTTTTTTCGCCTTTTGGCAAAACAGTATTCACAGGGGTGAGTTTATGTACCGATCAGTACATAATTAACCGGCGCACCCGCGCCACAACACTTTCCCCCATGTCAACTCTCTCAGGAAAACTCGCCCTCGTCACCGGCGGCAGCCGCGGCATCGGCGCTGAAACCGCCCGTCAACTCGCCGCAGAGGGCGCCACGGTAGCCATCAGCTACAATTCCAGTCCCGACCGCGCCGAGGCCGTCGTCGAAGAGATCACCGCCGCCGGCGGGAAGGCCAAAGCCTTCCGCAGCAATGCCGCCGATGCGTCCGCGCCGCAGCGGCTCATCGACGAGGTCACCGGCGAGTTCGGCCACCTCGACATCCTCGTCAACAATGCCGGAGTCTTCATCGGCGGTCCGATCGGCGAGGCCGGCGCGGACAGCTTCGCCGACAATTTCGACGTCAACGTGCGCGGCGTTTACGAGACCACCCGCGTGGCCGTCAACAAGATCAAGGACGGCGGCCGGATCATCAACATCGGCAGCTTCCTCGGGACGAAGTCGATGCCGGGCGTGAGCGCCTACAATGCCACGAAAGCGGCCGTCGACAGCTTCTCGCGGACGTGGGCCAAGGAGCTGGTCGGGCGTAAGATCACCGTCAACACCGTAAGCCCGGGCTCGATCAACACGGAGATGAACCCAGGCGATGCGGAGGTCAACCCGTCTGCAGACTACCAGCGGACGCTGAACCCGATGGCCCGCTACGGGAAGCCCGCCGACATCGCGCACGCCGTGGTTTTCCTGGCGGGACCGAATACCGACTTCATCACTGGCATCAACCTCCTGGTCGACGGCGGGGCAAGTGCGTGAGGGCTGTGACCAGCTAGGATCAAGCAGGGCTAGCGTATAGCTCCACGGGACGGGGTCGGCATTCGCGGGAGACGCGGTGTTGACCCCGGCCTCGTTCAATGAGCGTGTGCCAAAATCCGTACGTCTCGCTAGTGGGCTAACTTCGCAACACTCGGTTTCGCTTGGAGCTCGGGTAAAAACACGTTATGGCCCGGCCACGCGCATTCGACGAGGAAGAGGTTCTGGCGAAAGCCCGAGACCAATTTTGGTTAGGCGGCTACACGGCCACTTCGATCAGTGACCTGGAGGCGGCGACGGGTTTGCAGCGCACGAGTCTGTACGCGGCTTTCGGAGATAAGCGTGCTCTTTTTGAGCGAGTCCTAAACCGCTACAGCGGCGAAAACATCAATTATCTCCGTGACGTGGCGGCTTCCGCCAAAACCTGGCGCACCGGCCTCGATCGTATCTTCGGCGACGCCATCGCGCGGCTTAGCGTAACCAAGCCCTGCCGCGGGTGCCTAGTCGCGAATGCGACAACGGAGCTGGCGGCGGTCGACGCGACTACCCAAGCGTTCGTGGCGGCGAATCGTGAACGTTTCGTGGCGGCGCTGCTGCCGCTGGCCGAGGGGCACGAGACGCCGGCGATGACGGCACGCGCCGCCTGTGAGTACGTGTTTACGCTTTACTCCGGGCTTACGCTCTTCGCGAAGACGGGCGCGACACGAGAGCAGTTGGAAGCGGTAACGACGGCGGGGCTGAGGGTTTTTGCGTAAGCATTAAGCGTGCTCGAACGCGGGTGTCCCGTAGCCATTCGCAAGTCTGAGCCTTCGGAACTCCCCGGAGCCTTCTTGGAGGAGGACCCCGAATTGCAAGACTTGTTGAAGGAAGGCCCCACGCACCAGGTGCATTTCAGCCACCGTCACTATCGGCATCACCGAGGAGTGCTGTAGAACGCGATCGAAGTCCGCAATGTCACGGTCGATGTTCTCGGTCGAGCCAAAGACCCCTATATCCAGATCCGAGTCCGGTCTAGACGTACCCATCGCCCGCGAGCCATACACCACGACATCGTAGTCCGGCACGAAGAGTTTCGCGGCCTTTGTGATGAAGAGCAAATCTTTCGGCCGCAGGGCTAGTGTCGGTAGGTTAGGCGTCGACATAACGGTTCCGCAAACTAAGCTCAATTAGCGCTTCTATTTCGCGCAGGAAGGGAGTGAGGTCCGAGTAGGCAACCGTATGCGCTAGTTGCTCATCGAACAAGTCAACGGTGCTATTGCGGAGGGTGCGGAGGTCTGACCAGGCCTCCGGGGCGAGAGCAAGGATTCCGAGCTCGGAGGCTTCCTTTATGAAGGTCTCCAACGGCTTGTACTTCCGAACGTGGCCAAGGCGCTCATCCACTAGCTTATAGGCTAGCTTGACTGCCAGCTCGTAGGTGAGTTCGAAATCTTTGATGAGCCCTGAACGCAGGGCGGGATACAGGCGGCTATCGGGATCGCACTCCGCGAAAAGCGCGCGACTGTTGAGCATGGCCTCACGGGCGCCGACCAGCTGTTGACCTATCGCAGCGAGGAGGGCGAGACTATTCATCGGGGGTTTAATCTAGTTTCAACACATCTAAAAACGCCTTCTGGGGCACCTCGACGTTGCCGATCTGGCGCATCTTCTTCTTGCCCTTCTTCTGCTTGTCGAGCAGCTTGCGCTTGCGGGAGATGTCACCGCCGTAGCATTTGGCGGTCACGTCCTTGCGAAGGGCGCTGATGGTTTCGCGGGCGATGATCTTCGCGCCAATCGAGGCCTGGATCGCGATCATGAACTGCTGGCGCGGCAGGAGTTCTTTAAGGCGCGAACACATGCGACGCCCGACGGCGTCGGCCTTGGTGCGGTGGACGAGGGCCGTGAGCGCGTCGACCGGTTCGGCGTTAAGGAGGATGTTGAGCTTCACGAGGTCGGAGGCGCGAAAGTCGATCATCTGGTAGTCGAAGCTCGCGTAGCCGCGGCTAATCGACTTGAGGCGGTCGTAGAAGTCGAACACGATCTCGGCCAGCGGCAGCTCGAAGGTGAGCTCGACGCGGGTGGTCGTGAGGTAGGTCTGCTTAAGCAAGTTGCCGCGCTTGTCGAGACACAGCGTCATGATCGCGCCGATGTACTCGGGCATCGTGATTATCTGCGCGTGGATGTACGGCTCGCGGACTTCCTTGAGCATGTTGGGCTCCGGCAGATCGGCGGGCGTCCGGACGTGGAGCTCCTCGCCGGCCATCGTGTAGGCATAGTAGTTGACGTTGGGCACCGTCGTAATCACCTCCTGGTCGAACTCACGACTGAGTCGCTCCTGGATAATGTCGAGGTGGAGCATCCCGAGGAAGCCGCAGCGGAACCCGAACCCGAGCGCCACGGAGCTCTCCGGCTCGTAGGTCAGGGAGGCGTCGTTGAGCTGGAGCTTCTCGAGACTCTCTCGTAAGTCCTCGAAGTCTTCGTTCTCGACCGGGAAGATGCCGGCGTAGACCATCGGCTTGACTTCCTCAAAGCCGTGGATCATCTCGGTGGCGGGCTTCGCGACGGACGTTATCGTGTCGCCGACCTTAATCTGTGAACTCTCCTTGATGCCCGTGATTACGTAGCCCACGTTGCCGGCGCTGAGCTGCTGCTTCTCGACTTCCTTGAGCTGGAGGATGCCCACCTCGCTGGCGGCGTACTCCTTCTCGGTGGCCATGAAGCGGATCAATTCGTTCTTCCTGATCGTGCCGTTCAGCACGCGGTAGTATGCGATAACGCCGCGGAAGGAATTGAAGACACTGTCGAAGATGAGCGCCTGCAACGGGGCGTCGGGATCGCCCTTTGGGGCGGGGATGCGTTCGACGATGGCCTCCATGATGGCGGGGACCCCGAGGCCCGTCTTCCCGCTAGCCAACACGATGTCCTCGCGTTTGCAGCCGATAAGATCGATGATCTGGTCCGACATCTCCTCGACCATCGCGGACTCCATATCGACCTTGTTGAGGATCGGAATGATCTCGAGGTCGTGCTCCATCGCTAGGTAGAGGTTGGAGATCGTCTGGGCCTGGACGCCCTGGCTGGCGTCAACGAGCAGTAGGGCACCTTCACAAGCGGCGATCGAGCGACTTACCTCGTAGGAGAAGTCGACGTGACCCGGAGTATCGATGAGGTTGAAGGTATACTGGAGGTTGTCGGAGGGCCGGTCGTAGTACATCTGGATGGCGTGACTCTTGATCGTGATGCCGCGCTCGCGTTCGAGGTCCATCGAGTCGAGCGCCTGGTTCTGCATGTCGCGTTCGGAGATCGTTTTCGTAAACTCGAGCAGTCGATCGGAGAGGGTCGATTTACCGTGATCGATGTGTGCGATGACACAGAAATTACGGATGCGATCCATCGGGTAAGCCATAGCCTGCAAATGTACGCCCACACGAAATGGTTATGCCGCCGATCCGCCGGAGGGCCTCTACTTTGCGCCTCGCACTCCCAATAACCTCCTAGCGATTTGAAGACCTCACAGCCGAGCGTTGTGGCGCAAGGCCCCACATTCGACACGGCGGTCTCGGTCGACAACGTGATCTTCGGTTTCGAAGGCGGGCGACTCCGCGTGTTGCTCGTCCGTCGCGGGATCCAGCCCTTCCTCCACGTGTGGGCGCTCCCGGGGGACTTCGTCGGCGAGGAGGAGGACCTCCACCAGGCTGCCGGCCGGGTCCTCACCGAGCTGACCGGAATCCACGACGTGTACCTCGAACAGGTCGAGAGCTTCGGCACGCCCGGACGTCACCCGGCTGGGCGCGTTATGACCGTGGCGTACTACTCGCTCATTGGGTCGAGCGATCACCCGGTGAGTCCACACGGCTGGGCCGAGCAGGCCATGTACTTCGACATCGGCGAGTTGCCCGACCTGGCTTTCGACCACGGATCAATCCTGCGCACTTGCCTGTCGCGCCTGCGCGAGCGCGTCAAACGTCGTCCGATTGGATTTGAACTGCTCCCCCTAAATTTCTCGCTGTCGGATCTACAGCGGCTCTACGAGAGCCTGCTTGGCGAAGCCTTGGACAAACGCAACTTCCGCAAGAAGATCCTCCAGACCGGCGTCGTCGAGAATACCGGTGCCTACCAGGAGGGTGTCAGTCACCGGCCGGCGAGCCTGTACCGCTTCAACGTCGAGAAGTACGAGCGCCTCCGCCAGCAGGGATTCAGCTGGGAGGTCTAGGTCGCGTTACTCCCCGGCCGTGTCCGCGGCCCGCTCCTTGATCGACATCGCTTGCCGGACGCGCGCCACCTGGTCCGCGTTCAGCAGGCCGATACCGGCGAGTCGCACGGCGGCCTCGGCGCTGTCGCTCACTAGAAAAAAGAGACGTTCGGGGAGGCGGTCGAAAAGCCGCTGGATGCGGCGCGCGTTGGCGTTGTTCTTCACGTTGCGGATCACGATCGCCTTAATCCGCTCGGGAAACTCCTCCGCGGCCGCGTGGTAAATATCGGCGTCGGCCTCCCCGGAATCCCCGATCAGGACGAACTTCACGGTAGGGAAGTCGCGCAGCAATTGACGTAAGGTGTTGCCTTTGTGGGTGCCGGACGCTGGGCTTCCCTCGTACGGGAGCCCGATGTCGCGGAGGAAGATTGGCCCCTTAGGAAAGCCTTTGACATTGAGGAATTCCTTCAGGAGCTGATACAAGTTCCAAGGGCTGTTCGAAAGGTAGAAGATCGGGTTCTTCTCCTCAGTCGCGGACGCACCTTCGGCGAGGCCTTCGTACAGTTCGGCTCCGCCGGCGAATGGGACCCTCGTGTAGGCGTTGTTAGCGAGCGTGCGATACAGCGCACGTAACTTGAATAACGACGTGACTCCCGTCTGGAGAATCGTGTCGTCGATATCGGTGACGATGGCAAGTTCGGAGGTCCGCGTCAGGTCGGTGATCGTGCCGTGGAACGTCTCGGTCGGGAGCGGACCCACGGGTACGGACACGAGCCTGGCGGATACGCGCTCCCACGACTGCTCGTCGAGGTCGTCGGCGATCGGTTCGTGGACCGTGAAGTAGCCCTCGCTGTCGGTAGTGCGGCGTAGGGTACGGCCGCGGTACTCGACGTCGACCTCGGCCCCAGCGATCTCGTCGGTCTCTAGGCGGCGGAGGGCGTTGATGAAGTTGGTCCACCGGCGGTCGGCGGAGTCGACCGTGATGTCCTCGAACTCCAGGACGCGACCCTGAATGAACAGACGCTCCGAAGACCGGTACCCCCGGTAGATCTCAATGTTGAAGGGATGGTCGGGTGGACGTTTGCGACCCTTTACCCAGCCGTTCTTAAGTCCGTTCAAAATGCTTCCGATTCGATTCAAACTGATGTCTTTGGTTGCTTAGGTTTTGGCGCAAGCCGTACGGAAAGTACGGTGTGCGGCGTGCAAAATGCACCTACCTGGCCGACCTGTGCGCTGTGATCTGTGAACGCTATCGGGGGCTATAAGTCCGGATACTCCGCGATCAGCCGCGCGAACACGCCGTTGCTCCACCCGAAGCCATCCTGATTGGGGTACTCCCCGCCCCCGGCGATGATGGTGGTGTCGACCACGTTGTATTTCTCGACCACTTTGCCTGTGTTGGCGTACACCTTACGGCCGCCGGCCAGCCAGCGCTTGGCGATCTCGCGCGCAAGTTCATCGTGGCCGTACTTACGCAGTCCGTCGATGGCCATCCATTGTAGCGGCGGCCATCCGTTCGGGGCATCCCACTGCTGCCCGGTTTTCTCCAAGCTCGTCACGAGGCCACCCGGACGGAGGAATCGCTTGCGGATCACGTCCGCCACCGCGGCGGCCTGCTCCTCGGTGGCAATCTGGAAGTAGAGCGGGTAGACGCCGGCGAGCGTCAGGGCGGGCGTGGTGCGCTCGGTCTCGAGGTCGTAATCCATAAAGTAACCTTCGGACTCGCTGTAAAACTTCGTGAGGATCGCGCGGCGGCGCTCGTAGGCGAGCTTGGCGTAGGCCGCCTCCTGCGTGGCGTCACCTCGCAGCTCATACGCCTTGGCGATGAGGTCCTCCTGGAAGTAGAGCAGGCTATTGAGATCGACGGGCGCTATGTGCGTCGTGCGGATGGTGGAGAGCTCCTGGGGGTCGGCAAACCAGCGGGAGCTAAAGTCCCAGCCGGACTCACAGGCCGCGCGTAAGTCGTTGTAGAGATCGGCGGGCGGGCGCGAGGTCTCCCGCGTGAGGAGGCTGTCCTCGACGTAGCCCTCCGGCCGAGGGCGGGGTTCATTGTCGAAGTAGCGGTTGACCGTGAAGCCGCCGTCGATCTGCGCCACGCGCAGATGGGCGTCCCCGGGCTTCGTGACCTCGTCCAACCCGAGCATCCAGAACTCGTGCTCGCGTTCGAGGGCCGGGAGGTACTTTAGGAGGACGCTGTCGCCCTGGGACTTCGCGAGCAGGGCGACCATCGGTGCGAAGAAGGGTGGCTGCGATCGGCTCAGGTAGTAGCTGCGGTTGCCGTTCGGGATGAAGCCGTAGGTATTGATTAGGTAGGCGAAATTGTCGACCATGTTGCGCGCGTCCACCGTCCGCCCGTCGGCGAGCAATCCCTGCATCGTGAAGTAGCTATCCCAGTAGTAGATCTCGCGAAACCGCCCCCCCGGGACGATGTAGTCGTACGGCAACGGCAATAGCGTGCCGCCGCGGGCCTGGTTCTCCTCTTCGCGCGCGAGGAAGCCCCAGAGACGCTCGATGTGCTTGTCGAGGTCGAGGGATGCGTCCGAGACGAAGACCCGCGAGTCCACGTCCGGGATCTTGAAGTGGGTTTTGACGAAAGTCGCTAGATCAAAGCCCTCCTGTGCCTTGCCCCTGCGGTAGCTCGACATCACGCTGTCGACGCTTACGCTCGGCACCATGTCGACAAAGGTTTTAGAGTCCGCGAAGATTCGACTCATCTGCACGTCGACGAAGAGCTCACCGTAGGCCTCGACCGCATCAATGTAGCGTTCGGTGGGTGAGGAAGCTTGGGGATTCGTAGGTTTCACGGCTTTCAGATCGGTTCTACAGGCGCAGACCGCGAGGGCCAGTGCGACGGACATCGCGGCGACAGTGCTGTAATTCATGCTGGGAATGTAAGTCACGCGGGGCCGACCCGAGGAGGCGCTCTCTGCACACCGCACCCGCGCTATGTTTGCGTACCTACCCCGCGTCTCATGAACTGGACCCTACCCGCCGCCCGCAGGACGCCCGCCTACCTCGGCGTGGAAGGCGGCAAGTTTAGGCTTTCGCCAAAACGACCGAGCTGCGTCAGCACGCAGGAGGGCGTAGGCGCGCCCGGACCTCCCCCCATCCCTTACGAGGGCACGGTAGCCGACGCGCGCGACCTTCTGGTTAAGGTGCTCGACGCCGATCCCCGCGCCACGGTGGCGACGGTGGGTGACGACTACGTACGCGCGGAGTACCGGGCGATGATCTTCTTGGACGACGTCGAGTTCTACTTCCCCAAAGGCGAACGCGTCATCCACATGCGCTCCACGTCGCGGGTAGGCTACGGTGATTTGGGCGCGAACGCGCGACGCCTCCGGAGTATCGCGGCCGCCTTTACTTCGCGGGCGTGATAGACCTGATCTCAGATACGGTGACGCGGCCCACGGCGGGGATGCGCGAGGCGATGATGGCGGCGCCCCTCGGGGACGATGTCTTCGGCGAGGACCCGAGCGTCAACGCCCTCGAGAAACGCGTGGCGGCGATGTTCGGCCACGAGGCTGCCCTTTACTGCCCGAGCGGCACGATGACCAATCAACTGGCTATCAAACTCCACACCGAAACCCTCGACGAGGTAATCTGTGACCACGACTCGCACATCTGGCAGTACGAGAGCGCGGGCTTCGCGTGGCACTCCGGCGTGAAGGTGCGCCCGGTCGAGGGCCGGTACGGCAAACTGGAGGCCCCGCAGATTGCCGAGGCCGTCAACGGCGACTTCGACTGGCTGGCGCGCACGCGCCTGGTCGTGCTCGAGAACACCTGCAACCGCGGTGGCGGCTCGGTGTACCGCCTGCCGGAGGTCGACGCGATAAGGGAGGTCGTGGATGCGCACGGCCTGCGGCTCCACCTCGACGGCGCTCGCCTGATGAACGCTCTGGTGGCCACCGGCGAATCGGCTGAAGCCTGGGGCGCGCGCTTCGATAGCATTAGCCTCTGCCTGAGCAAGGGCCTCGGTGCGCCGGTGGGCAGTGTGTTGAGTGGCACCCGCGAATTCGCTAAGCGGGGACGTCGCTTCCGCAAAATCCTGGGGGGCGGGATGCGCCAGGCCGGAATGTTGGCTGCCGCGTGCACCTACGCGCTCGATCACCACGTCGACCGACTCGCCGACGATCACGCGCGGGCACAGGCGCTGGCCGGCATCCTGCGGGAGTGCGACCGCGTGACGGATATCCGCCCGGTGGCGACCAACATCGTCATCTTCGACGTGGACCCAGGCCTCGGGGGAGACGCCGCCCGGGCGGCGCTCATGGACCGCGGGCTACGGGCTAGCGGTTTCGGTTCCAACACCATACGGCTCGTCACGCACCTTGACTTCGGCGACGATGACCTGGGGCGCGCGAGCGAGATACTGAAATCAGTGCTCTCCTAACGACGCGCGCCTATCGTGCGCCTAGCCCTCGGTCTCGCGGCGGGTCAATTCGTCCCGGATCTGGGCAGCCTTTTCGTAGTTCTCACTCGCGAGGGTCTCGTCGAGGAGTTGCTTGAGGTCCTTGATGGAGTAGCTACTCAGTTTATCCGACTTGCTGCCGACAGTTTTGGCGACAGCCGTCTTGGAGCGCTCACTGCGCTTACGGCCGGGCTTGGCCTCCCGATCCTCGTCATCCTCGATCTCGACGCCGGCCTGCTCGAGGATTTCCTCGAAGGTGAAGATCGGACACTGGAACCGCACCGCCATTGCGATCGCGTCGGAGGTCCGGCTGTCGATCTCGAAGGTCTCCCCGTTGCGCTCGCAGATGAGAAGGCTGTAGAAGACGCCTTCGACTAAGTTGTTGATGACGATCTCCTTGAGGTCGACCTCAAATTTCTCGAGAGCGTTCTTGAACAAGTCGTGCGTCAACGGTCGATTCGGCGCCATGCGCTCCATGGCCACCGCGATGGCTTGTGCCTCGAAGCCCCCGATGACGATCGGCAGCCGACGAGGTCCGTGTTGCTCCCCGAGGACCACGGCATAATTGTGGGACTGTGCGACGCTGTGCGACAGGGCCACGATCTCTAGCCGTATCTTTTCCATAAACTCGTTATAACCCTAGCAACGTGCTACGGGGCCGCGGGTTTAGCCCGTCCGGCGATGTTCCGCGCGCCGGGTGCGAAGGTAGGTGACACACGCACGTTGGCCTCGCCCTCGCGCCAACAACATTCTCACAGTCCGCTGGCCTTGGCGGCGCGCCACAGCGCGTCTAGCTCGCCGAGGTCCAGCTTGCCGAGACGGCCTCCGGCGTTGGCCTCGATGAAGTCGAAGCGACGTCTGAACTTTGCGTTGGCGCGCTCGAGGGCCGTATCCGGATCCACGTCGATGTAGCGGGCGTAGTTAACCAGTGAGAAGAGCAGGTCGCCGAACTCCTCCTCCACCCGTGCCGAGCCTTCCGACAGCGCGATAGCCTCCTTCAACTCCCACAACTCCTCTTCGACTTTCGTCAAAACCTCCCGCGCCTCCGTCCACTCGAAGCCGAACTGCGCGGTCTTCTCCTGGAGGCGGAGCGCCTTGACGAGCGAGGGCAGACCGCGGGGGACGCCGCCGAGTACAGTGGCCTTGCCCTTCTCCTTGAGCTTGAGGCGCTCCCAGTTACGCTTGACCTCCTCGGCGTCGGCGACCGCGGTGTCGCCGTAGATGTGCGGGTGGCGGTGGACGAGTTTGTCGGCCTCGCGGTGTAGGACCGACGCGATGTCGAAGGTGCCCCGCTCCTGGCCGATGAGCGCGTAGAAGATGAGGTGGAGCATCACGTCGCCGAGCTCCTCCTCGATTGCGCTATCGTCGGCCTGCACGATAGCGTCCGCGAGCTCGTAAGTCTCCTCGATGGTGAGGGGCCGTAGGGTTGCCATGGTCTGCTCGCGGTCCCAAGGACAGCCCTCCCGCAGCTCGTCCATCACGTCCAGCAATCGCCCGAAGGCCGCCAGCTTCTCTTCCCTCGTCGCGGTGGCCTTCATGAGCACAAAGATGGCGTGGCCATAACCTCCGAACCTAGATGCGCGTTACGATGTGCCCGCCGCGGGACTTAAGTTTGCTCCTCATGGAATTGCTCGCCATTATCGTCATCATGTTCGTCGCCTTCGGGGTGTCGTTCTTGCTTATCAACGTCCGGCAGATCGTTAAGGGGGAGGCGTTCAGGGGCACCTGCGCCTCAAACAACCCAATGGTTAAGGACAAATTTGGCGAGTGCACCACCTGCGGAGCCAAGGTTGGCGACGATTGCGCGCTACCCGAGCCCAAGGCTGCCTAGTCGTCACGGACAATTTTGCTACAAGCTGCCAAAGGCTGGAGTGGCTAGTCCATGGCCAGCCTAGCACCTTGCGTTTTGGAATCGTGAATAATTGTCCGATTCTCAGCCCACCGGTAACATATCCCAGCACGTTGCCCTTTAACGAGTATGCCCCAAGCATCGCGCCGGAAGCCTGTCTCTCCTCTGCTCGCCTCCCTCGGCACGACGACTCCCGTGATCCTCAACACGGTCTTAACTCGTCTTCGGGCCCTCAGTAAGGGCCTTACTCACGCGTGTGGCGTGGAGACTATCTCGGGCCTGCACGTATGGATGAGATCCTACGGCGACCGTCTCGACTCCATGGCGGAATCGCTCCAGGACGAGGGGGCCAAAAGCCATAGCGCAGCCGTGGACTCCGCGAAGGACATGTTTCTCGAGAAGACGTGCGACAACCCAACGGCGCTGCTCAGCGTCGTCCACGGCCTACAGGCCCTCCTCCTCGCCGACTACGCACAGCTCAGCATGCGCCTCGACATGGATGAGGAGATGTACGCCTTAATCCTCGAACAGGAGCGCGAGCTCACGGAGGTCCAGCAGGACGTGGACGAGTTGCGGCTCGAGTACGAAACCTACGCCCAGCGGTAGCCAATGGCGACGGGCGGTTTTGTGGCGATGACACGCCCCGGCCGGCTACCTTCGCGGCCCTATGCTCAAGCTCGACCTTTACGTCCGTTTCGCCCTTATCGTCGGCTGCCTCATCTTAGGGCTCGTACTCAGCGTCTGGCAGGGCTTCTGGTACGGGTTTCCGCTGTTTATCGTCGCCCTTGTCCTCATCGCCGGCTACATCCTCCTGGGCACGATCCGGAGCGCCTCTGAGCTTTTGCAGGAGCAGAGGATTGACGAGGCCGAGGCCCGCCTAGCGCTGACGAAATTTCCGCAGTGGCTGTTCCCTGCCAACAAGGCTTACTTCTACATGATCCAGGCGAATATTGCCCTCGTGCGCAAAGACCCGAAGAAAGCCGAGGGTTTACTGCGGGAGGCTAGCAAGTACGATATGCCGAGCGGTAATGAGTCGGCGGTCATCGAACTGCAACTGGCCAACATCGCCGCGCAGAAGAACAACTGGCCCGAGGTCAACCAGCGCATCCAGGTTATCCGCAAGCTCAAGGTGACCGAGCCAATGATCCTCGAGCAGGCCGAAATGCTGGAGAAGGCCTACCGCAATCGCGGCAACGTTAAGCTCGCCCAGCGGATGGGCGTCGGGACCCAGGGTCAGGGCAGCAAGCGCCGACGACCGAAAATGCGCTAGGGGTCGACGCATCGAGATAGAAGGCGATCGGTGGCAGCGCCGCGTCAAGGTCGCTCGACGCAGACTGTTACCTAGCCCTCCAGAGGGCTGCCGACAAGCCGAGCAAGGTTAGACATGCCCCCCCTGCGAGGACCCACCCGATGACATCCCCAAAACGGACGTAGATCGTCTCGCCGTCGAGTAGCGCCACTCCCCCAGTGAGCGTGGTAGCTTCATCGTAGTTGGTACTGACGATCGCCCTGCCGCGCTCGTCTATAATGCCGCTCGTACCGGAGTTGGCGGCCTGCACCACCCACCGCCGAGTCTCGATGGCGCGTAGGCGAGCGAGGTTAAAGTGCTGTCGGTAGCCGGGGGACTCGTCCCACCACCCATCGTTGGTGGGGACGACCAGCAGGTTCGCGCCTCGCTTCACGAACTGGCGGACGTAGTCCCCGTAAATACTCTCGTAGCAGATCAACGGTGCCGCTACCACGCCACTACGCAATCTGAATACTGCTGCTGAGTCGTTGCGACCGAGGCCGGCGGTGGTACCTCCGAGACTCGCCACCAGTGGCTCGAAGAAGAAAAATACCTTGCGGTAAGGCAGGAATTCGACGCCGGGCACGAGCTTGGACTTATTGTAAAACACGACCGGACCGCCGCCGTCCAGGACGGATGCCGAATTGTGGGCGATGTAGTGGACGGTTTCGGCGCCAGCGCTCTGCGTACGGACCGCCGGATCACCGTTGTCGGTCGCGAGCCTAGCGTAGCTCGACAGGCCCGTCAACAAGGCCGGCGCCAGGGGAGCCGCCTCAGCCGCAAGCGCGTCCCACATCCCAACCCAAGGTTCGGCTTGCACGAGAGCTTCGTCGATCCCGCTGAAGCTCGTCTCCGGGTAGATCACCAGTTGCGCATTGGCAGCAAGCGCCCGCTCGGTGAGGGTACGAAATCTTTCGAGCTGCTCGCGCTCGGCGACGCGGAACTTCTGGTAGTGTGGTTCGAGGTTAGGCTGAACGGCTGCGACGATTACCATTTGTGTCCCGCTGGTTTTAGCGTAAGCGTACATCACCACCGAGACCGCCAATGGCACGAGGATCGCGACGGCGGCCCTTGCCGCATTGCGGTAGATCGGACTGACCTCGAACTCGCTGCCGGCTTCGTCGCGACTGGCGAACACGCGGTAGACGAGGCAAGCACTTACCGTAACGTAGAGGCTTCCGCCGAAAACGCCCGTCACGCTGAACCACTGCGCCAGCACCGGCGCGGGCGCAAACGTGTGCCCTAGGCACAGCCACGGCCAGGCGATCTGCCAGTTGAAGTGCAGGTACTCGAAACCGACCCAAAGGCACACCGCTCCCGCGAGCCACGCGCGTCGTCGGTGCCGCCTCACGAGAAAGATGAGCAGCGCCACAACCGCCATAAATAGCGCGTTGAGGAAATTGGCGACGATCCCGGCGGCGATCGCGGTATTTGCCACCCACCACGTCGCCACGACATTGAAGACCACCATGGTGTGGTAGGCGTACCATAACACCTGGCGCTTGCTCGCCCCTGCGCGGTCGAGTCTGGCCAGCACCCCGAGGAGGATGGCGAATCCGAAAATCGGGGACCAGATCGCTCCGTAGGGCGCGAACGAGAGGCCGAGCGACACGCCGGCTACGCTACTCCACCCTAACATCGGAAGGCGACCCGGATGCTGCCGCAACAGTACGAGGCCGAACCATGCCGCGAGTAGTAGCAGCAACGGCCACACTCCCCAGAGCCTTTCGTCGGCTTGGAGGTGGTACATCCGCAAAGCGGCGAGTGCGGCGATCCCGAGAAACGCAAAGGCTACGGGGCGTCGGTAGTTGGCTAGCGTCACGCCGGCAAAGAAACCTAGTCGGGGGCTTGTTGACTCATTGCCTGCGGCACAGAGGGGGTCCGCTAGAATTTCGTGCGGAACCGCCGCGTGGAGCTTGGCGGCTGGCTCTCTCTTTCACTCCGCCTTGCTCCACGCAGCACGCGCGCGCCGTAATCCACATCCGTGCACTTCGGTTTGGGCTGCTCGGAGGCCAACGGCGCGACCGTAGATCTGCAGGGTCTGCCGGAGTCGGCGTGTAGCTTCTGCGCCGACCACTCTTCCGCTACTACATCAACGGTCTTCTTTGCGTGATAGCAGATCATCGCCGTCGTTGCGTCGCCTTCGTGGGCGCGTTAGGCTTGAGCTAGAAAGTGGGGCGCTGCGCCACAGCCCCAGCAGGAGTACCGTCTGCCCTTCGGGGAGATTGTTCCGGGTCGGGGCGGCAGCTATCGGGCGGAGGGTCCGCGAGCGCTTTCGCTAAAACCAGTCGCTGTCGGGAGGCTCGTGTAAGGAAACTTAGCTCACGCGCATCCCCGGGGTTGACCCCGCCGGTGGGGCAATGAAGGCTAGACCGCCCTCCGGCGTATCGGCCATGAGGATCATACCCCGGCTTTCGACCCCGCGCAACTTCCGGGGCGCAAGGTTGGTGAGCACCAAGACATCCTGCCCAACGAGCTTCACCGGGTCGAAGTGCAGGGCAATGCCCGAGACCACCGTGCGCAGCTCTGTACCTAGATCGATTCCCAGTTTGAGGAGTTTGTCGGCCTTGGGGATGGCCTCGGCGGAGAGGATCCGTCCAGTACGGAGCTCGAGCTTAGCGAAGTCCTCGTATTGAATCATCTCGGGCTCAATGGCTGGTGAGAGTGCAGTTGCTTCGGCGTCATCCGGAACGGGGTCGGCTGCTGGAAGCGAGTCGTGCGTTGTGGGCGCAGCCATCAAGATGGCTCTGAGCTTCTCCTTTTGCGTCTGGACGAGCGCCATTCTAGTGTCGTCTTTCCGGTCTTGGATCTTGGCGAAGAGAATGGTAGGCTGGCCGAGCGGATGCCCAGCAGACAGCAGGCTCTCGCCAGCCGCGAGGGAGGCTTCCACCTGCGCGAAGGTGAACGCCGGGGCGGCGAGCAGACCGCTGATGCGTGTACCCGTCTCGGGGACGAATGGCGCGAAGAGGGCACTCGCGAGCGCTACCGCCTGGCAGGCGACGGCGAGCGCCTCGGCGATGGCGGGGTCATCGGGATCCGCCTTCGCTAGCGTCCAGGGTGCCCGGGCTTGGAGGTCGGCGTTCGCCCAGTCGATTAGGCCGATGGTCGACGCGAGCGCATCTTTGAAATTGAAGCGGGCGAGCTGAGCGTCTACCTCTTTAAATCGGGAACTGAGTTCCAGGAAGGCATTGTGCGGAAGCGAAGCAGCTGGGACTCGTCCTTCGAAAAATTTGTGCACGAGTACCAGGGTGCGGTTGACGAAGTTGCCCAACTTATCGGCCAACTCCTTGTCGTGGAAGCCTACGAAATCATCCCAGCGGAAATCCGCGTCGCGGTTCTCCGGGGCGTTGCGCAAGAGTGCGTACCGCATTGCGTCGACATGATTGGGTAGCTCTGCGAACTCCGCGAGGTACTCGTCCATCGTGATGCCCCAGCCGCGCGACTTAGAGAATTTGTCTCCTTCGAAATTAAGGAATTGGTTGGCTGGTACGTAGGAGGCCACGTTATAGTCGCCGAGGGCCTTAAGCGTCGCCTGAAACGTGAGGCAGTGGAAGACGATGTTGTCCTTGCCGATGAAGTGAATGAGCTCTGCCTCGCCGTGCTTCCAGTACTGCTCCCACAGGTCCGGCTCGCCGCGGTCGAGCGCCCACTGTTTCGTGGCGGAGATATAGCCGATAGGAGCGTCAAACCAGACGTACAGCACCTTTCCCGCAGCCTCCTCGGCCGTGATATGACCCGGCACGGTCGGCACCTGAATGCCCCAGTCGAGGTCCCGGGTGTAAGCCCGGGGCTGGAGTCCGGCGTCGAGCCAGCTCATGCACTGCCCCACGACGTGGTTTCGCCACAGCGTCGGGTCGTGGTGGGGCTGGCCGTCCACCGAGCCATCAGAGATGTAGTGCCGCAGCCACGCCTCGTGCAAGTCGAGACGAAAGTACCAGTGTTTGGTCAGCCTCAGTACGGGCTTCGCGCCGCTAAGTTTGGACTTCGGAGCGATGAGCTCGGTGGGGCTGAGGTCACGTCCGCAATTCTCGCACTGGTCCCCGTACGCCTCCGTGAATCCGCAGTTGGGACAAGTGCCCTGGATGAAGCGATCCGCGAGGAAGGTCTCGAACTCCGGGTCGAAGTACTGCTCGGTTGTCCGCTCTTCGAACTGGCCTCCCTGTCCTACGAGTTGGGCAAATAGCTCTCGGGAGGTTTCGTGGTGTAGCGGAGCGGAGGTCCGGTGGAAGATATCGAAGCTTACGCCAAAACGCTCGAAGGCCTCGCCGTTGAGCCCGTGGTAGGTATCGATGATGTCTCGTTCGGTACGGGCCTCTGTCTTTGCCCGCATGCTGATGGCCGCGCCGTGCTCATCGGAGCCACATACCCAAACCACGTCCTCTCCTTTCGACCGGAGGTAGCGGACGTAGACATCTGCCGGCAGGTAGGCGCCAGCGAGGTGTCCGAGGTGCAAGGGACCGTTGGCGTAAGGGAGGGCGGAAGTGACGAGTTTGCGCATCGAGATTGGAATCGGACGCAAGGAACACCACGGAGACGCAAGACCCGCCAGATAAGAGCGCCTAGCAAGCCCACTCCGTGGACCTGCCCTTGCAATATTTGCGTTTCTAGAGCGAGTCTTGCGTCCGAAAAACCTCGCAAGACGTCTCTTTATCCGCCGAAGTCGTCAAAAGCGATATTCTCGTCCGGCACCCCGAGATTGTCGAGCGTTTTGAGCACGGCCTGGTTCATCATCGGCGGCCCGCAGAAATAGTACTCGATCTCTTCCGGCTCCTCGTGCTCCTTGAGGTAGTTGTCGAGCAGCACTTGGTGGATAAATCCAGTGTAACCGTCCCAATTGTCACCTTCCTCGGGCTCGCTGAGTGCGATATTGTAGGTGAAGTTCGGGAACTCCTGTTCGATCTCGCGGAATTGGTCGGTGTAAAACAGCTCTCTCTTCGAGCGACCGCCGTACCAGAAGCTGACCTTTCGGTCCGTAGTCTTGAGGGTGTGGAACAGGTGAAACAGGTGGCTCCGCAGGGGCGCCATGCCGGCACCGCCGCCGATGTAGACCATCTCCTTTTTGGTCGGCTTGATAAAAAACTCACCGTACGGACCGGAGACGACGACTTTGTCCCCCGGCTTCTGATTGAATACGTAACTCGAGCAGACGCCCGGGTTGACCGGCATCCATCCGTTCGACGCGCGGTCGAACGGCGGCGTGGCAATACGAATATTGAGCATCACGATGTCGCCTTCCGCAGGGTGGTTCGCCATTGAGTACGCGCGAAACTGCGGCTCCTCGTTGACCATCGACAGGTCCCAGAGTTTGAATTTGTCCCAGTCGGGCTTAAATTTATCTGGACCGGCCTCGGGGTGGTGCTCTGGGTGGGGAGTGATGTCGAAGTTCTTGAAGTCCACCTTGAGGTTACCCGGGACGTCGACCTGGATGTAGCCGCCCGACTCGAAGTCTAGTTCTTCGCCTTCCGGCAAACGGACGACGAACTCCTTGATGAAGGTCGCGACGTTGTAGTTGGAGTCCACGGTGCACTCCCACTTCTTAATCCCGAAGATCTCCTCGGGGATGCGGATCTTCATTGCCTGGCGTACCTTGACCTGGCAGGCGAGACGCATGTTCTCAGCGACCTCCCGGCGCGAGAGGTGGTTCATCTCCGTCGGGAGCACGTCGCCGCCGCCCTCGTCGACGTGGCACTCGCACATCGCGCAGGTGCCGCCACCGCCACAGGCCGACGGGAGGAAAATATTCTTGTCGCTCAGGGCGCTGAGCAGGCTCGAGCCCGGGGCCACCATCAGTGGTGAGGCGCTATCGCCGTTGACGATGATGGCGACCTCGCCCTGGGCAACGAGCTTCTTGCGGGCGAAGAGCAGGAGGTAGGCCAGTCCCGAGATAAGGGCCATGAACATGATCGTCAAGACGACGACGCCGAGGAGGGTTTGCATGTCTTGCGTTTCTTAGGAGACCACCGAGAGGCGGGAATTGATGCACGTGGGAAGGGTTTTGCCGAAAGGCGGCTGGCGAGTTGCCTTAGTCCCGTGACGGAAAGCGGAGTTATCGAATTATTCGCCTGCCGTAAGGGCGGCGGGGTCGATCCCGAGCAGACTCATAAAGGCGATGCCCATGAGGCCCGTAAGGATAAAGGCCATCCCCAGCCCACGCAGTCCCGGAGGTACCGCCGAGTATTTGATCTTCTCCCGGATTGCCGCAATGGCAATGATGGCTAGGAACCACCCGAAGCCTCCGCCGAGCCCGAAGGCCACAGAATTACTGAAGCTATACTCGCGGCTTACCATGAAGAGCGAACCCCCGAGGATGGCGCAGTTGACGGTAATCAGCGGGAGGAAAATACCGAGCGCATTGTAGAGGCTCGGATTGAACTTCTCGAGGACCATCTCTACGATCTGCACCATCGACGCGATCACGGCGATAAATAAGATCAGCCGCAGGACCGTGAGGTCGAGGTTAAGTCCGAAACGCGCGAAGACGTTTGTACTTGGGTCAAGCAGGTAGGTGGTTATGAGCCAGTTGACCGGCATCGTGATCCCGAGTACGAAGATGACGGCGAGCCCGAGCCCGAAAGCCGTTCCGACCGACTTCGACACCGCGAGGTAGGAGCACATACCTAGGAAGTACGCGAGCACGAGGTTCTCGATGAAGGCGGACTTGATGAAGATGTTGATGAATTCGCCCATGGCAAATGAATTTCTATTGGCAAATTTCTAATTCTAAATGTGGACCGGCCAGCGTGACGCCCAGACGGCCATTTGGAATTGCAAATTTGTGATTTGGGATAATTTAGGAAATGTCCACGAGCTTCGGATCGTAGCTGCGTTGAATCCAGATCATGATCCCGATGATGAACATGGCCGCGGCCGGGAGTACCATCAGGTTATTGTTGGCGTACCACCCGAACCAGCTGCCATCGGCGGACGTGTTGATCCAGTAGTCCTCCCCGGCGCCAATGAACGGCATGTAGAATCCGGAGCCGGCGAAAAGTGTGCCCTTGCCAAAGAGCTCGCGCACGACAGCGACGATGATCAAAATCGCGGCGTAACCCAGGCCGTTGCCAATTCCGTCGAGGAATGAGCGCCAGGGGCGATTGGCCATCGCGAAGGCCTCGAGCCGCCCCATCACGATGCAGTTGGTGATGATGAGCCCGATGAATACGGACAGTTGCTTGTAAACCGGAAAGGCTAGCGCCTTGAGACCGAGCTCGACGATGGTAACGAGGAAGGCTACAATCACCAGCTGAACGATAAGGCGAATCTGTTTCGGGATTCGCTCGCGAAGTAAACTCGTGACGAGCGACGAGAAAGCGGTCACGAAGACCACGGCCACACCCATGACAATCGAAGGGACGACAAGCGTCGTCACGGCGAGCGCCGAACAGATCCCGAGGACCTGGATCAGGATTGGATTATTGTCCAGGAGGGGGTCGGTGAGGAGGACCTTCTCCTTTTTGCCGAACAGGGGTTCGGTCTTTGGCTTTAGGACGACATCCTGTTTGACGGGTGCCGCCACGGTTGCTTCTGCCATGGGTAATCGCTGTTGAGACGCGGAGCGACCGCGCGGGAGATTCTTAGTTGAGCAGCAGGCCGACAGGTTGGCTGTCGCTTTCGTTTTCGGCTTTGATCTTCTCGAGGTAGGGCAGGTAGTAACGGATGCCCCGATTGAGCATCTCGGAGACGCCCACCGAGGTTACGGTGGCGCCACTGATCGCATCGACTTCGTAGGTCGGGTTATCGACGCCACCCTTCTTGACGATGACGCTGGTGTAGGTACCGTTGTAATCGTAAATCTGCTTGCCGTTGAATTGAGCTGCGAACTTGGGGTTGTCCTTAATCTCGGCGCCGAGGCCGGGCGTCTCCCCTTTGTGATCGAAGGAGGTACCAGCGATGGTGGAGAGGTCACTCTCCAGGGCGATGTTACCCCAGATCTCGTCCCAGAGCCCGTTGCCACGGACACTGAGGATATAAAAATCCTCCGAGCCGTTGTTGTAGACGTATAGCGGGAACTGGCGATCGCCCTCGGGCTTCTTGCGCTCCTTAGCCATGTCGACACTTTCAATCTTGGCTCCCTCGATGACCTCGCCGTCGCTCTTCACGACGTAGGTAGTCATGTTGTCGTTAAAGATGTTCTGCACATCCTCGTCGCTCATGTCCGCCACCGGCTTCGGTAAATTGTTACCGAGCGACGCGAGGATCGCGCGTTTGTTGAACACGGCCTCGTTGCGGGAGTGGATGGGACTCAGCCCAAAATACATGAGCCCGAGCACGATCGCCACGACGCTCGTCATGGCGATCGTAAACATATAGATGTACCTGTTGTCGTTCATGTTGGTGGCTTAGGCGGTGGCGACTTGCGGGACGGGGATGGCTTCCTCGTCGTCGGTGGTGACACCGGCACGGCGTAGTTGGAGTCGCTTCTTGCGGCGGTTCATGTTGGCCTCGACGATGTAGTGGTCGATAAGCGGCGCGAAGGCGTTCATGAGGAGGATGGAGAGCATCCACCCCTCTGGGTAAGCTGGATTGGCCACGCGAATCAGCAACCCGATCATACCGATCAGCCCGCCGTAGATGTACTTGCCGGTATTGGTCGAGGCCGCCGTCACGGGATCCGTGGCCATGTACACCGCCGCGAACAGCAGCGACCCCATGAGAAACTGGTTATACCAGGCAACTTCCATGAAAGGGGTGGCGCCCCACCAATTAAAGATCATACCCATTACCGCTGCCCCTGCGAAGACACTGAAGGTGATGCGCCAACTGGCTACCCCAGTGATCAATAGCAAGCCGAGCCCAAAGGCTATGAAAACCTTGTTCATCTCCCCGATCGAGCCCGGGATGTTACCCCACAGCATCTGGCCGGGCGTGTAGACCTCGGTAACCCTTTCCCAACCACCTTCGTAGGCGAGACCGAGTGGCGTCGCGCCCGTGTAGCCGTCGACGATCGCAGCTTGCGCATTGAATGTGGGCCAACCAAGCGGACCGAAGATCCAATCGTTGAAGAACGTGGTTTCGAACCAGCCGTACGTCGGCGAGGCGCCCGCGATGATCTGGTCGAAGCCCGCCACCCAGCACTGGTCTCCCGAGATCTCGGTGGGGTAGGCGAAGAAGATAAAGACCCGCGCCAGGAGCGCGATGTTGAACACGTTCATGCCCGTGCCGCCGAACGCCTCCTTGCCGATGATGACCGCGAAGAAGATCGAAAGGGCCAGGATCCAGAGCGGTAGATCCGGCGGGATGATAAGCGGTAAGAGCGCCCCAGTCACCAGGTAGCCTTCTTCAACGGAGTGACCTTTTTTGGCGGCGTACCAGAATTCAATCCCAAGACCAACGGCATTGGATACCACGAACAAAGGGATCAGCTTAATGAGGCCATAAGCCAGCTTGAGGTTGACGCCCTCAAAGAAGCCGGTGTACTCCCCGAGCGCTACGAAGTGCTGGTGACCGATGTTGTACGTCCCGAAGAAGTAGAGCAGCTGCATCCCGATGACCACGTGGACCATCAGTCGCTTGAGGTCCATTCCGTCGCGGACGTGGACGCCGTTCGCCGTAGTGGTGTTGGGAGTGAACGCGAACGTGAAGAACGCATCGTAGGCCGTGTGCAGGAGCGCCTTGTCCTTACTCGGCGCATTGTTGTGTAGATACTCCGCTACCTTTTTCATCTATCGTGCGTTGCTTTTGGGACCTCGCTCCTGGCCCGCGTGAACCGAACAAATCTCCCGATATCAAGTTGTCGGGCCTAGCCCTGAGCGCGCATTGTGTCTAGTCCTTGACGCAGGATTCGTTGGAGCGGCTGCTTGCTGGTGCACGCGAACTCACAAATCGCAATATCCTCCTCGACGAGCTCATAAAGCCCGAGCCCCTCCATGCGCTCGAAGTCGTTGGCCATGATGGCCTTCATCAAGTGCTGCGGGAGGATGTCCATCGGGAGCACGGCCTCGTACTCGCCCGTCACCACGAAGGCCCGCTGCTCCCCGTGGGAGTTGGTCGTCGCCTTGTACTGATAGTCTTTGCCGAAGAGCTTGTTGGGAAAGGTCCCGGATCGGCTCGGGCGAGGGTCCACCGGTAGCAGCCAGCCGAACAGCTCGAAGTAGTTGCCTTCCTCGATGGAGGTGAGTTGGTCGTCGTAAAAATTGAGGTAACTGTCTCCAGCCTTCTGCACGCCGCTCAGCACGTCGCCGCTGATGTAACGTACGTCCTTGTCCGGGTACGCGAGCTCACCCTTGATCAGGTCCGCGATCGAAGCACACATGTAGGTCCGCAGGTGACGAGGACGTTCGAATTCATCGCCGGCCAGGGCGATGACGCGGCCGCCGTAAAAAGCACCGTGGAGGAAGAGCTCCCCGATGGCGATGACGTCCTGCACGCCGGCGGTCCAGACGACCTGTGTAGCGTCTACGGGGTCGATGTGGTGGATGTGGATGCCGACGTTGCCAGCCGGATGCTTCCCGCGGAAGTAGTGCTTCTCGACCCCGAAGGCGTTGGCGAAGATCGTCGGCGGAGTGCTGGTGCCGTCGAGCCCGAGGTGGACGCGACCGGGCGTGAGCTTGCTGAGGACATCGAGCCCGCGCTGAAAGGCGACACTGTGCCCCTGCGCCACGAGGGCGAGGTCAGGGGCCTGTGGCGCGGTGTCGAAGGTGCTGACGAAGATGCCCTTCGGCGTCTCGTCCGGATCGGCCACCGTGTTATAGGGGCGCTGACGCAGCATCGGCCATACACCCGCCTCGAGCATGAAGTCGACCAACGCCTGCCGCTCGCCCTCCAGCGGCGGCACGACTTCGTACTTTCGCTGGCGTTGCTCCTTGTCGAGGAGGATGACCACCTCCAGGATGGCGCGCTTCTCACCGCGGCGGATTTCGATGATCTCGCCGCTGGCCGGCGCTACATACTTCACGCGACCAATCTTCTTGTCGTAGAAGAGTTCGTCTCCGGCGGCCACGGTGTCACCGACGTTTACAGCGAGCTTGGGCAGCGGCGACATCCCGATAAAATTAGCGGGCTGCATCGCCACCGTCGTCACCATCTTGTCCTCAATCTCGTGCGCGGGCTGCCCGAGGAGGTTGATGTCGAAACCCTGATTCAGCGTGATGATCCGGTCCTTCTGGACGCCCTCCGGGATCTTCGACGGTATCAATTCGTCGCGTCCGGGAATGATGGCGAAGCTCTTACCCGTCCGGTCGGCGCCCGTCATACGAGCCTCGAGGCCGAGGAAGCTGTTGGCCACCATGAAGATGACCACGAGCACGAGGGAGAGTACGATCCCGAGCAGGAGGTATTGCGTGAGATTGGAGCCGGATACGGCGCCTTGGGAATACCCGAGGGCAGGTACGCAGAGCATCAGGGCAATGCCAGAAAGTCGCAAAATCCGCATAAGTGTACACTAGGGTTGTACGTGCGGCGGCGAAGATACACCCTGCACTGTTTCGGGGACGCAGCCGCTGTCCACCGGTAATTTTATTTAGAGCAGTTCCAGGGGAGGAGTGAGAGTGTCGAGGGCTCAAGGCTAAGTTATTAGATGGGCTGTCTCCAAGGGCCGAGGCACCGCCCTCAAAGCTTCGCTGCCTCGACGCGGGCTTCCGAAGACCAGCTTCGCCACCCCACCACCGCCATCACGGTGTAGATCACGAACGTGAGCGCGAAGACGACACTGCCGCGGTCGAGGTAGATCCACACGTAAACCGCGTCCACGACGACAAAGTAGAGCCAGTTCTCGAGCCTGCGGTCGATGAGCAGGAATGTCGCAAGGACGCTAAATACCGTTGTGATGGCATCTAGCCCAGCCAACTGTGCCGTGGTGTAGGCTTTCGCCAAAACGTACAAGCCACCGGTGAGCGCCAAGCCAGTGGCGATAAGCCGGAGGTGCTCCCGAGATTCCATCCGGCTGATCGCCAGCGACTCCCCGCTCGTTTTGGCGAAAGCCCCCTCCCGTCGGAACAGGTTTAACCAGCGCATCAGACCGATGATCGCCATGGCGGCGTAAAAGAGATTTAAGACGGCGTCGAAAAGTAGCCCGTACTCGAACCAGACTCGATGCGCCCACAGCAAACTGCTCACGAAGGCAAACGGCCAGCACCACACGCTGTTGCGGGCCGCGAGCGCGACGTAGACAAAGGCTAACCCGCAGGCCCACCACTCGATCGCGGGCAGGGTTTGCGCGGCCCACCAGACCGCCCACGCCTCTCCCACTACTGCGTCATCTCGAAGGTGTAAAGCACCTGCTCCACGATACCGTTGCCACTAGCCGCCTGCTGGTCGAGAATGATGTCGATCGTGATCATCTCCCCGGCGTCCTTTTCGGAGCTGTCAAACACGGCGTTCACGAATCCCGATGCCCCGGGGGCGATTTCGCCGCGGGTCCAGTCCAGGGTCGTACACTCGCATGCGCTCACGATCGCGATACTCGCCGGCACCCGGCCGACATTCTTGAAGGTGTAGCGGTGCTCGCGCTTATCCCCTTTGGCTACCTTCCCGAAGGCCACCTCACGCTGGTCAAAGGCGAGGATCGGAGCGCCGGTGAGGTCCTTTTCGTAGAAGAGCGAACTCATATCCCCGTCGACGAGGGCTTTAAGATCCGACGGTGGTGGCGTAGTGTCACGGACCGCGCCATAGGCTTTCTGCTCGCCGACCGACTGTTTGCCGGAGCCCCGCGGCAGGGCCTGCGGTTCGGTCGAGCCGGTACGCCGCTGGCGCTTGACCTCAATCGTCGTCGGCCCCTCGATGATTTTAAACTCCGTGCGGCGATTGAAGCGATGCTCCTCGTCCGTGCAATTGACGTTGTTGGCGCACTTATTCAAGATCTGTGTCTCACCATAGCCCTGCGCCCGCAGCCGCGACCGGTCGAGGCCCTTGGCCACGAGGTAGTCCACCGCTCGCTGTGCGCGTCGCTGGCTGAGGTCGAGGTTGTAGGCGTCCTTACCGCGGGCGTCTGTGTGGCTACCCAGCTCCACCACCATCGCCGGGTAATCGTTCATGATGCCCTCGATGTAGTCGAGGTCGGGTTTGGCGGCGGGCAGGATCTTGTCGTCGTCGTAGTCGTAGTAGATGTTTGCGAGTCGGATGGGCTGGTTCAAGGTAAGCTCGATGGTCTCCTCGCCGTCGGACCTCGCGCCCTTCTCTTGCTGGAGTACGAGCGTGCGCTGGAGGGTGGTTGGTTCGGTGACGCCTAGTGTGTTGAACTCCGTGCTCGCGACCGCGTAACCCGGCAGCCTGGCGATCAGCACGTAGTTGACGTCGTCGACGAGGGCGAAGTCGAAGCGATTGCCCTTCGGGTTGAGTTTTCGCGAAAGCACGGTCGTGTCGCCGTCGGTGACTTCCAGTAGGTCGAGCGTCACTCCCGGCAGCAGACCGCCGTCGCCGTCGAGCGTGAGCGCGAGCAGCTCGACGAGGATCGGCTCGACGTTGAGTACGAAGATGTCGTCGCAGCAGGTCTTCGACTTCACCGAGCGCGTCGGCGGGCGATTACTCGTCAGCACGCCGCGCTTGCCGCTGTCGTCCAGTTGGAAGTAGCGGTCGTCGTAACTCGAATTGAAGCCCTTGCCCATGTTGGCCGGCTCGCTCCATGCGTCGCCCGACCACTCCGCCCGGAAGATGTCGAAGCCGCCGAGCGTCGGTCGACCCTCGGTCGAGAAGTACAGAGTCCCGTCGCGGTAGTAGGGAGTGACGTCGTCGTAGGGCGAATTGATGACCTTGCCGAGGTTGACCGGGCGCGCGTAACCGCCACCCTCCTCGGCGGCGTAGTACAAGTCGAATCCGCCGAGACCGCCCTCCATATCGGAGGCGAAGAAGACGACGGGCTTCCCGAAGAGCTCCCCGAAGGCAGGATTCTTCGCGAAGTAGTCCCCGTTCAAGAACCCTAACTCGTTGGCCGGGCCCCACGCGGAGCCGGTCTTCGTCGAGAGGTAGATCTTCGAGCTCGCCTGGCGTCGCCCGTCCAGTTCCGACCGCACGATCAGCATCCGCTCGCCCTTTGCGTCAAGGGCCACGTTGACGGTCTGCGACCCCTCGCGGTTGATGTTCTTCGGCAGGGGACTGCCCTTTCGATACTCGCCGCCCTGTTCGGCCACGGAGCTGAAGATGCGGATGTCGGCACTCTCCTCCCCGGCTTCGGATATGAGGCCACTCTTGCCGAAGCCTGCGTAGTACAGCTCACCCCCTGGCGCTATCACGGGCGAGTATTCCTGGTTGCTCGTGTTGACCATCCGCCCGGCGTTGGTCACTTTGATGCGCGGGGGCTCAGTCATCGTCAGGGCCATCTGCGCACCGGCGATCTCGATATCGGCCATCGCGACGAGCGGATGTTTTGGCGCCTGACGCCTAAACTCTTTAAAATTCTCGATCGCCTCCCCGTACAGTCCCTGCATTTTCAGACTGCGCCCGATGTAGAAATACGCGTCCACCTTGGCGTCGTCGGTATTGCGGCGCATGGCACGTTCCAGGTAGCTGTTGGCCTTCGTGTAGTCGCGCAGCTCGTAGTTGAGCATCCCGATCCGGTAGGCGAGTTCACGGTCCTTCGTCTCCTCGTAGGCGTTCTGAAACCACTCCAGTGCGCTGTAGGGTCGGTCGGCGGCCAGTTCTTGCTCGGCCACGCGCAGCATGTCCACGACGCGAGACTTGGTCAAAGGCTGGGCGACGGCGGCCGTAGCCAGCAAACACGCAGACAGCAGACAGAGTAATGTCGGTAATTGGGCCGCGGGGCGGGAGTGGAGCAGTCGGTGCATACGCTACCTAAATCAGATTTGCGGACAGAGTATTACCCGCTCGACCTGCGGTTGCTTGTAAATCTTAATCAAATACTGCACGCCGATCTCGACACCGCGCTGGAGGCCCTCTGCATTGGTCTGCAGCTGGTTCGCCGAGATGTCGAAGGCGGCGGCAATCCTGAGGTCACCGATGTCGACGCCCACCATCGGGTAGACGAAGCGCGCCGGGAGCCGCACGCCGAGCCCGGCCTTCACCAGCTTTCCCTTGTCCTCCCCGATATGCACGCCGGCCATACCCTGGAGCTGGGCGGCGAAAAAGCCGCCCCCCGTGATCTGGGTGAATACCTGCGGCTCGATAACGTACCGCTCGGAAATGAGCTGGCGGTAGGCGCCCTGTACGCTCACGGTAGCCGGTCGGGCGCCGTCCTGCGCCGAGGCGAGTGTGTAGGTCGCGCCGATGAGGTGGCGCACGTTGGCCCCGATGCGGAAGTTGCGTTCGGGGTCGATCTGTCGAGCGAGGCTTACGCCAAAACCGAAGTCAAACCCACTGGAGTTAAGGTTCTGGCTGGCGCGCTCCATCCCTGCGCCTACCCCGAGGCCGCCGCCGCCCAGCCCGGCGGGCTGCTCCTCGGCGAGGATGATGTCGCGCGAACTGAGATCCGCGCGCCGCGCCATGACCCCGCCCTGGAGCCCGAGGCTCAGCACCGTGCGCGCGTCCCGCCCCTGCGACACGATCCGGTGGTAGCTCGCCGAGCCAAGACCGTACGTCGTCTGGAGGCGCGCCAATCCGGCAACGTCCTGGATGACGGTCCCGCCCACCCCGAGCCAGGCTTTCTGCCCGAGCATCACGACGGGTGCGTCGACGTAGAAGCCCGGCGTCTGGTAGTTGCGTGAACTTCCGGGCGATATATTCTGGTCTCGGTACAACCCGCCCACGCGTGCCGTACCCTCGAAGCCCCCGGTGAGGGCGGGGTTCACCCACGTCGGCATCATGTCGAGCAGGCTGTAGTGAAGCTCCTGCGCCTGCAGCCCACCAGCGACTAGGAGCCCGGCTACCAGACAAATCGAACGGACGAGATTAACGAGCATCGGTGGAGGATTGTGACAAGGTTACGAAAATCCCCCGTCTACGTTCCGCTTCGTTTGTCAACGGTCGTCGCGCCGACTCCCACCGTCTCGAGTACCGCTTCCACCTGCGCCACGATGTGACTCGCCCGCTGATCGTGCATGCACCGGAAGTGTCCCCGAGGACACGCCGCGAACCCGATTCGGCTACAGGGCCGACAGGCCAGGCCGCCAACCTCGGCGTCGCGGTACGCACCCGCGGCGTCCCCGGGGTAGTAGGGGTACAACCCGATCGCGGGGGCTGTACTCCCCCACACCACGACCATCGGCTTGCGCAGGGCGGCGCCGACATGCATGAGGCCCGTGTCCCCGGTGATGACGGCTTCGGCTTTCGCCAAAACGGCAAGCGACACGCGCAGCGGGAGCGCCCCGCAGAGATCTAGGACCTCGCCGGCGACAGACGCTCCGGTTATCTCGCGCGAGAGCTCCACGACGTCGGTGCCGCCGAGCAGGACCACCCTTCGGCCGAGACGCCGAATGACCTCGCACACGAGGCCCGCGGGCATGCGCTTCGTGAAGTGCGTCGCGCCGAGGACGATCACGACGTACGCGGGGCCCGAACCACAGGCCGCGGAGCTCGCCGCGGCGAGCTCCGCGGCCGTGGGAAAGTAGTCCAAGCCCTCGCCGTCCGGACGGACGCCCGTGTCGCGCAAGGCGGAGAAGTACCGATCGACGAGGTGCTCCCGCTGCAGCAGGTCCACGCCCCACAGCAACAGTGCCTTCTCGAGATTGCGCTTCCGGAACCCAATCGTCGCCGCCCCGAGTCGCACGCGGAGTAGATGACTGCGAATAGTGCCGTGAAGATCTACCACGAGATCGAAGCGTTCCGCCTTCAGTTTCGACACCACGCCCGCGGACCAAACGTGAACCCGATGAAGGTAGGGATTGTGGGCTACGATGGGCGCGAAGGCGGTCTTGGTCACGACGTGCACCTCCGCCCTGAGTTGCTGGTGTAATGCGCGGAGCACGGGCGTGGTGACGACTAGATCGCCCATGGCCGAGAGCCGGATCACGAGAATTTTGAGCTTGGGCATGGGTCGCTAGTCGTTTACGACGCGTCGGCCGGGATCGACGCGCGCAAAGAACGCGAAAGCTCCGGCGCGGGTCGCCGGCTATGACATCCGGTTCGGTGCGCCCGACCGTCCCGTCGGTGGGGAGCCAACGCGCCCTCAGCCAACCACGCATCTGCGCATAGGCGGCCTCACGACGGAGTCGCCCATAAAAATCGGTTCATGCGGTAGGTTACAGACGCCGTCACACCTCAAACCCCGCGCTGCCCCCCGGGTCTTCGGAGTGCCAGGCGAGGTGCAACAGGGCATCCCCCTGGTTGACGACCGGTGAGTTGTCCTGCCCGATAAGGAGGGCTGTGCGTGGGCTGCGTACCTCGTGCTCCCAGCGGCCATAGGGGTCGCGGAGGTGACCGAGCAGCTCCCCTTCCGCCACCGCGGCCCCGGAGGCGATCCGGTAGTCGAAGAGTCCCGCGCGATCGGCGCGCAGCCACCGGTGCCGGTCGAACCACTGCGTCGCGGAAGCCGCAGCGTGGCCGAGCGCGCTGCTCGAATCGATCATCCCGTGGGCTGCGAGCAGTCGGCGCACGCCCTGCTTGGCCTCCGTGATCGCCTCGGCGTTAAGGCGCATGTTCTCGCCGCCCTCGTAGACGAGGATGGACTTGCCGATGAGGTGGGCCGACTGCCGCAGACTCTTGTCGATCATGGGGCTGGCCAGTGCCACGGGGGCCGCGAAGGCTTTCGCCAAAACCTGTGCCTCCGGGTCCTCGGCCGCGTAGCGGATCTGAGGGTAGTTGTACACCGCGTTGCCGCCCGTGTGAAAGTCGACTCCGAAGTCGATGTGTGGGATGACGTCGTGGCGGAGGACGTAGGCGACGCGGCTCGCGAGACTACCGTGCATGTAGCCTGGGAACGACCGATTGACGTCTTTGCCGTCGGGCACGTCGCGGGCGTAATTGAGGAAGCCGTAGACGTTAAGTAGCGGGATGGCGACCACCGTGCCGCGGGTAAGCTCGTCGAAGAGGCGGCCGCAGATCAGCTGCCGCACGATCTCGATGCCGTTGACCTCGTCTCCGTGGACGCCGCCGAGCAAGAGGACTATCGGCCCGGGCGCCGTGGCTCGGGCAACGTGCGCGCGGATGCGGATCGGCGTTCCGGAGGGGAGCTCCCCGACGTGCAGCTCGCGCCACTGGCGCCGTCCGAGGGCGACCGACTCCACCAGATTTGGACTTTGCTCCGTCATAATGACTTGTTACTGAGCCGGTAGCAATTGCGCAATGATAGCCCCGGCGACATCCACCCCGCTCGCGGCTTCGATGCCCTCCAGGCCCGGGGAGGCGTTGACCTCCATGACGAGAGGGCCCCGCCGCGAGCGCAGCATGTCGACCCCTGCAACGTCTAGCCCGACGGCTGCCGCAGCGTCAAGGGCGGCTGTGCGCTCGGCCGCGGTGAGTTCCGCACGCACTGCGCGACCCCCTCGGTGGAGGTTGCTCCGGAACTCCCCGACGGCCGGGATCCGTTCCATGCTGGCGACAATCTCGCCGCCGCAGACGATGACACGCAGGTCGGCGCCACCGCTGTCCGGGACGTACTCTTGGATCAGTACGCCCTGGTGGAGGCTACCGAACGACTGGAGTACGCTGAGCGTGGTTTGCATCTCCCGACTGAGCATCACACCGGCACCCTGGGTACTTTCGAGCAGTTTAATGATGACGGGGTGTCCGCCGAGGCGATCGATCGCGAAGGGGAGCCCATCGAGATCGTGGACCATGGCCGCAGCCGGTGTGGCGACGCCGTAGTCGGTAAGCGCGGTTTGTGCGCGCCACTTGTCCCGTGCAACCAAAAGTGCCTGCGGCGCTGGCGTTACCCGGGCGCCGGCCGCGGCGAACTGCGACAAGAGCGCCGAGCCCAGCTGGGTAAACACCGGGGAGAACCGACCGATGACGAGGTCCGGCAGGTCCAGCGGTTCGCCGTAGAGGTAGAACTCCAAGAGTCCTTCCGCGATCACGACGTTGATAGTCAGGGGATCTATTACCTCGGCTTCGTGACCGGCCTTTTCGGCGGCGCTCACGAGGCCCTGCGTGGAGTACAGCGAGCGCCCGCGGGAGAGTAGGTAGATGAGCATACGCGGATCAGGCTGCGGGCTGGCGATCCGAATAGCGACCCCAGCGCGGGCGGCAAAGTACATTGGCCGGCCATGACGATAATAGACGATACGTTGCCGACCCTCAACGATCCGCGGACCGTCAGGGGCTGGGCGATGTTCGACTGGGCCAACAGCGCCTACGCCCTCGTAATTACCGTGGCGATATTTCCGGCTTACTACTCCGCCCTCTCCGACGAGCCCGTGCGGCTCCTCGGCTCGGACTGGCAACTCGGTAGCCTGTTCTCCTACGCACTCTCCGCGGCTTACCTCCTCCTCGCGGCGCTCTCGCCGCTGCTCTCGGGCATCGCCGACGCCGGGGGTAAGAAACTGACTTTCCTACGCGGCTTTACGCTCGTGGGTAGCTTGGCCTGCATCGGGATGTGGTGGTTCGAAGGGCTCGATCAACTCGGGATCGGGACGCTGCTATTCGTGTTAGCGACCATTGGGTACTCGGGAGCCCTGGTATTCTACAACGCGTTCCTTCCGCAGATCGCCACCGCCGACCGCTACGACGCCGTTAGTGCACGGGGGTTTAGCTACGGCTACATCGGGAGCGTGATCCTGCTGATTGTGAGCCTGATTATCATACTGAACCCCGCTCTCATCGGCTTGCCGGCGGACGCCGTCGGTACTGCCACGCGGGTTAGCTTCGTGATGGTCGGGCTCTGGTGGCTCGGCTTCGCGCAGTACGCCTTCGCGCGACTCCCTAAAGATCGCAAGGTCGCCATGCCGGAGGGCTGGCTACAGCGCGGGTACTGCGAGATCGCGAAGACTTGGCAGCTGGCCCAGGCGCAACCGGCGCTCATTAGATTCCTCTCGGCGTTCTTCTTCTACAGCGCTGGGGTGCAGACGGTCCTGTTTCTCGCTAGCACCTTCGCGGAGCAGGAGTTAGGATTCGAGACCATCGAGCTGATCATCGTCGTGTTGATCCTGCAGATCCTGGCGATCGCCGGGGCGTGGCTCTTCGCCAAGGTTAGCCAGCGCTACGGCAACATCGCTTCCTTGCTCGCGATGCTATCTATCTGGGTGCTGATCTGTGGCCTGGCGTATTTCGTCAACGGCAAGCCATTCTTCTACGCGATCGCTTGCCTCGTTGGCGTGGTCATGGGCGGGGTACAGAGCCTGAGCCGTAGCACCTACTCCAAGCTGATCCCCGCCGGGGAGGCCGACACGACGAGCTACTTCTCCTTCTACGACATCCTCGAGAAACTGTCGATCGTCGTGGGGACCTTTAGCTTCGGGCTCATCAATCAGATCACCGGCGGGATGCGGCTGAGCATGCTGACGTTGATGTTCTTCTTCCTGATCGGTGGGGCGATCTTGATGACGATGCGGGGGAAGAGGTTCAGGGGAATCGGCGGAGTTTAGAAGCAAGCTCAACGAGGGCCGTCCGCAAGCCGCCTGCGCAGCGGCGTCACGCAGGCGGACAGGGCGGCGCTAACGTCCGCCACGCCGATTGCTATTGCTCACGACTACCTTCCCATTGGCCCCGCCGGGCAGAAAGCTCGGTAGCGGCAGGCCCTCCGTTTTGGCGTAAGCCGTGTAGCGCTCGCGGCGCGTGCGGTGGTCGTCCTCCACGACGTTCTCGACGACCCGCATCCAGAAAGGCGCATCGAGGTATCGGCGGATCGTAGCGATGACCTGGTCGCGGTGCACGAGATTGGTCGGGGCATCGCCGTCGGCGAGATCGGTCCCGCCCGCCAGGTAGCGCCCCGGGTGGCGTTCGGCACCGTAAAGGCCAGCGAGACGAAGGATGACGTGTGGGCGCTGGGATTGCGCCTGGATCTGGGATTCGGCCAGGGCGAGCATCATGGCGCGGGGCTCCGGGCTGCGCAGGGGCGTATCCTCGTCGACGTGACCAGTGAGGTCGCCGTAGACCCCGGTCGAGGAGCAGAAGACGATCCGGCCCGAGGGCATATTCCGCCGGTACGCGAGCACAGCCGAGAGGAGGGCCCCGGGGTACTGTCGCAGGGCCTCCGGGCCGCGCGCGGGCGGGACGTTAAGTACGAGTTGATCGGCCGTCCACAGGAGGTCTTCTCTGGCGTGTAGCGGGTCGATTAAGTTTTGACGAAAGTCGCCCAGGGGCAAACGCAGGACGCTGGCCTGGATGCCGGCTGCCCGTAGCCCCGGTAGCTTAGCGGGCGAGGTGGTGGTGCCGTACACGTGGTACCCCGCCGCCAGCAGGTTTTGCGAAAGCGGCAAACCCAGCCAGCCGCAGCCGAGTACCGCTACACTGCCCTTAATCATATTGGTATTCGTAGGCTCCAATGTCTGGGGCGGTCCTGTCGCGTAGCTCGCCCGTGAGATCGAGGCCGACCCCGGACAGGGGCGCGGCTTTCATCTCGGCGACGCTGAGGGTGTCGAGCTGGAAGCTGTCCTGACGGAGGTTGACGAACAGCGGCGCGGTGGGCTCCGGGTAGAGACAGCCGACGCAGTCGGTGCGGAAGGTCGGCCAGCGCTTCGTGAGCTCGTCGATGCGCAGGATGACGTTGCTGAAGCTGTACTCGAAGGTCGCGCCGCGCTCGAAGTCGACCAGGCCTAGGGCGTCCCGGGCCGAGCCGAAGATGATCGAATTGCGCACCCGCACGGAGAGCGGCGACACGCGGACCTCCTGGCGGTCGCCTAGGTCGTACTCGGCGCCATTGGCGAACGCGACCGCGGCATTTCGACCGCCGTAATTGACCACCGTCGCGTAATCGAGCGTGTAGGTGCCCCCCTGCGCCGCCCGGAAGCCCGCTCCGCCGGTGTCATGAATCAGGACGTTCTCGGCCGTGACGATGGCCTGGCGCGCGAGAATCCCCTCGCGTGCGGTGTAGCGGAGCTTGGTGTTCGCGACCAAGAGTTGCGTTGCCGAGTCGACGTAGATCCCGAAGTCCCCGTTGCGGATATCGGCATACGTCACGCTGTGTGGCCCCGACCCCGACAGCAGGTACAAGCCGCTGAACTGCCCCGGGCGCTTCACGAAGCTCTCCTCCAGACGGTCGGAGGCGATCAGGACCGGTCGCTCGGCGGAGCCCTCGACCCGGAGGCTCCCGCTGCCGACGAAGATGATTCGGCCGTCGTTGAAGATCGGCTGTCCCGGCGAGAGCGTGTCTTGGACCAGGCCGCCGTGGACGTACAATCGGGCGCCTGCCGGCAAAACCATCGTGCAGGAGTCTACTAGGAGAGAGCCGTAGAGCACGTACGGTTTGGGGTCGTCGAAGATCGCCTCACCCAGTTCGCAGGTCAGCAGGCCGAACTGGCCGCGGCGCCGGCTCCGCGGCAGGTAGTTGGCGTTTTGACCGTAGGCGATCAGGAGGATGGACTGCTCCTCGGTGGTGGCGCGGACGATGACGCGGCCCTCGAGGATGAACGGGCTCGTGGCCAGGGGCGCGTTAGGGTCAACGGTCACCTCGGCGAAGACGTAGATGCTGTCTTTCGGGGCGATGAATACGTCCCTTAGCTCCCGCCCGCTCAGCCCGTCCACATTAATGCGGAACCTTCCCCCGGCCTCGCTCTCGACGCGGACGCTCGACAGCTGCAGTGGCCGGTCGTAGGGGTTGAAGATCTTGAATGAGCGCGTCGCCGAGCCCACCTCCGTGAAGACGGTGTCGAAAGTAAGCGTGTCGGCGCTGATGCGGATCCGTACGCCGGCGTCAGTGAGGAAGTCCTCCTCGAGGGTGCAGCGGCTCGCGACGAGCGCGAGGGTCACGGCAATCAGGCAGGGTACGTAGCGTCGGAAATCGTCCATACTTAGGCGGGGCAAAGCAACTCAACGCCGCCGTGGCCCGGTATGGGGTACGGACCGCGGCCGTGAATGTGTCGCGGGCCTGGCTTAGCGACGGTCCGACAGCGCGTACCCGGGCGTTAGGCTCCGCTAAAACCTACCTTGCCGCCCGTACGCCGGCTTGCGCGCGCCACTCGATACCCCGCCAACCAACTTCCTTGATCGTCGACGTCATCATACCCGCTTTCAACGAAGAGGGGGCCATCGCGCGTGTCGTCGGCGAGCTGCCGCGAGCGGTGGTGCGCGATATCCTGGTTTGCGACAACAACTCCACCGACGCCACGGCCGCCAATGCCACGGCCGCCGGGGCCACCGTAGTACCCGCGCCGCGCAAGGGCTACGGCAGCGCGTGCCTCGCCGGCCACGCCTACATCGCCGGTCGCGCCGATGGCGTCATGCCGGACTACGTGGTGTACGTCGACGGAGACGGGAGCGACCACCCCGCGCAGTTGCCGCTACTCCTCGCGCCCCTGATCCGGGGCGAGGCCGACCTCGTCATCGGCTCCCGGGCCCTCGGCCGGCGGACGAAGGGATCGATGCAGCCGCACCAAATTTTTGGTAACTGGTTGTCCACCCGGCTCATTCGTTTGTTCTGGGGCGTACGCTTCACCGACCTCGGGCCGTTCCGGGCCGTGCGCTATACCACGCTGCTGCGCCTCGGCATGACGGATCCAGACTTCGGGTGGACGGTCGAGATGCAGGTCAAGGCCGCCAAGGCCGGAGTACCGAGCGTCGAGGTCCCGGTAGACTACCGCACACGCTCGCACGGCGTGAGCAAGGTGTCCGGGTCGGTGCGCAACAGCTACCTCGCGGGACGCAAGATTTTGGGCACCATTTTTACACAGCTTTAAGCACCCTCCATGCAGATGCTCGACTACGTATACGGCGCGACGCTCGCCGCCTATCTGGTGGTCCTAGCTTACGTGACAGTGTACTGCCTGCTGCAGCTCCACCTGCTTGTCAATTATCTGCGGTCCCGCCGCGACGGCGAAGCGCCGGCCCCCGAGCCCGGGGAGTGGCCGCGAGTCACCGTCCAGCTACCGCTCTACAACGAGCGGTACGTCGCGACCCGTGTCATTGAAGCGGTGGCGGCGTTCGACTATCCGCGCGACCGGCTCCAGGTCCAGGTCCTCGACGACAGCACCGATGACACCGTCGTGATCGTCGCGGACAGTGTCGCGCACTTGCGCGACCGCGGCCTCGACGTCACCCACGTACGGCGCGACCAGCGCGCGGGCTATAAGGCCGGTGCTCTCTCCGATGCGATGGCGGCCGCGACCGGGGAGTTCGTCGCCATCTTCGACGCCGACTTCGTGCCGGCGCCCGACTTCCTCAAGGCGTCCGTGCCGTACTTCGACGACGGTAGAGTCGGCGTGGTGCAGAGCCGTTGGGAGCACCTCAATGAGGACTACTCCGTCATCACGCAAATGCAGGCCCTCCAACTCAATGTCCACTTCACCGTTGAGCAGCGCGGTCGATTGGCGGCGGGGCTATTTGCCCAGTTCAACGGAACGGCAGGGGTCTGGCGGCGGACCTGCATCGAGGATGCTGGTGGGTGGCGGGCCCTGACCCTCACCGAGGATCTCGACCTAAGCGTACGGGCGCAGCTGCGCGGTTGGAAGATCCGCTACCTCGAGCACAACCTCGCCCCCGCCGAACTCCCGGTGGACATGAATGCCCTCAAGAGCCAACAGCACCGGTGGATGAAGGGAGGCGCGGAGTGTTCGCGGCTCTTACTGCCCCAGGTCTGGCACTCGGAGCGGCTGACATTGACGCAGAAGCTCCACTCCTCGGCGCACCTGCTAGGTAGCAGCATCTTTCTATTCGTGTGGCTCATAGGCGTCCTGAGCATACCGACGATGCTCGCCGTGATTCACTTCGGCATTCACCCAGCCCTGTTCACTGTGTTCCTAGTCGCTACCCTCGCCGTTGGCGCGGTCTACTTCGTGGCCAACGTACAGAGCAGCTGGCAGCGTTTCCAGCGCGGCGAGGCGGTCTGGCGCTTCTTGGTGCTTTTCCCGCTGTTCCTGTCGCTGAGTATGGGGCTAAGCCTCCACAACGGTCTCGCCGTCCTCCAGGGGCTCTGGGGCAGGCGATCTGAATTCGTGCGGACGCCCAAGTTTGCCCTCGGCGACGGCGACGGCGGCTCTCGGGCGGCATTGGCGCGCAACGTCTACCGCGGTCGCGAACTTTCCTGGATCACCGTCAGCGAGGGAATCCTCGCCCTCGCCTTCGCAGCGGCCACCGCCTACGGGGTCACCACTGGACACAGCTTCTTCGCGCTCTTCCACGCGATGCTGGCCCTGGGCTACGGCACGGTCTTTACCCTGACCCTGCGGCATACGCTGTTCGCCCCGCGTGCACTTCCGTCCACGAACCCGGCACCACGCAGCGTCCCCGTCGGCCCAGTGTTTACCAAGGCCACGGCATGCTCGGTGGAGGCGGATGTTTAACCCGTGCTCCGCCGAACAAACCCGCCAGATAGCTTGTGTTTCTGTGGGGGGTGTGGTCGCGGGTGTGCTTTACGTGCTGTCGGTACTGTGGCTGCTGTACGGCGTCGACCGCAGCGATACGGTGCCGATCGTAGTCGCGGTGGTGCTCTGTGTACCGGGTTATCTGGTGCTCTCACAGGGATATGGCCTTCGCAGTACATTCTTCATCGGTACCGGACTCAGGGTAGCTGCCCTGTTTGCATTCCCGCTGCTCTCTGACGACATCCACCGCTTCCTCTGGGACGGGGCGATGTGGTGGACGGGCGCACACCCGTTCTCGGTGACACCCGAGGCGTACGCCGTGACATCCGAAGGGGTGGCTTTCGCCAAAACGCACTCCAGCCTGCTCACCCACATGAACAGCGCGGGCTACTTCACCGTCTACCCTCCACTGAGCCAGCTCGTCTTCGCGGTCGCAAGCGGGGTGACGCGGGAGCCGTACTGGGGGAGCGTCGTGCTTAAAAGTGTCCTCCTCCTCGGCGAGCTGGGCGTGTGGTGGCTCTTGACGCAGCTTACTGCCGAGCTGAGCGTCCGGTACCGGCCCGCGAGCTTCTACTGGCTCAATCCGCTGGTGATCGTCGAGACGGTCGGTAACGCGCACTTCGAGGGACTCGCGCTCCTCGGGGTACTCTTGGCGCTCTATGCCCTCCGGCGCGCGGGGCTCGGCTGGGCGCGACAGGGCTGGGTGACGCTCGGCGACGCGCGGACTGAGGCCTTCGGGCCGCGGCGTCCGACCTTGACGCACGTCAGCGTCGGACCGGGCCTCCCGCCCCGCGCCGTGGCCAAGACACCCCCTACCGGCACCCGGACTTACTGGCGCTGGATCTCCCTCTCGGCTGCGGCACTCGCCGCGGGTTTCCTCGTGAAGCTTGTGCCCTTAATCCTCGCCCCGGCCTTTGCGTTGGCCTGTCTTTGGCAGTGGACCCGCAGACCCGCTTTTGACGAGGTCTACTATGCTTCTCTCCCGGAAGGCTTGCAGCCGCACATTCGGTCGATGGCGGGCGTGAGTATAGAGCGGCCGGCGCTCAGCGGCGACGCCGAACGACTCTCGGGAGGCCGGCACTCCCCACCGCCCGCGACCTCGCGGTCCCCCGTAGGTCAGCATGTGCTCGCAGGTGAGTGGCCCGGCGCTCAGGCGTCAGACGTAATCCCTCCGTCCGCGAGTGAGGTACCGCGGTTGCGGAAGGGTATACCCGCAGGCACGCACGCGAACCCAATTAGCCGCGAGGAGGCCCATGCGCTCTCGCTCACCCACGGCGGCGGGCCGGTGGTGTTCCCGCTCTTGCGCGGGGCACGTGTCTGGGACTGGGCCACCGTGATCTGCTTTGGCGCAAGCCTTCTCGTCGTCTGCGCGGGCGGCATGGCGGGGCTACTGTTCGCCAGCGAGGTAAGCGGTTTTGGCGAAAGCCTCAATATGTACTTCCAGAAATTTGAATTCAACGGCAGTCTCTACGTACTCGTCCGCTGGCTCGGGACGGTGTACAAAGGTTACAATTGGATTGCAACGGTCGGCCCCGGCCTAAGCGCGTTAGGCGGGCTGTCCATCTTGGTTATTAGTGCCTGGCGCGGCTACCGCGGTCTGGATCTAGCGCAGACGCTGCTCTGGTGCGGGGCGGTCTACCTGGCCTGCACGACGACAGTACATCCTTGGTACTTCGTCTACCTGCTCGGCCTCGGGGCGCTCACGGGCTACCGCTGGCCGATGCTGCTGGGATTCACGGCCTTCCTGAGCTACGCGGCTTACGCCACAACCCAGGTCGAGGTACCGGTCTGGGCGCTTCTGCTGGAGTATGGACCCGTGGTGTGGCTCGCGGCGACGGAGGTCTCACGCAAGAGTTTGCTGTGGCGCGAGCGGGGGTGAAGGGCCTAGTTTCGCAATCGACCACATGCCGACCACCGACCGGGACTGGACCCAACTACGCGCCGGCGAGCACGCCGCCCTCGAGCGCCTCTACCGTGCACACGCCCCGGCGCTGCTGCGTTACGGGCGGGGGCTGGCCGCCGAGGCCCAGGCCCTCGACGCCATCCAGGAGCTATACGTCCGGCTGTGGGATCGGCGCGAGCGACTACCGGAATCCGCGAACCCGCGCGCTTACTTAATCACAAGCCTACGCCACGACCTCGTCCGAGACCTGCGGCGCGAAGCCAAGGTCACAGAGTTCGCGCCGGGGCGCGAGACCGACGGGGAGGAGAGTGTCGAGTTCGAGATCATCGGCCGGGAGCGCGACAACGAGCAGCAGCGCGACCTGCAACGCGCGTTGAACCTTCTGAGTGCTCGCGAGCGCGAGCTTATAGAACTTCGCTTCCGCCAGGAGCTCGACTACGATGCCATTAGTGCAGTCACCGGCATAAGCTACCAGTCGGCCCGCAACGTGTTGGCGCGTGCCATCGGCAAGCTCCGCGGCGCACTCAGCACTTCTTTGTGCGCCGCGGTAGGTACAAGCCTTACCTGCGCTACTCTACTGCTCGAGCTATCGCGCCAGACGCCTTCATGAACGACCGCTACCTCCCCCTTGACGCCGACGAGCTGGCTGCCGACGAGGCGGTACAGGCCTACGTGCTCGCGGGTGAAGACACCGGGGCCTGGGAGTCGTGGCTAGCGCGCCATCCTGAGAAGGCACGAGCCCTGAGGGACGCGACCACCCTCTTGCTGGCGCTGAATGTGCCGGCGTCGACCGCAGAAGCCGACGAGCAAGCCTTAAACGGCCTTTGGCAAGCGATTGCCGCTCGCACGCAGGTGGACCAGACGAAGTGCGACGAGTCTGGGGCCCAGGTGTTTGACCTGGCTGATCACGCCCGCGCCAGCCGGCGCCGACGGATCATAGGATGGTCTATGGCGGTGGCCGCTAGCCTACTGTTGATTTATCTCTTACAGCCCGGGGCACAAGTGTGGATCACCGGACCAGGTGAGACCCAGCTCGTGCTCTTACCGGATAGCTCTACGGTGCGCCTTGGGCCCAACAGCCGATTGTCGGTCGAAGGGTATTCGGACGACAGGCGGCTAACCCTCCTGGGAGAGGGATTGTTCCAGGTCGCGAAAGGGAGCCCTTTTACCGTCGAGACGCCAGAAGGAACTATCGCTGTGCTGGGCACGAGCTTCGACGTTGATGCGACGGCGGGGCAGCTGACCGTGGCTTGCCGTACCGGTAGAGTACGCGTGACGCGGGCCGCCTCTGCGCGGGTACTAAGCGCGACTGAGGCCACGCACTCAGAGGGGGCGGTTTTGACGGAAGTCCGCACGCTGGACCTTTGGGCCGAATCCAACGATGCGACGGTCATCAGGTTCTACGACGCGCGCTTGGCCCACGTGCTCGCACGTTTGGAGAGCTACTACGACAGGCAGGTAGCGGTGCCCGCCGAGGCCGGGGAGCGACGCCTAGACGTGGCCTTGCCGACCGACGACTTCCAGCAGGCGATATCTAATCTCGATTATATCCTCGGGGTATCGCTCGACACCACAATGAACAAGCGCTGAGGCCCGCGCGCCTGAGTTCGGTTGGTCGCCGGGGTTTGGCCATCCTCGCGCTCCTCGGCGGCGTCACCGCACTTCTCGCGCAGAACACGCGGCAGTCGGCGCTGCTCCCGCTGCTCGACGAGATCGTCGCACGCGGGGAGACGCGGCTGGCCTTCGACCGAGATGTCCTCAGCGCAATCACAGTGACGCTCCCGGCGGGCGGCCCGTCGCCCACTTGGGCACAACTCGAGCCTCGCCTCGCTGCCTGTGGCCTCAAATTCAGGATTACCTCTGACGGCCTAATCTTAATCGCACTGGCTGAGCGGCCAACGGACGTGGAGCCGACGTTCCGGATCCAGGTCCTGGGTCCTGACCGTGAGCCACTCGCCAACGCCTACCTACGCCTGGGCTCCCGGGGATTCGAGGCCGACGAGGCGGGGGGGCTCGAGGTGCCGCTCGCGGCGTGGAGCCACGGGGGGGAGCTCAGCTACGTCGGGATGGAGCGCCTCCGGATCACCGCCAACTCCGAACCGCCGGTCGACCTGCGTCTGCACATGAGGCCCGCTCCCGGGCGCGCGGAGCCTATCTTGGTTTACTCGGGGCTTTCGCCAAAACCTACCGCACCAATAACGATGGGGACAGACTTGCTGGCGAAAGCCCTTCAGACTGGGGCGGTGCTCCCTGGGAGCGCTCTCGGTGGGCTGGGTTACATCGGCCTGGCGGGGGCCAGTGGCGTAGATGCCCGCTCGAGCGTCCCGGCACTGCGCGGCAGTCAGTCCACCGAGACCTTCGTGTACCTCGACGACCTGCCGGTTTATCACCTCGATCACCTCTTCGGACTCTTTCCCGCCGTGGACCCGATGCTAGTGTCGAGTGTGGAGCTCCACCGCTCGCACTACCCTAGCCGCTGGGGCGGCAGTACCGGGGGCGTGATGGGGATGACCACGAAGTCTGCCATACGCACCGGCGGCGAACTGCGACTTTCTAGCGTCGAGGCCGCCACCCGACTAACCCTCGCACGTGGAGGTCTCGAGCTTACGGCGGGTGGGCGCTCTAGCCTCGGCAACGTGGCCCGTAGCAAGCTACTGACCGCGACCGAGCTCGACTTTGAGACGCGCCGAGGCCGCAGCACCGCCGTCACCCGGCCGGCTTTTACCTTCTACGATGGATTCGCGAAGCTGCGCTACCGTACGCTCGACCAACGCTGGGGCGCTCGCCTGCAATTCTTCACCTCGGCCGACGCCTACGATTATACGTACGCCCTGGAGGCCAACCTGAACTCCAACCCTCGCGTGCCGCGGAGCGTCCGCAACGACTACAGCGAGGTGAGTGGTTGGCGCAACGGAGGCCTACTCGTCGGCCTCGACCGCCAGTTCGGCGCTGGTCGTCTCGAGCTACGTGCCCACGAAAGCACCTACAGTCAGGATCTCAGTACCGACGGCAGTACGGCGACGACGACCCGCAGGGGAGAGCGGATCTCGGCGCGCAATTCGAGTCTACTAAACAATCGGCTCCGCGATCGACAGCTCGGTCTAGAGTTTACTACTTCCGACCCGCCACTCAGCTCAAAGGACCGCCTGGCCAGCTGGCGCTACGGCCTCCAGCTCCAGCGTGTCTCGACGGTCGCCGAATTCGACATCAACGACCGCAGCCTACTCTCGCTCGATCAGCGGGCGGACTGGTTGCACGTCCATAGCGAACGCACACAGCGTCTCGGTGGGCGGGGCTCGGTCAACGCCGGGCTACGCGCCAGTCGCCAACTCAATGCGGACCGACTGTGGCTGAGCCCTCGCGTGAAGGCCGGGTACGCTCTCGGGCCAACGCAGGTCTCGGCGGGGTACTCCCTCACGCAACAATCCCTACGGCCCCTCCAACATGAGAACCAATTTGGGCAGACATACACGCTACTGGTTATCGAGGCGCTCGGCGTCGCGCAGACTGGGCGGGCGCAAAATTTTACCCTGGGCGTGACCCGGCGAAAAGGTGGGGTATCGCTCGAGGTGGAGGCCTATTACCGAAAGCTCGATGGGGTGTTGGCGGCGCTGAGTCGACAGGTGGCGCTTCCGAGCGGCTTGGAGATCGTAAATCTGCAGCCGAGTTTCCTGTCGGCGGTCGGCCGGGGCGAGGTCCTGGGCGTCGACGCCGACCTCCGCTATCGCGGTCGAGGGTTCAGCGGACAGGCAGCGTACACGCTCTCGCGCTCGCGGCGCCGCTTTGCGGTCATCGCCGGGGATGTCTGGCAGCGCGCGCCCGACGACCGTCGGCACCGCCTGGCGACCTCGCACACTTATGTCCACGGCCCCTGGTCGGCGGGGATCGCCTACGAACTCGCCAGTGGCGTGGCCTACGTGGACCTCGACGTATTAGCGAGCGGAGCCGGGCCGCGAGACCAGCTCAATCCCGACGCCTACCTACGGAGTTTGCCGGGCTACCGCCGTCTAGACCTCCGGCTCACGCGCACGATCGCACTACGGCATTCGGTCCTTAAGGCGGGACTACAACTCTTCAACGCCTTCGACCGCGCCAACGTCACGCAGCGGCAGTACGTCGTCGCGGTAGGCCCGGGACGCAGCGAGGACCGCGCCATTCCCGTCGGCACGGACGTGGCCCTGCTGGGCAGGTTGCTGGTTGCGGAGGCGAGTTGGGCGTTTTAGCGAAAGCGGAACCACGCCGGTCAATGCCTCGGGGTATGGTACGCGTCAAAGGAGCCACCCGGCGGTGGCGAACGCGAGGTACTCGACGAAGAAGAGCGCCCATATGCTGAGGTAGAAATTCCGGATGGAGGCGGCGCTTCCGAGGGCCACGCGGCGGGCAGCGATGAGGAAGGCAAAGAGCACCACGGCGTGTACCACGCTCAGGAAGAGCGTAGCCCCCCCGAAGCCCTGGCGCACCCACGGCACCACCGCGGCCAAGGCCAGTACGCCGCCTAGCGCGAGCGAGCCACTTCGCAATACACGAGGTTTACCGAGCGTCACGGTGAGGGTCTCCACCCCGAAGGCCGCGTCGCCCTCCTCGTCCGGTAGGTCCTTGAACCACGCGATCGCTACGCTGTAGGCGAACATCACAAAGACCAGTAACCAAACCAGCGGCGGCAGGTCGGCCAGCGGCGCCTCCCAGGCGGCCAAGTGCGCAAAGAGCAAAATGTTGACGATCAGGCTCCGCACGGCGATGATGCAGAAGGCGGCCCAGAAGTTGAAACGCTTTAGGCGGAAGGGCGGCAGGGAGTAGGCCGTACCGAGCAGCAGCGAAAGCCCGACGGTCCAGTTGAGCCACCGCGAACCTAGCAGGGCGGTGACGAGGAGGCTTACGCCAAAACACGTCCAGACCACGCGTTGGCCCGTGCGTATCGACCAGGCCCCCGAGGCCAGAGGGAGGTAAGGTTTGTTAATGCGGTCCAGCGGGATGTCGGTGAGCTGGTTGAGGCCCACGATGTACACATTGGCCGTGATGCAGGCCAACCACGTGAGGGCGAGTACGCCGAATCCGAGACCCGGACCGTCTCCGACGTCCGCGAAGGCACCCGCCACTGCCGGCCGGAACAGTCCCCGCGCCATGGCCCACAGGCAAACCAGGCTCAACGAGGTGCCGATGATCGTGTGGGGGCGGCTGAAGCGCCAGAACTCTCGCGCCTGGCTCAACGAGCGAGCGGCTTGCGGGCGGTGAGGACGGCGAATTTGATGAGCCCCGACCTGAAGCCGGCCCGCATGTACTGCATCGCCCAGGCCCCCTTGAGGCCAGCCGGGCCGCTCTTGAGGAGCCCGAACAAGTTGCGTGGATCAAAGGCCGTCTTGAGGACCTCGCCCCAGAACGGTGCGACGGCTGCGCTCCAGTCGGCGGTACGGACGCCCGTGAAGCCGAGCTCCTCCGCGGCGGCGACGAAGTCCGAGATCTTCGCCCACGGTGGCAAGTGGTATAGGTCGGCGATCTTCCGGAGCTGCTCTCGGTCTGCGGCGGAGAGCGCGGGCGGCGTCTCGCGGTGGCACCAGGTGATCATGGCGAGGGTACCACCGGGCTTCAGGAGACTGTAGAAATGCGCCATTAGCCCAGCTTTGTCGGGCATGTGCTCGGCGCTCTCGAGGCTCCAGACCACGTCGAACTCGCCCTGTGCGTCCAGGTTGTAAATGTCCTGCGCGCGTAGCTCGACCAAGTGTTCGCAGCCTTCTGCGCTGGCGCGACGATTCCCCTCGGCCGCCTGAAAGGGGCTCAATGTAAGCCCGAGCACTTCGGCGCCGAATCGACCGGCGAGGTAGCGGGCACTCCCGCCGACGCCACAGCCAGCGTCGAGGACGCGCGTGGGCAAGCTGTGATCGAGCCCGGCGAAGTCGATGAGCTGCTCGATAAGGTCGAGCTGCGCCTCGCGGCGGGGCTTGCGGGTCCGTCCGTCGGGCCCGTAGTAGCCGTGGTGCATGTGGTCGCCCCAGACGTCGAGCCACAACGGCGAAGTGTCATCGTAGAAGCGGGCGATGCGTTGGTTGAGCGTAGGCAGGGTAGGAAGCTTAAAGAGATGGGAAGGGTCAGACGGCAGGCAAGACGGGCCGGAGGGCCAACTGGAGGACGAGGCCATCGCGTGGGACTCGAGTCGTGAGGTGGGCGCTACAGCGGACTAGGTTACCGACGATCAGTGCTTAGCGCGGTCGCCGTGGGGCGCCGGTTCCCGCCCTTCGGGCCAGGGAGTCGCGTCTTCGTGGCGGTCATCGTGCGCGCCGCCGTGGCCCTGATGGCGAAACAGGGACGCGAGGCCGGCGGCGAGCGCCACGGCGACACCGACGAGTACCACCTTTTGCGCCACGGTTAGCGGCTCGCGTGGGTCGTCGGTGCCCTTGACGGCCGCAATAGCCTTGGCCCCGAGGGCCATAGGGATAAAAAGCCCACCGGCGGCCGACCCGACGATGACCCGACCTACGGTTTTGGCGGCAGCCGCTACACCGTGCAGCTCCTCATCCCGTGGCTCGTAGATGTCGGGCGCGTGATTCGGTCCGTCTTCGGGCTTGTCGCCCGCGATGGCGAGGGCGAAGTGGCTATCGGTGCCGCGGTACCAACCCGGGTCGAGGTACTCGACCTGGACATTGGTAAATCCGGCCTGCTCGTACCATGCGCGGTACTCGCGCTCCTTCGGGAAGAGCATCCAGGTATTCGACAGGAAGCGCCCCCAGGCCGTCGGGGGCTCGATGGGCCCGATGATCGTCGCGCGACCGCCGGGCTTAATCACGCGGTAGGCTTCGCGTACGCCCTGCGCGGGGTGGGGCCAGTACTCGATGCTCCCGGCCGAGACGTAGCGGTCGTAGTGGTTGGTGCGCATCGGGATGTCCTCGGCGTCGCCGAGCTTAAACTTCACGCCCTGCAGCGCCTCCTTGGCCTTGGCCTTGGCCATCTGGTGAGGGCTCTGGTCGATGCTCGTCACCTGTCTCGGCTTGACGTAGCCGACGATGCCCTCGGTGGTGAAGCCCGTGCCCGAGCCAACGTCGACGACGCGGTACTTCGAGCCCTTCGGGGCCTGCAGGTCCGCAATCGCGAGGGCCTTCTCCCGCATGGGCACCGTCCAGAACAGCGGATTGACGAGGTCGTCGTAGAAGATGGAGAGGAAGCGGTAGAACCAGTAGGCTTCCTTCTTGTGCTGCATCAGGCGCATGGGGAGACGAGTTTTTGAAGGCGGAAGGTAGGAGGGTTGCGGAGCACGCGGCCACGGCAAGCACCCCGCGATCGACACGCGCGACAGCTCTGCCGTTACAAAGAGCATTTGGGCTGCCTGGATGTTCACACCGGCACCGCCTCGATTCGGCGTTGACTCTCGCCAGGGTCTAGCAATCTTCGCGTGCGCTCGGGACGTGCTCTTTCGCCTGTTTACAGGTCGCCACCTGCGGCCAGAGAGAGCGAAAGGCGACTCCGGTCAACGTGTCACGCTAATTTCACTCATGATGAGGCTCACGCTGTTATCCGCTGCCCTACTACTGTCAACGGCTGCATACACGCAGGACCTGACCAACGCTCGGGGCAACATCATCGAGAGGAGCCTCTCGGAGAGCTGGGCGCTGACCCCAGAGGCGCAGCGGGGCACGCTCCGGCTCACGTCTTACAAACCCTTCTACCTCACCGCGGGACGCTGGACCAACGATCCCAACGAGCAGCCCTCCAGCGAGAACCCAGCTTATTCGGTGCCAGAGGCGCGTGCCTACAACAACTATGAAGCGCGATTTCAGCTGAGCTTCAAGACCAAGGTCCTGCAGGATTTTCTCTTTGGAACGGGCGACCTATGGGTCGGGTACACGCAGTACGCCCACTGGCAGATCTACAACACTGCGCTCTCGCGACCCTTCCGGGAGCTCAACTACGAACCGGAGATCATGGTGAACTTCCCCATAAATGCGCGACTGTTCGGTCTCGATCTCAAGATGGCAGGAGCGAGCTTCAATCACCAGAGCAACGGGCGTGACCTACCGCGCTCGCGCAGTTGGAACAGGGTCATATTCAATCTGGCCATGGAGGGCAAAAATATTCGGATACACCTGAAACCTTGGATTCGGCTGCCGGACGCCGACGACGAGAATCCTCTGATCACGAGCTTCATCGGCCGCGGGGAGGCGATCGTCGTGTACCGGGCCGGCAAGCACATCGCCTACGCCGTGGGGACGAATACGCTTACGCTAAAACAAAATCGCGGCGGCCTCCAGCTCAACTACCTGTATCCCGTAAAGGCCAATCTCAGACTACAAGCCCAATTTTTTACCGGCTACGGCGAAACCCTCATCGACTACAACCATCGACAAACCACGATCGGTCTCGGCGTCTCCTTCGTAGATTGGTGAAACGCCGACGCCGTGGTCCAAACTAAATACTACGACGAAAAACGCCCCAACCGCCCAAGCACTAGCGATGCGAGCATCGACGGTGTTGAGTGGCGAGGGCGTTCAGCCTCTGAGACGATAGGCTAGGATCTTACTTACAGCCGCGCTTGACGGCGAGCAGGTCGGCGGGCGAGGCCACGGCCACGACGCTGCCGTCGGCCAGGGTTACGTTTAGCGGATACACGAGATGCGCCCGGCCCTTCGGACCCGCGTGGCTGAGGGCGCGCCGCAGCTCAGTCTCGGTATTGATCGTGAGCGTGCCCGAGGTCGTCTCTACCTGGAGCGGGAGCCCAAACTTGAAGCAGTCCTTGACGCTGGCGCCGTGGGAAGCTTTGCCGGAACAGCGGCGCTGGAGGAGCTGAAGTTCGGACACCGAATTGGCCGAGACGACTTCACCGGACTCGAGCTCGAGCTGGACGGGGAACACCATGTGAGAGCGCTTCGTGATAGCGCCGGACATCTTGTAAGCGGAAAGGCCGGCACGTAATGCGGCGGCGTCCCCGAAGGTTCTCACGGTCCCACCGATCTCAAACGAGATCGGGAATACGAGCGTGGCGCAGGGCGTGGGCTCTGGGCGGCAGGCCTTGGCGAGCTCGCGGAGGGTCTCTGGGCTCTCGACGGTGCGGATGGTTCCGTCGGCGAGTTGAACGTCGATCGGGAAGACAAAGGTCGGACGGACGCGTGGGCGCTCGCGGTTGGGGTGGGCCGCCACGTAGGCCTCGACGGCTGCGCGGATCCCGCCGGCGCTATCGACCGTGACGATTGACCCGTCCGGGAAAGCAACATCTACCGGGAAGACGAGCGAGAAGCAGTCGCCGTGGAAGCGATGCTCACGGTCGCCGGCAAAGTGCTCGTCGGTGATGGTTTTGTGGAGGGCCTCGGTCTGGAAGGAGATCGCGTCGACGATACCGTCGTCATCGGCGGCGAGGATGAGGGCGAGCGGGTCGCTGGCGGTGTCGAGGCCGTCTTTCTCACAGGCCGCGAAGCCGAGTGCGAAGGTGAGGAAGCCGGCAGCCAGGGCGGTGGTTTTGAACATGGTCATGGTCATTGGGTGTGTCTGTATGTATGGACACTCGGGAGAGTCTTACACCAGCGTGCTGTACCCACATTAGGGAAGAAATTTTTTCTTTCGCCCAACCTCAACGCCGCTCCACCACTTCGAACGCCGCATCCTGCACGTCCCACTCCCACACCAGACCCTTGGCATTCTGCGCCACGCGTGTGGAGTCCCACAGGTGGTTGACGAGCCACAGCGCCGGCTCGTAGCTCATGGCCCCGCCCACGCTCGTAATATACTTCCCGTCGACGACCAGGCGTCTGTCGAGGCGCACGTCCACCGCGGGGTAAGTTTTGGCGAAAGTCCCCCTATCCCCCGGGAAAGTGGTCGCCACGCGGCCGTCGAGTTGCCCGGTGGCCGCGAGCGGGAAGGCGCCATCGCACACGGTGATGACCCACTCCGCTGCAGTGCTCGCGCGGCGTACGTACCCCATGTAGGCCGAGTCCCGCAGGTCACGCCCCATGCTACCCTCCGTACTGGGGATGACGACGATGTCGGCCCGCGGCGCCGTCGCGAAACTGTAGTGCGGCTCGACGCGAAGGCCCTCGAAGGTCACGAAGGCCTCGCCGGTGGCATTGACGATGAAGGGCGCGATGTAGTCGAGGGAGTCGCGGTAGACGGTATGGTGGAGGACGTCATAAGGCGCCATGAGTTCGGAGTTGTAGACGCCCTCAGCCACGACGAAGGCCGCGGTCCGGACCGTGGCGTCCGGTGCAGCGGCGAGGGTATTCGGAGCCAGGCGAGTTGCGTTCGCGACCTCGGCCTCGGGAGTGCCCCGTGGGGCGAACTCTCGCCAGATGCGCACGGCGATGAGCACGATGAGTACCCCGTAGAAGAGTTTACGCCACTGGGACATAAGTAGTTTCTATGAGGACCGCCGCCTCGACGGCGTCGACGTGGGCGATGGTAAAGACGGGACAGATGTCCTCGCAGGCCATGCACGCGATATCGCACACCTCCCCGACGGCGATCGTGTCGAACTCCGAGACGAAGCCCGCGGGCTGCGGGCACACCGCGACGCAGGCCCCACAATTGATGCAGGCGTTCCAGCCGATGGAGAAGACGACGGGCGGGTGCTTCATGGGAGAGTTTTTGAATTTTTGAAGGTTGAGTTGTTGACTTCCCGCGGGACGGCAGCTGGTACGGCGATTCAACAACTCAACCTTCAATATTCAACAATTATATTTTCTTGTATTCGCTACCCGGGGAAAAGTAGCTGCTCATCGTGCCGTAGAGGCGCTGGTCCCGAATCGAGATATCGTCCTCGCGGAAGATGCTCGACTTCTCGCGGTAGAGCTTCCACATCTTGTCGCCGACGGCAGCGAGCCAGGCGTCCTGGTAGCCGGCGGTGACCTCGGGGGTGAAAATCTTACGGGCGTGGACGGCCTTCGCCAAAACCTGCGCCGCGATCCGTCCGCCGCTCAGGGCGGTGTGGATGCCGCCGCCGGTGATGGGGTTGACGTGGCGGGCGGCGTCGCCGACGAGGATCATGCGGTCGGCGTACTGGGTCGTAAGTGGGGCGGCCAGCGGGACGCCCCCACCCTGCACTTCCAAAATTTTGGCTTTCGCAAAACGCTCCCTGAAGAAGCTGTCCTCCATGAACTGCCGGAGGTGCTGTTTTGCCGAAAGGCGCGTGGTCGTCGGCGTGACCCCGAGCCCGATCTCGGTGTAGCCGTGCCCCTTCGGGAACACCCAGGCGTAGCCGCCCGGCGCCCAGGCGTCGCCGGTGACGATCTCGAGCAAGCCGTCGCTGTCCACCCCGTCACAGACGTACTGCAGGCAGGCGGCGAGTTCGCCGTTGCGGATGTGGGTCCGCAGACCGGCCCACTTGCCGACCTGGCTCTGCAGACCGTCGGCGCCGACCAGGCAACGCGTACGCACGCCGAGGAGCTGTTCGTAATGCCGCAGGTGCACGGTAGCCAGGCCGTCGTCGTCGCAGGTGTAGCCGACGGCTTCGGTCTTGAGGCGCGCCTCGACGCCCGCGCGGATCGCTAGCGTCATTAGGTGCCGGTCGAAGCGCCGTCGGTCGACGACGTAGCCGAGGGCCGACGCCAGAGACCCTTCGCCGTACTCGTCGGCCTTGAGCTGGCGGTAGTCGATCGTGGTGGCCTCGCCGGTATCGTTGTAGATGCTGAAGCCGTGGATCGGGGTCTGGACGAAGTCCGCAGCCGGGGCGATACCCACCTCCTCGAGGGCGTGCCGGCTCACTGCCCCAGAGCACTGGATGGGGGCGCCGAGCTCCTGGCGCTTGTCGACGAGGAGTACACTGCACCCGGCCTCGGCGAGGAGGCGCGCGGTGGTACTGCCGGCCGGTCCGGCCCCGACGACGACGATGTCGAAAAATTCCACGACTGCATGATACGGTGGCACGGGGGGGCGAACGCTTGAGGGTAGGAAAATGATCAAATTTGACCCTACATTCGCCGCCGCTTCGGTCTGCTAGCTCAGCTGGTTTAGAGCGCTCGCCTCACACGCGAGAGGTCACTGGTTCGAATCCAGTGCGGACCACTCCCACCTAGCCCGCGATTTGCGTTGACGCGCAGCTCGCGGGCTTTGTATTTTAGGCCGTTATCTATCTACCTCTGGACCGCGTTCAGTTCACGGGATTACCGGCCTCGCTGAAACGATCGTAGTACGTTTGTCGAGTCGCGCGCGCGGCACACTTTACCCTTCGCTACACTAGCCGTATGTCGATTATTAACTCCGCGTACCGCTTGCTCAGCGCACTAGCCCTGCTCTCGACCTTCGCCCCCGGGTGTTCGACCTACGTGTCGAGCGGAGGGCAAACCGAAGTTTCGCCTGCCCCACGTGCGCTTCCCGGCATCGGGACGGCCTACGTCTCGACTATAGATCAGCGCGAATGGCTCCGTGAGGAGCCACTTTCGGCAGCGCCGCCAAACCACTCCGGCCCCACGATTGCGCTCGCCCCCGACGAAGTGTACCAACCCGTGGAAGGCTTCGGGTTCACGCTTACTGGCGGCAGCGCACAGCATCTCGCGGATATGAGCGCGCCGGCCAGGGCTGCACTCCTGCAAGAGCTTTTCGGGTCAGGTGCCGGAGCCGTCGGCTTTAGCTACCTGCGCCTCAGCGTCGGCGCCTCGGACCTCGATGCGTCACCGTGGTCGTACGACGACCTACCGACCGGGCAGACCGATGAAGCCCTCGCGAAGTTCACGCTCTCGCGTGACACCTTGCAACTCATTCCTGTTCTCCGGGAGATCCTCGCCATCCGCCCGAGCCTAAAACTCATGGGTTCGCCCTGGTCGCCACCGGTGTGGATGAAAGACAACGGCGACACCCGTGGCGGGAGCCTGCTACCCGCGATGGAGCCCATCTACGCGCGCTACCTCGCTAAGTACGTGGAGGCCATGGCGGCCCGAGGCATCACGATCGACGCGCTCACCATCCAGAACGAGCCGCTTCATCCGGGCAACAACCCGAGCTTGCTCATGCTCTCCAGCCAGCAGGCCCGCTTCATCGGGCAGTACCTCGGACCGGAATTCGAGCGCCGGGGACTGAAGACCAAACTCATCGCCTACGACCACAACGCCGACCGACCCGACTACCCTATCGAAGTCCTCGGCGATGCAGATGCCAATCGCTACACTCACGGTTCTGCTTTCCACCTCTACGGCGGCGAGATCACGGCGCTCAGTGAGGTCCACGAAGCCTTCCCCGACAAGGCGCTCTACTTCACGGAACAGTGGGTGGGCGCGCCCGGCAATTTCACCGAGGATTTTTCCTGGCACGTCGAGAACCTCGTGATCGGCGCGACCAACAACTGGGCGCGCGCCGTGCTCGAGTGGAACCTCACGAGCAACCCTGCACTCACGCCCCACACCGACCGCGGCGGCTGCGATCGCTGCCTCGGGGCCGTGACGATCGACGGGGACGTGGTGAGGCGCAATCCGGCCTACTACACCATCGCCCAGGCCAGCAAGTTCGTGCTCCCTGGCTCCGAACGCATCGGCAGCACCGTCCTCCCTGGCCTTCCGAACGTCGCCTTTCGGCGACCGGACGGCAAGCTGGTGCTAATCGTCCAGAACCGAACTGGCCGCGACGCGGAGCTGAACCTTACCGTCCGCGGTCGCTCCTCGAAACTCGCGCTCGAGGCCGAGGCGGTAGCGACGGTTGTCTTCGAGTGACCAGCGCCAGCGCCTAGGCCGCTTTGCGCATACGCGTCCCTACCTTAGCCCTCGATGCGCAACTGGGAGTACAAGCTGGTCAATTACAAACGGGCCCTCGCTACCCTACAGCGCTTACGCAATCTCGAGGTGGCGAAGCTCTCCGACCTCGAGGTGGCCGGTGCGATCAAGCAATTCGAAGACACGCAGGAGTTGGGCTGGAAGGTGCTCCACGCATTCTTATACGACAGCGGAGCCCCCGACCTCATGCTCGCCTCTCGCCCGACCATCGATGCAGCTTTTAATGCGGGACTTCTCCTCGATTACAAGGTGTACTACGAAATGATCGACAAGCGCAATCAAACGGCGCATATCTACAATGAAGCAGTGGCCAACGACATCCTCGTAAACATCGTCCCGAAGTACCTGCCGGCCCTCGAGCACATCGCCCAAACCTTGGAAGATGAGCGCGCTTAGCTACCCGGCTATGGTCCACGAGAGCGATCTAGAGCCACGGCACTACGACGGGATAGTCAAATTCTTAAGCGGACTACCTGGCGTCGAGAAGGTGGTTCTCTACGGCTCGCGGGCGCGCGGTACACATCGCTACAATTCAGATGTCGACCTATTGTTGATCGGCGAAGGGCTCGGCTATCAGACGCGGGCAGATGCGCTCCGGCTGCTATACGACCTTTGGATTCCGCACGGTTTCGATATCATGATCGACGAGTGGCTTAAGGACCCGCTGCTCATCGAGGAGATCGCGCGGGATGGCGTGGTGCTGTGGGAGGCGCCTCGCTCCGAGACACCAATCGCTCCGACCCTCAGCACATTGCCAGGCTCTCCTCCAGTGCCGCGACCCTAGCCTGCCCGTCACTCAATTTCTTGCGCTCGACGGCGATCACCGCCTCCGGCGCATTGCTCACGAAGCGTTCGTTGGTGAGCTTCTTCTCGATACTTATCACAAACCCGCGCTGGTGCGCCAACTCCTTTTCGATGCGCTCGCGCTCCGCGCCCAGGTCCACGGTTTCGGGCAGGGTAAGGAAGAACTTGTCCGTCCCCACCACGAAGCTCACGGCGCCCGCGGGTTCGGTTTTGGCGAAAGCCACCTCACTCACGTTGGCCATCTTCTGCAACATCTCCGCTAAGCCCGCATCGGTAACCACGGCGTGCGCGGGATTGGTCGTCGCGATCGGTAGTAGCTCACGTGGGCTCAGACCTTTCGAACTCCGCTGCTCGCGCACCCGGCTCACGATGTCCTTCACGGCCTCCACGCGCGCGATAAGACTTTCGTCAAAACTGCTCGCCACCGGGAGCGGCGCTACACACAGGTCGACATCGCGCTCGGCCAACTGATGCCAAATCTCCTCAGTGACGAAGGGCATGAACGGGTGCAACACATTGACTAGATCGCTGTAAATTTCGATGGCCGCCGCCTTCACTTCATCCGAAATAGGCTGCTGGTACTCCGGCTTAATCATCTCAAGAAACCAACTACAGAAATCTCCCCAGATAAAGCTGTACAGACTTCCCAGTGCGTCATTTAAGCGAAAGCTCGCGTAATCAGCCTCGACCTGCTTTAGCGTAAGCGACATCTTTTGTTTAATCCAATCGATCGCGAGACCCTCGACGGCACCTGCGGGGGCATTATTGGTCTCCCACATGTCGATCAGCTTCAGGGCGTTCCACATCTTGTTGCAGAACATTTTGCCCTGGTTGCAGAGCTGACTCTCGTCGAGGGCTTGCTTGGTCTTCGGATCGATGGGTGCGTCGAAAATAATGTCGCCCCCCGCACTCGCCGCGCTCAGCATTCCGTAACGGACGCCGTCGGCACCATAGGCGTCTATCAGCGCGAGAGCGTCGGGGGAGTTGCCGAGGCTCTTCGACATCTTGCGCTTCTGCGCATCGCGCACCATGCCGGTCCAGTAGACGTGTTTGAAGGGCATCTCGCCCGTGTACTCCTCCCCGGCCATCATCATGCGCGCGATCCAGAGGTAGATGATATCCCAGGCAGTCACCACGACGTCCGTTGGGTAGTAGTAGTCGAGCTCGGCCTTGTTTGCCGGATCAAAGCCATCGAAGACACTAATGGGCCACAGCCAGCTCGAGAACCAGGTGTCCAACACGTCCTCATCCTGCTGTAAATCGGCGAGTGTGAGGTGGCCTCCGAGGGCGGCTTTCGCCAAAACGAGTGCTTCACCTACCGTCGGCGCCACGAATGGCTGCGCATCCTCCCCGTCGGTGCCTTTCGCAAACCACGCGGGAATCCGGTGCCCCCACCATAGTTGCCGACTGATACACCAGTCACGCACCCGGTCCGGCCCGACCCACTGCCGAAACATGTTGAAGAAGTGCGGCGGGTGAAACTCCGTTTCGCCCCCGGGATTGCCGTCGCGCTCGACCCCAGCCATGGCCTTAGCCGCGAAGTCATCCATCTTCACGAACCACTGCAGGGTGAGCCGTGGCTCCACTACCGCGCCCGTGCGCTCCGAGCGGCCCACGCTCGTCCCGTAGTCTTCCACTTTTACCAGTGCGCCGTCGGCCTCGAGTTGCCTGGCGGCCAGCTTGCGGGCCCGCTCGCGGTCGACGCCGACGAAGATCCCAGCCGCCGCGGCGATTGTACCGTCGGCGTTGAGGATGTCGATCACCTCGAGGTCGTGGCGCTTTCCGACCTCGTTGTCGTTGACGTCGTGCGCCGGAGTGATCTTGAGGGCGCCTGTGCCGAACTCGCGGTCGACGTAATCATCGGCGATGATGGGCGCGGTGCGATCGGTGAGCGGCACGTGGACGCGCTTGCCGACGAGGTGCCGGTAGCGATCGTCCTCCGGGTGCACGGCCACGGCCGAGTCGCCCATGATGGTCTCCGGTCGTACGGTGGCAATGGTGAGGTACTCATCTGATCCCTCCACCTTGTAGCGGACGTAGTATAGCGGCCGGCGCTCATCGGTGTGGATCACCTCTTCGTTCGAGAGTACGGTCTGCGCTTCCGGGTCCCAGTTGGTCATCCGCAGACCGCGGTAGAGCTTACCTTTGTTGAAGAGATCGACAAAAACTTTCGTCACCGCCTCACTCAGGCTCGGCTCCATCGTGAAGCGCGTGCGGCTCCAGTCGCACGAGGCTCCGAGGCGCTGCAGCTGAATCAAGATGATGCCTCCGAATTCCTCCTTCCATTCGAAGGCCTCCGCGAGAAACTCTTCGCGTGTGAGGTCGGACTTCTTGATCCCCCGCTCGCGGAGGCGCTTGACCACCTTGGCCTCGGTCGCGATCGAGGCGTGGTCCGTGCCCGGCACCCAGCAAGCGTTCTTGCCGGATTTGCGCGCGTGGCGGATGAGGATGTCCTGGACCGTGTTGTTGAGCAGGTGCCCCATGTGGAGCACGCCCGTCACGTTCGGCGGCGGAATGACGATCGTGAAAGCCTCGCGCTCGTCGGGGACACTCGTGAAATAATCCTTCTCGAGCCAGTGTGCGTACCAGCGCGCCTCGGTGGTGTTGGGGTCGTAGTGTTTTGCTAGGAGCATGGGGGGCGCGAAGGTAGGGCTAGAGCTCGGCCTCATCTCGCAGAATAGCAATGACCAGGCTAGGTCTCGAAGCTCAGCGGTCTAGAGACTACAGCTCCGACTCGCTTATGTCCGCGTCCTTCATGAGCCCTCTTTGCATCCCCGTTTTGAGGTCTGCGTTGCCGTGCACCGGCACAGAAACGGACAGTCGGCGCCCGACTAGTCTGTAGATGTGATGACTACCATTAATCCTTAACAAGGTCCAACCCTTGCGCTCGAGAATACTACAGAAAGCTTTGCCAGATACAGTTTTCAAACCGCAAGTTCCATAAGCCTGGAATTAGGTTCCGGCTCGTGCTCCTCGGGCATACTGCTTTGTGCCTCCAGCCAACCTTCGATAGCCTCTTGGAGATTGGCCTTCAGCTCGTCCATCGTTTCCGCCTGAGTGTAGCAACCTGGGAAGGCTGGCACCTCCGCCCAGTAACCACCCTCCTCGGCTTCGTGTACCCGTACAGTGATCTTCATAGCCGCTAAGATACCCCCACCCCATCAAAAATCCCCACGCTCACCTGCGCACTCAACAAGTCTTCAAAGGTCTCCCTGCGTCTCACCAAATGCGCCTCCCCCTCGTGGATCAGCACCTCCGCCGGGCGCTCGCGGGCATTGTAGTTGCTCGCCATCGTCATACAGTAGGCCCCAGCGTTGTCGAAGCACAGGATGTCGCCCTCGCGGACCTCGCACATCTGCCGGTTGTTGCCGAACGTATCCGTCTCGCAGATGTAGCCCACCACCGTGTAAATCCGCAGCTTGCCACCGGGATTGCTGATGTTGGAGATGTAGTGGAAGGAGTCGTAGAACATCGGCCGGATCAGGTGATTCAACCCTGAGTTGAGTCCCACGAAGACGGTGCTCGGCGTCGGCTTCACCACGTTGACCTCGGCCAGGAATTTACCCGCCTGGCTGACTAGGAATTTACCGGGCTCGAAGACCAACGTTAGTTCACGGCCGTAGCTTTCGCAAAACTCACGGAATCGCGTGCTCATCATCTCACCCATCTCCTCGATGTCGGTCGAGATGTCGCCTTCCTTATAGGGCACTTTGAAGCCCGAACCAAAGTCGACGTACTCCAGGTCCGGGAACTTCGCCGCCACATCCAGCAATATGTCGGCCGCGGTGAGGAAAGGCGAGACATCTAAAATATCCGAACCGGTGTGCATGTGGATCCCGACAACGCGCTGTCCCGTGGCCGCCACAATGCGCTCGACGTGGGTCATCTGGTAGATCGAGATCCCGAATTTTGAGTCGATGTGCCCGACGGAGATCTTGCGATTGCCGCCCACCATAATGTGAGGATTGACGCGCACGCAGACTGGCACTTCCGGGTGCGCCGCGCCGAGCTGCTCAAGCATCGAGATCGAGTCGACGTTAATCTGCACCCCGAGCTCAATAGCGGCTTCCATCTCCTGAAAGCTCACGCCGTTGGGCGTAAAGAGGATATGACTTGCGTCAAAACCCGCCGCGAGCCCGAGCCGGATCTCGTTAAGGCTCACGCAGTCCAGTCCGGCGCCGAGCGTGCGGACAAACTTCATGACCTCAAGATTCGACAGGGCCTTGCAGGCGAAGTGTAGGTCCAGCTTCGGGACGTCGAACGCGTCGTAGAGGCGGCGGTACTGGTGCTCGATGACGGCCGTGTGGTACACGTACAGCGGGGCGCCAAAGGTTTGGGCGAGGGCCGGGAGGTCGACGGTCGACCAGGCGGCCTGGATCGCGTCGGACGCGGGATGGTGCTCGGACATGGCCGCAAAATTACACCCGGGGGCGTCGGCGCTTGCGGTTTACTCCGCAGACGTTCGGTGCGGCCATCGCCCACCACTTTGGTCACCGCCCGCATCTTTGCCTACGTACTCGCCCACGCCTATGTCCGACGTCGAACTCATCCACGCCTGCCTCGCCGATGATCGGCGCGCCCAGCGGACGCTGTTCGACCGGTACGCCCCGCGCCTCAACGCCGTGGCCTTCCGCTACCTCAGGCACGCGGAGCTCGCGGAGGATGTTTTGGCGGAAGCCTGGATCAAGATTTTCAAAAACCTCGACCGCTTCAACCACGAAGGCAGCTTCGAAGGCTGGCTCAAGCGCATCGTCGCGAACGAGTCGCTGATGTACTTGCGTAAACACCGCCTACCCACCGCCGAGCTTTCGGAGGCTGTGGTAGCACTGGCGCCGTCGGATGCGCGCGTCGGCGACGGACTCGAGCAGGAGGACGTCCTCACGCTGCTCGAGGTCCTCCCGGAAGGATGTCGCCAGATTTTCGGCCTCTACGAGCTCGACGGATTCAAGCACCGCGAGATCGCCGAGCTGCTCTCAGTAAGCATCAATACGTCCAAAAGCCAACTCATCCTCGCCAAGCGCAAACTCCGCGAGGCCTACCAAATCCTCAGTCGCCGCGAAGGCGCCCACCTACGCCACGTCCCTAGCCACGCCGACACCCTCCCCAAACCTTAACGTCATGCACGCCCCAGACCTCCACGAAGACCAAGTCACCCAGCTCCTCCGCGATGCCGACGCCCGTGCCGAGCGTACCCCTGCGCCAGCGGTGTGGGACAGGGTTGAGGCGAGTTTGTCCGCTTCCGCAAAACCGCAGCTCCGCATTGTCCACCGCGCTAGCCGAAGCCGCATGCGGATGCTCTACGCCGTGGCGGCTTGCCTGATGGCCGTATTTGGGCTCAGCTGGTACTACACCAAGTCTCCAGGCGAGGGCGCTGTCCTTTCCGAAGTCGACATCCTGCGCTCCGTAGAGCGGATGCAGCTCGAAGGCCCGCTCGAGCTCGACGGCGAGACTACTCCCTTGCGGCGCTCACTCTACGATGGCGTGGTAGTGAAGGTGGGCGAGATGGCCACCCGTGAGCTGATGGTGTGTGAGGCATGCTGATAGATGACGCCAACGCAAGTCCACCATGAAGAAACTAAAAATTTTTCTGGCCTTAATGTTTCTGTGCAACCTCCTCCCCGCGCAAACGAGGTGTGACAGTGGGTCCGACACCTCGAATATCTTTGTTATCTTCTAGGAGATGCCGAGTCCGAACCTCAGCGATACGCAAATAACTGATCTCTTAAATAGGTCGATCGACCTTAAAGTCTTCGAGCTTCCGGAAAGTAGGTCCGTGGTTATTACCTGTATCGTCAACTACAATGGGCGGGCTTTCGGCTATAAAACCGTGAGACCGGTACACAGCCAGCTAGGCACTGCAATCATCAACTCTCTCTAATCGAACTTAATTTGGAGTCCAGGTAAGCAGCGGGGAAAGGAAGTTGACGTTAGCTATGTCATGAACATCCGATTCACCGACGACGAGTTCGTCGTTCTTGCCCGACCGACAGTAATAAAGCTCCGTAGACCGTAGACACCATAGTCATCTTGGGCACAAACGTGATGAAGGAGTTGGCGACTAGCCGAGCGGCCGCTGCACCAAGGCCCCGGCATCGGCGGGGTCCAACACCCGCTCCACCAATTGGCGGATGAGCTGATTGCGGACGCACCCCGTGTGCCGTACGCACGAATCGTAATGCACTGGGGTCGCCCCTAGGCTTGATTTGATCGTGGTGGCAGTGCGTCCGTAGTTCAAGCTCGTGCACCCGCGGTGAATGGCCTCGGCGAGCAAGGCGAACAGCATATTGAGGTATAGCTGGTGCTCCGCGTTGTAGGTTTCGTCAACGGCGGCCAAATGCGCGATGGCCTCGCCGCCCTCCTGGAGCAAGGTCGCGAAGCCGACTAGCTCGCCGTGGAGCGTGAAAGCTAGTACCTCTACCTGGCCAGGCAAGGCTACCTTCAGTCTGGAGACATAACCAGGCGCAGGCACGAACGGTACGTACCTCGTACGCGACAGTAGTTTGTCGTAAAGCACCTGGAGGCTTTCGCCAAAACTACCCACCTCTCCGACGCCGAGGCGGTGCAACTGTACGTTGCGGAACTTAGACATTGCGCGTTTGGCCCGGGTGCGGTACTTGCTAGGCAACGCCGCGAGATAGCCGTCGAAACTACCCCATCGCGGGTCGATAGCCAGCCGCATTTCCGGCAGGGCCTCCAGGGGCGTCCACTCCGTATCCGCGCACCGCGTGCCTACGGGGAGGTCTTTGACGAACCAAGTGCCGGGGTGTCCGAGGGCGGTAGCCACCTGCGGCAGCAGCCCGCCGAGATCCTCCTGCGGGAGCGCGACGGCGCCTTGTACTCCGCTGAACAGCGCCTGGCCTAGCTGGTAGGCCTCCCGCCCGATGGCAACCGCGACGAGCCCGGGTCGAATACTGCCCCCGAGCTGCATCCCAGCCACCGGCAAGGTCTGCCAGAGGGTCTGCGCGATGACGCGACCGGCACGCGTCACTTGCAGGTAGCTCGTCTGCGGACCGCCCGCCCCGCCCTGTGCCACCGCGGCGAAGGCCTTCAGCCAGTGGGAGCGCATAAAGCCTGGTAGGCCAGGAAAATTATCCCAGCCCGCCCTACTTAGGTCGCTCGCGTCCGCCATCACGCACACACGGAAGTCGTCGACCCCGCCCGCCGAATCTCGGACCATATATGCAGATCTCCCCTGTGTCGTCGTTGTGATGGCTAAGCAACCACGGCACAGAACCTTAGTTTCGTGAGTGCCGCTCCCTTGGCCCAACCCCCGCTCATGTCCGACCGACGTCCATTTTCGTCCTACCAAACTATACGCCTCTGTGTGGCCATCGTGTTGGTGGCAGGGCTAGGCTCAGCCGCCTGCGCTGGCCAGCGCAAGGCGAAAGCCGCTGCAGCCGATGCGCCCGACGGACCCGCCGCGGACCTCGCCTTCGTATCACTTTCCCAGGGCGCGTGCTTCGGAACCTGTCCCGTTTTCAGTTTCCAAGTCGCGGCAAACGGGGTCGCCGACTATACCGGCAAACGCTACGCCCCCTACCCGGGGCTTCACCACGGCAAGTTGACGCCCGACACACTCGCGAGGCTAATGGCGATGGCGCAGGCGGTTTTGGCGAAAGCCGATGAACTCCCCCGCGAGATCGAGACCGGGATCATGGACTACAGCCAGACCACCGTGACGATAGCGACGTCAACCGACACCATCACTTTTAAAGGGACGACTGAATTCGCGGAAGGCGTCGACGACATTAACGAGTTGTTACGCCGCGCCATCGATCGCATACAATTTACCCGTGACCCCGACGCCGAACCTCTGCCCGTCAATCAGCTCCGCCTCGTACTGAAGTCGGCAGACCAAATTCAGGTCGTCCAAGAAAACTACTATAGGCAGCAGTTCAAGGTGGTCAAAATGCTCAGTGAGGAGCCGGCAGCATTTCTCATTAGCTTCGATCCGTACGCGATGAACGCCGAGGAGATGATTGCTTCGCTGAGGGGCAACGCGATGGTGCTGAGCGCGGGAGTTTACGCGACGGAGGACAAGGCTGACTAGTGCGGGATGGTGCGGGTGGTGCGCAGGGGACACCCCGTGGGCTGCCCTAGGCACACTTTGCACTAGATGAACCAAATGCACCCTCTCCTACCGCGAACTTCCCCGCCGATATGGGATACTCAAGAAGCCTAGGCTTGAGGGCTTGACCCTAATCGAAAAGGTGAATTGGTTGTTGAAGGCCGGGCTCCAGAAGAAGTCCATCTCCCAGCAGTGGAGGTCGCGCCCCAGGGATAGCGTCGGGTAGGTGATGCGGCGCTGCGTGAAGTCGTAACCGATCGTGATGTTGCGGATGCTCCACTTGTCGGTGATCGGCAGGGGGCCACTCACGTTGACGGTGTTGGCGGTCGTGCGCCAGAGGCCGCCGCGGTTGCGGATATTGTAGTTGCGCGAATAGTTATAGCTAATGTTGAATTTGTTGATGAGGCCAAAGATCGAGTTCTCCGGCAGTACGCGCTCTTTGCCGACGATTAGCTCGCGTGCCTGCGCGAGATTGAGTCCGGCCGAGACCCCGAAACTGAAATTGTCGACGCGGACGGGGAACTTCCCGCTCGAGCCCAAGGTCTTATTGATCGGATCGAGCGCTTCATTGAGTTCGTACACCCCGAGGCTCAAACTCGACAGATTAATGCGCACGATCTTCTGGAAGAAGCTCGCCTGCGCCCCCGAGACATTGACGTTCGACCACTTCAGGGAGTCGCGACCCGGGTTGTAAGAACCGTTGAAGTTGAGGGAGTTGATGAGCGACACGATCCGCGTCGTGGAGTCGCCGCGGGTCTGGACCTTGCTCTCGATCCGGTTGCCGAGGCTGTAGGAGATGTTGAAACTCTGTTCGTCGGGCAGGCTGCCCGGCGAGAAGGGTTGCGTCGGGAAGCGCAGGTAGTTCGTCGTTGAGCCCGTCACCGGATCTACGAGGTCGGCGTAGTAGCCGAAGGGCTTGCGGGAGTAGTCGGGCTGGTAGCCGGCGCTGATCGACGGCGTCACGATGTGGCGGATCCCGCGCAGGGCCCCGATCCGGAAGCGGGCCGTCCCGAAGATCTGGGTCGAGAGATTGATGCTCGCCGAGAATGCGCGGGCCGTGTTGATGCCGCTGGCGTCGAGGAGGGTGTCGACGCGTGTACTCGTCACGATGGTGTCGATGGTCGAGGAAACGGTATCCCCGTCGACGACGACGTAGCCGGTGTCGAAGCGACTCGCCCCGCGGAAGAACTGCAGCCGCTCGTCGAGGTAGTAGGTCTCCTGGTAGCTGACGTTCGGGCTGACGCGAAAATATTTGAGGACGTTGATCGGGGCGGCGACCCGCGCCTGCTGCTGTGCGCCGAACACCGTGTTTTGCAGGGAACTGCGATCGAATATCGTCGTATCCGTGGTCTGAAGATTCCCCTGCAGCCCAGCGTTGTAGTCGATGCTCGCCTTGCGGTACCACGAGCGACTGTTGCCGAGGTTGGCGAACGGGTAGATCTGCCCCGTCCGGAACTGCGCGTTCGGAGCTCTCACGTTGACGAGTCGGGTGTTGAAGTTCTGCGTGGCCTGCAGGCCGCTGGTTAGCTGCCAGCTCGGGTGGCTCGGGAAGCGCACGCTGTAGTTGACCGTCGAGCTCGCCGTATTGGTGGTCTGGTTGAGGGCGCTCGCGTAGTTGCGGCGGCCATTGTTGTTGGTCTGGAAGTTGACGTTGGCGCTGAAGGTGCGGTAGGGGTGCGCCTTGGCATCCTGCGCGTGGCTCCAGATCAAGGCCCCGCTCTTGGCGAACGTCTCGCGCCCCTCATTGTCCTCGGTGCGATTTCGTGCAAAGTTGATGTTGAACTGCCCGGCGTACTTATACCTCGCTGAGTACTGCGTGGTCAGATCAGTCCGCAGTGTCCCTTTTAGGAATAGATCCGTCGTCACGGCCGTGTGGATTTTGTCATTCCACGGGAAGTACCAGCCGACGCCCTCGAAGCCGAAGCCGCTCTGCGTCGTGTAGGTGTAGTCCGACGGAAAAATCAGCCCCGACTTCTCGGAACTCCCGATCGGGAAGAAGCCGAACGGCAGCCACAGCGGTGTCGGCACGCCCCCGAGCTCCACGTTGCTCGGCCCGACGATGACCTGCTTGCCGGGGATTACCTTCTGCTTGCTCGATCGGATCCCGTAGTGCGGGTGGTCGAGGTTGCAGGTCGTGATGATGGCGTCCTGGTTGTAGACCGTGTTGTCGGCGCGGAACGGATCGCGCTGGTCGGCGGCCACGATCTTAGTCCTGCCCCCGAGCACGTACAGGTCGCCCTGCTGCGTGACTGCATTGGTGATGATGCCCTTGCGGGTGTCGAAATTGTAACGGAGCCCCTGCGACGTAAACGCCTGCGGACCTTGCGAAAAGCTCGGGAGTTCCGCCTTCTCGCCTACGGAGTCGATCCGCGGCTCGGCGGACACGATGTTGGTGCCGTAGTCGATCTCCATGTAGCCGGCCGCCAGCGTGATGTCGGTGTATTTAACCTCGGCCTGTCGGTAGAGGCGGATCTTTTTCTCGGCGACGCTGTAGCGCATCGAGTCCACCATCTTGTAGTCCACCTTGGCCGTGAGGGCGTCCGGGCTGAGGCGGTAGGCCCCGGGCGTACGCAGGGAGTCCCGACCGCTGCTATCCCGGATTGCACCACTTGGAATGCCGTCGAATCCGATACTGTCCCTCCCGAAAGAGTCTACCACGCTACCTTTAGACCCGATACGGATGACGGTCGCGAGGGAGTCCTCGGTGACGGTTACAGGCGGAATCGTTGGGGCTTGCGCCAAAACTTTGGTCGGGCAGGCGAGCACGAGGAGCGCGATGAAAGCGGCGCCCCACGTTACGCTCCAGTGCCGTAGCATTCGCCCGACGGCTAAGCGGGGCCGCACGTCTCCGGAATCGGTCGATCTTCGCAGCACGCGATGGCGGATTAGCCTGCAAGTAGGGGAAATGATGAACGGATTGCTCAGGACGATACTCGGGTCAACGGGGCTCGCGATCGCGGCGCTGGCCGCGGCCGCGCCTTT
>JBGTKC010000065.1:0-18751 GCA_041744755.1 Saprospiraceae bacterium
ACGGAGCAGCGGGCCGCCGGCGGCGCCCTCACGCTCGGGCACTACCTCCTCGGCACCCGCACCGACGACTACATTGCCGAGCCGGACCACGCCAACCAAATCGACTTCGCGACCCTGCAGCCGCTGGCGAACCGCATCGGCGTCGAGGGCGACTTTCGCGAGGGCGGCTTCCCGGGGGCGTACCGCGTGGAGCTGGTCCCGGTGGCGACGCAGACGATGAGCGGGCACGGGTACCTGCGCGTGCGGACGAATTACGCGGTGGCGCCGGGGTTTAGGTCGCCGGATAGGTGAGAACAATGGTTGAATTGTAGAAGGGTTGAGTTTTTGAATGTGCTGCCGCGGGGGATGTGCCGCACTTGGCGTCCTTTGCGTACCTCGCTTGGCGCCTTTGCGTTGAAAGCCCGCTCTTATGTCCAACCCCCTCGCCGCCCTCCCCCCAGGCCCCGTCCAGCTCGTCGTCTTCGACACCGACGGGGTGCCGCGTGGGAAGTGGGTGCCGCGCGACAAGGCGATGGGCGGGGCCGAGGCCGGACTGGGGTTCTGCAACGTGGTGTTCGGGTGGGACATGGCGGACGTGCCCTACGACAATACTGAGCTAGTGGGCTGGCACACGGGCTATCCGGATGCCCGCGCGCAGGTCTACCCCAATACCCTCAGGCGCGTGCCGTGGCAGCAGGACCTCCCGCTCGTGATCGCGGACTTCCGTGGGGGCGCGCTCGATGGCGTGTGCCCGCGGGCGCTGCTGCAGCGGGTTTTGGCGAAAGCCGCCGACATGGACCTCGAGGTCATGGCGGGCGTGGAGTACGAGTGGTTCAACTTCCGGGAGACCCCGGACAGCCTCGCGGCCAAACGCGGGGCCCCGCCGCAGCCGATCACACCGGGGATGCACGGGTACTCGCTGCTGCGCCCGGCTGCCGAGCACGCCTACTTCCGCGCGATCTGGGAGGGCATGGAGGCGTTCGGGGTCCCGCTCGAGGGCATGCACACCGAAACCGGACCGGGGGTCTACGAGGCGGCGCCGATCTACACGTCCGCGCTGGAGGCCGCCGATCGCGCGGCGCTCTTCAAGCTCGGCACCAAGCAGATCGCGCTACGGCACGGTTTCATCGCGAGCTTTATGGCGAAGTGGCGGGCCGATTTGCCGGGGTGCGGGGGGCACGTGCACCAGAGTCTGAGGCGACTTGGCGACGGAGCGCCGGTAGGTTTTGACGCAAGTCGCCCTCATCGAATGTCTCAAACCTTCGAGCACTACCTCGCCGGGCAACTCCACGCCCTGCCGACACTGCTGCCGCTGTTCGCGCCGACGGTCAATAGCTATAAGCGCCTCGTGCCCGGGAGCTGGGCATCGACCTCGGTAAGTTGGGGCATTGACAACCGCACGGCCGCCCTGCGCCTGGTGGGTGACACCCCCGATTCCTTTCGGCTCGAGCACCGCGTGCCCGGCGCGGACGCCAACCCCTACCTCGCCCTCGCGGCTATGGTAGCGGCCGGACTGTACGGCATAGAGCACGAGTTGACGCTCGACACGCCCGCGGTCACGGGCAACGCTTACGGTGTTGCTACTTTACCGCCGCTGGCCCGCACGCTTCAGGAGGCGACGGCCGAGATGAGGAAAGGTGCGGCTTTCGCCAAAACCCTCTTCGGGGATGCTTTCGTGGAGCACTTCATTGCGACGAGGGAGTGGGAGTGCAGACAGTTGGAAAGCGGCGATCGAATGGCGGTGAGCGACGGGGAGCGGGATCGGTACCTAGAATTGGTATGACGCCGTTTTTCAACGCAAAGACGCAAAAGAAAACACGCAAAGTGCGCGAACGTAGATTGCGGCAAGTGCGGCGTAGCGAGCCTTTGCGCCCTTCGCGAATCTTCGCGCCTTTGCGTTGAAAAAATACCCTGTAGAGCCGCCAGCCCAGCCCATTCATCAACTCAACCCTCAACAATTCAACAATTGCCATAAATGCCCTCCTACATCCCCTTCGTCGAGATCGTCACCGCCGCCTGGAAGGCCTACGACGATTCGCGGCCGATCGTGAGCGTGGTCGATATCTCGGCGCAGGTGTCGACCAACCACGTGTACCGCATCAAGCTGGCCGACGGCTCGATCATCGTCGGGAAACTGAGCTACTTCGGTAGGCACGAACACTTCGTCGAGGACCACCGGATCATCAATACGCTGTCCAACAACCTCCCGTCGCCCTTCGAGAACTTCCTGTCGCGGAGTCTGATGAAGGGCAATGAGCTGTTCGTCTACCGGCACGAGGATGGCCTGCTTGACGCCTGGGTGGTGTTCTACCGCCCGATCAAGACCCGCGACCGGCTCCCGGCCCGCCTCACGGAGGACCTCATCGCCCAGCTCGCCGTCGAGATGGCCACCTTCCACCAGGCCTGCTACCGCGTGCGCCACACGCTCCCACCGAGCTCGAAGACCGGCAACACGGACATCGACCACCTGCTGAGCATCCTCGACACGCCCGCCGGCCGGCACGAGTACCGCGGGTACGAGGCGATGCTGCGCGAGCAGTGCGCCGAGTTTAAGGAGAGTTCCGAGCGGCTCGTCCTGCGGGACATGCCGAAGATCCCGGTGTTCGTGGACTGGAACATCGGCAACTTCTCGGTGACGTCGACGGGGCGGCTTTTCTCGCGCTGGGACTACGACTGGTTCCGGATCAGCTCGCGGATGATGGATTTTTACTTCCTGGCGCGCGTGGTGTCGGATCGCGGCGACCGTACCGTGTTCAGCTACGGTGTAGATGTATTGATGGAAGATAGGTTCATCCTTTTCCTCAAGGCTTACCACGAGGTATTTCCGCTCACGGCGAATGAACTGGAGTTGCTGCGGGAGGTCTACCGATTTTTCATCCTCAACTACGTCATCAAGGACGGGCGCTACTTCTTCCACGAGCTCTTCGCCACGAAGCTCCAGGCGGAGGCCTTCGAGAGTTACTTACCGAATGTGGCACGTTTTGACGCAAGTCGATTGATTGAGGCGCTGGGGGTTTGAGGATTAATTGTTGAATTTTTGAAGGGTGAATTGTTGAATGGCTGTGCGGGGCGGGTGTGGGGGGTGCGGGTGGGCGGGTGTGCGGGGCGGGTGTGCGGGTGCGGGGCGGCTGTGCTATCGTTCTCGCGGCGCTCACGCACCCCGCAATAGAAGTGTCGCACCTACGGCGCTAAGTGGTAGTTTTAACTGAGCACGAGGGATGACCTGACGTCGTCTAGATAGGCAGCCCATTTAGGCGAGGCCGCCCCTTCAATGTAGCGCCCTATTATCCTCCTTCCGCATTCCCACCCAAAAGCCTTCCTTAAAGCGCACAATCCATTCCTTCCACAAAGTATTATCAATTATTCGACGTAGAGCCGGCGTTATATGAGCAATTCAATAATTCAACCTTCAATACTTCAACAATTGCCCTCACTGCCCCCGCATATAAAACTTTTGTCCGTCGATCTCGATCGAGTTCACGTTGAGTTTCTCGTCGAGGTAGACGTAGGCGGCGGGCTGCTTATTGAGGTCGAGCTCCCACTGGTAGCGATCGCCGCCGGGGCGGGCGTTGGTGTTGATGCGCTCGGCGGCGGCGTTGACGGTGTAGGTGCGGTGCTGCATCTCGGAGGTGCCGTTGTCGAAGCGCATGAAGCTGTTGAGGTCGACGTAGAAGGTGGTGGTGATCTTGAGCTTCGAGCTATCCACGGGGAGATCGGCCGGGAGATTGAGCGGGAGGCTGGCGAGGGTGCCTAGGTTGGGCGCCCGGTCGGGTGCCGCGACCGCGACACTGTCGAGGCCCAGTCTGTGCATGGCGTCTACGGTCTCGCCTTCGGCCGTCTTGCGGATCGCGGGTCCGGGCGCGGCCTCCGGGTTGGGCGCAGGGGCCGCGAGCGTCATCGTCATGGGTGCGGTCGAGGCCGTGAGCCGCTCGTCGGTATCCGCGGCGTCGGTGCTGGGCTTGCCTTTCTTCTTGTCCTTCTTCCCCGACACCAACGCCACCACCTTGTTGTCCTTCTCCTCGACGGTGGTGACGTGGTAGAAGCGCAGCGACACCGAGTCCGACGGCAGGATACGTTGCTGGATGCCGCCCATGTTGTTGAAGATCCGCAGGAACGGGCGGATCTCGACGCCGGTCCAGAGGCTGTCGAGATGCTCCACCTTCTGCTGGCCCTTGTGGGTGAAGAACTGGCTCTCGGCGCGGGCCACCTCCGCGGGGATGACCCGCAGGAAGTAGATCACTTCCTTGTCGTTGTTCGAGCGCTTGAAGACGAGGCCCTCGACCTGGCCGATCTCGTCGACCACCACCTTCAGGTGCCCCTGGATCGTCGGGTCGCGCGCGTTCATGGTCTTGAGGATGAAGCCGTACTCGGTGGTGTTGATCTCGTTAAGGCTGTAGACGCCCTGGATCTCCGGACCCTCGACGTAGAGGTTCTTGCGCGTGATCCCGAAAGAGTACTTCCCGACCGTGATCTCGGTGGGCTCCCCGCCGGGCTCCTCGCGCATCGCGGGCTTAAAGTCGTAACCGAAGAGCTGGTCGGGGGAGGTGAAACGCCGGTCGGAGATGTAGGAGTACTGGGCGACCTGCGCGAAGGCGGAGGCGACCAGGAGGCACATCAGGGCCGTGAGTGAGGTCTGTTTGTTCATAGCGGTCTGCAGGGCGCGGGAGCCCTACCGACCTACTGAGGATCAAAATATTAGCCAGAGCACCGGGGGACGCGTCCGGGGCCCGCTAAAGGCATAACATGATCCGCTCGCCGTGAATTTTTGTCCAAACTCCGACGGCGAAACCGGCGGCCCTACCTTCCGCACACCTACATCCGGCCGCAGCTATGGACATCACCGCAATCGGCGAACACGCCTTCATGGAGCGCTGGCGCCTCGGGCTCCTGGCCGCGAGCGACGCCCAGGAGGAGCAAGTCGCCGAGACGGCTGACTGGCTCGGGATCAGCAAGAGTGCCTACTACCGGCGCCGCCGCGGGGAGATGCCCTTCTCGGCCTTCGAGTACGTGGCGCTCTCGCAGCGCTTCGGCCTGGACATGGCCCCGGCCGACACGCCGCAGTTCGACTTCGAGGTCCCGCTCTCGGCCGACACCGCCTTCAACGAAAAGCGCTACCTCCAGCAGCTCGAGGGCGCCGCGGCCGCCTTCCCGGATCCCGGCAAGGTCGAGGTCCTCGTGTCCACCACGGACATCCCGATCTTCTACCTCCTGGCCGAACCCGACCTCGCGGCCTTCAAGCGCTACTTGTTCGGGCTCGCCATCGACGCCTCGGCGGCGCGCAAGTTCCGTCTCTCGCGCGCGCGCCAGGAGCACGCCGAGTTCGTGATGCGCTCGGCGGCCATCTCGCGCGTCTACGCGAAGACCTGCCGCGAGGAGGCCTGGGGCCCGGCGCCCCTGCGCAGTGTGCTGTACCAGCTCCTGCTCCTCGTCGAGAGCGCCGCCATCAGCCAGGACGACTGCGAGGCCATTCTCTCCGGCCTCGAGCGCGTCGTCGACCGCCTCGAGGCCAGTCTCTCCGGCCCCGAGGAGGGCAACGGCCGCCTGAAGCTCTGGCAGAACCGCCTCCACACCACGAGTAGCATCATCTGCATGCGCTCCGGGGCCGTCGGCCGGCTCTTCGTGACTTTCGACAACCCCAACTTCTTCCACTCCGAGAATCCGGGCGCCGTGACCTACTTCGAGAGTCACTTTGAGGCCTTGCGCCGGCGCAGTCTGCGGGTGGCCGGTCACGGGGTCCTGAGCCCGAGTCGCTACGCGCGGGAGCTACGGGATCAGATCGCGCGCGGGCGGCAGAGCGCGGCGCGGGTGTTTGGGTCGATCGGGGAGGAGTTGTAGGGCCTTCAGATTAAAACCGCACGTGGGGTTGAGTTACCGATCGCGTCGCACCAACGATCGGCGAGTAGGTTTTGCCGAAAGGCTTTCGCCAAAACGCTGAACGGCGAAGCCAGCCAATCCCTTCCGAGCGGCCTCGATCCGTTCCGACGAACCGGCTCGTAAAGGAGATGGCCTAAACCAGTTTTGGCGAAAGTCGAAAGAAGGCAATGATCAAACATTCTGTGTCATAAATCCGCGACAGATCCTTACCTTCACCCCCCGCCCATGGCCACAGAGATACCCATCGAAACCCTCGTCGACCCCGCCGACGGCCCGTCCCTGCGTGGGATGTACCAGGACTACTTCCTGGACTACGCCAGCTACGTCATCCTCGAGCGCGCCGTGCCCGCGATCGAGGACGGACTCAAGCCCGTGCAGCGTCGCATCCTCCACGCCCTCAAGCAGATGGACGATGGCCGCTACCACAAGGTCGCCAATGTCATCGGCCAAACCATGCAGTACCACCCCCACGGCGACGCCGCCATCGGGGATGCGCTCGTGAATCTCGGGCAGAAGGAGCTGCTCATCGACCCGCAGGGCAACTGGGGCGACTTCCGCACCGGTGACTCGGCCGCGGCCGCGCGCTACATCGAGGCCCGCCTCACGAAGTTCGCCCTCGAGGTGCTCTTTAACCCGCAGACCACCACCTGGCTGCTGTCCTACGACGGGCGCAACAAAGAGCCGGACGTGCTGCCGGCCAAGTTCCCTCTGCTGCTCTCGCAGGGGGCGGAAGGGATTGCGGTGGGCCTAAGCACGAAGATCCTCCCGCACAACTTCAAAGAGATCTGCAAGGCGTCCATCGCTTACTTGCGCGGCAAGCACGTCCAGCTTTACCCCGACTTCCAGACCGGTGGCCTCGTCGACGTGGCCGACTACCAAGACGGGCAGCGCGGCGGCAAGGTCAAGGTCCGCGCCCGCATCGACATCGTCGACAAGAAGACACTCGCCATTCGTGAACTGCCGTACAGCGTTACGACGGGCTCCATGATCGACTCGATCCTGAAGGCCAACGATAAGGGCAAGATCAAGATCAAGAAGGTCGACGACAACACCGCCGAGGATGTCGAGCTCTTGGTCGAACTCCAGCCGGGTGTGAGTCCGGAGGTGGCCATGGACGCGCTCTACGCTTTCACGAACTGCGAGGTGTCGATCAGTCCGAACGCCTGCGTTATCGTGGACGACAAGCCGCGCTTCCTTGGCGTCACGGAGATCCTCAGGGTCTGCACCGAGCGTACGCGCGATCTGTTGCGCCAGGAGCTCGAGATCAAGCAGCGCGAGCTACAGGAGCGCTGGCACTTCGCGAGCCTCGAGAAGATCTTCATCGAGCAGCGCGTCTACCGCGATATCGAGGAGGCGACCAGCTTCGACCAGGCCCTCGAGATCATTATGCGAGAGATGCGCAAGTACGTGCGGGAGCCGCGTGAGGGGGCTGTCGCCAAAACGGACCGACGCCTACCCCTCAGGCGTGACATGACCTCGGACGACATCGCGCGCCTCACCGAGATCCGCATCAAGCGCATCTCGAGGTACAACTCCTTCAAGGCCGACGAACTGCTGGCGCAGATCAACGCCGACCTCGAGCAGGTCGCTCACGACCTCGCCAACATCACGGACTTCACCGTGGCCTGGTACGAGATGCTGCTCACGAAGTACGGCAAGGGCCAGGAGCGCCGCACCGTCATCACGACCTTCGACAAGGTGGAGGCCGTGCACGTGGTGGCCAACAACGCCAAGCTCTACGTCGACCGCGCCGAGGGCTTCGTCGGGATGGGCATCAAGAAGGCCGAATTCGTGGCCGACTGCTCCGACATCGACGACGTCATCGTGATCCGGCGCGACGGCGTGATGCTGGTCACGAAGATCGACGACAAGACCTTCGTCGGCAAGGACCTGCTCTACGTGGGGATCTTCCGCAAGTCCGACGAGCGCGCCACCTTCAACCTCATGTACTGGGACGCCGAGAAGAAGCGCGCGATGGCCAAGCGCTTCAACGTCACCGCCGTGACGCGCGACAAGGAGTACAGCCTCGTCAAGGGCGGTCCGAAAGCGAGTATACTTTACCTCAGCATGCACCCCAACGGCGAGGAGGAGACGGTGACGGTGACCTTATCGGCAGCTGCCAAGGCACGCATCAAGAACTTCGAGTTCGACTTCGGGAGCCTCGAGATCAAGGGTCGCTCCGTGGGGGGCAACCTGGTCACGAAGTACCTCGTCCGCAAAGTCGAGCAGCGGGAGGTCGGCCAGTCGACCCTCGGGGCCGTCGAGATCTACATGGACGAGGTCTCCGGCCGGCTCAACACCGATGGCCGCGGCCGCAACCTCGGCGGCTTCGACACCGGCGACTCCATTCTGGCGGTCTACAAGGACGGCACCTACCAGCTCACCGACTACGAGCTCACGCACCGCTACGAGGTCGACCAGCTGCTGCACATCGGCAAGCTCAACGCCGACGACGACGTCATCACGGCCGTCTACTACGATGGCGAGCGCAAGCGGACCCTCGTTAAGCGCTTCCGCATAGAGGCCACGACCCTCGACCTCAAGCAGAGCTTCATTACCGACAACCGCGCCTCGAAGCTGCTCTTCGCCACCTTGCTCCCCCACCCCGTCATCAGCTACTCGATGACGATCAAGGGCAAACGCATCGACGGCGAGGTGGACCTCCACGGCTTCATCGACGTCAAGGGCTGGAAGTCCCTCGGCAATCGCCTCTCCGACGAGAAGCTCGCCAACGTCAAGCTGATCAGCGGCGGGGACGTACAGCTTCCGCCAAAACCTAGTACGCCGAAGCCGGCTCCGCCAGCGGCTGATGTGGCTTCCGCCAAAACCCAGAGCGGACCCGCGAAGAACGGGGACAAGGATCAGGGAGGACTCTTTTGAGGACCGCTGCGCTGATAGATGATGGACCGCTGCGCTGAGGGACCGATTGCGCTGATGGATACCCGACGGCTTGTCGGACTGCGGTGGCGGCAGCCGGCGGCGCCCGCGCTTCCGCGTGGTGCCCGCTGTCGCCATTGCCGCCCGAAAGGCGACGAGATTAATTTCTGCGAACGGGTGTTGGCTTTCGTGTGAATAACTAGGATTGAGCCTCGTTGTAATCCATCGTCTGTCCTTACTGGAGATCTCCGAAGGATTAATCTACAGGAAGTAGCGGGCACCGCGCAAAAGCGCGGGAGCCGCCCACTACAACCCCAGACCAATCCACCTACCTTCCCCTCCATGAAGGCCCTCCTCAGCGCTTGCCTCTCCCTATCCTTCGCGCTAAACTCCGCGACCCAGGTTTTGGCGCAAGCCCAACCCCTTACCACCGCCGCCCAAATCGACGCCGCCAGCCGGGCCCACTTCCCCACGGCCCTCGCCATCCTCGATACCTTCCTGCGGATACCGAATGAATCGCACGACCTCGCCAACGCCAAGCGCAACGCCGACTACTGCCAGCGGGCCTTCGAGCGGAGAGGTTTCAGAGTAGAGCAGTGGGCGACCAACACCGCGCCCTTCGTCTTTGCCGAAAGGCGCACCAAAGACCCGAAGGCCAAGACGCTGCTCTTCTACCTCCAGATCGACGGACAACCGGTAGACCCAACCAAGTGGGACCAGCCGGATCCGTACTTACCCGCCCTCAAGCGCAGCCTCGGTAGCGACACCTGGGAGGTGCTGCCGCTGAGCGCCGCCACCGCCGCCCCCGCGGACTTCGACCCGGAGTGGCGACTCTTCGCGCGCTCGGCCTCCGACTCGAAGGGACCGGCCACTTGCCTGCTGGCGGCGCTGGATGTTTTGGCGAAAGCCGGACGCGAGCCTGGCTTTCACATCAAGGTCGTCATGGACCTCGAGGAGGAGATCAGTTCGCCGAACCTCCCGGCTACCGTCCGTGAAAAGCGACGACAACTGGCCGCCGAGGCGCTCGTCATCATGGACGGCACGCGCCACATCTCCAACCGCCCGACCCTCACCTTCGGGGCCAGGGGTATCGCCGACGCCAGGATCACCGTCTTCGGCCCAACCACCGCGCTTCACTCCGGTCAGTACGGCAACTTTGCCCCCAACCCGGCCTTTGGCCTTGCTCACCTGCTGGCGAGCATGAAGGATACGAGCGGGCGCGTGACGGTGGCGGGCTGGTACGAGGGCGTCGTGATCAGTGCGGCGGACAGTGCACGGCTGGCGGCGATCCCGGAAGACGAGCCCGCGCTCCTGCAGCGCATCGGTGTGGCCGTCCCGGAGGCAGTTGGCGACGGCTATCAATCCTCGCTGCAGTACCCGTCGCTCAACGTCCGCGGAATGGCCGCCGCTTACACCGGCGACCAAGTCCGCACCATCATCCCCGCGACGGCCGTGGCCGAGCTCGACCTGCGGCTCGTCCCCGAGACCCCGGGCGCCCGCCAACTCGCGCTGCTGCGCGGGCACGTCGAGGCCCAGGGCTACCACCTCGTCGATAGTCTCCCGACCGCCGAGGAGCGGGCGCGCTACCCAAAGCTGGCCCGGCTCGAGGGCGAGGTCTCCTACGAGGCCTTCCGCACCTCCTTCGACGCGCCGATCGGCAAGCTGCTGGAGCGGGCGCTCGTGCGGGCCTTCGGGGAGGCGCCCGTGCTGATGCGCACCACCGGAGGCTCGCAGCCGATGGGGCCTTTCATCCTCGAGCTCGGGATTGACGCGGTGGCCCTGCGGATCCCGAATCCCGACAACGGCATCCACGGTCCGAATGAAAATTTGAGACTCGGTAATTTCCTGGAGGGAATTCAGAGCTGCGTAGCCTTGTTGACGGAGGCGTGGTGAGGCCCCAACCTACCCTCCCCTACCGCCGTTGATGCCAGCACCGACTCAACTCCTCGCGCCTTGTCCGTCCCCATCCAAGACTCCATCCAAGACCTCATCCGCAACGGGGACACCGCCGCCGTCGCGCACGCGCTCGCCAGTGGCCTCGACCCCGACCTCACCGACGAGCGCGGCTTCTCGCTGCTCATGCTCGCGGCCTACAGCCAGCAACAGAGAGTCACCGAGCTACTGCTTCAGCACGACGCAGATCCTAACCTCCCCGATCCTCGTGGCAACACCCCGCTCATGGGGATGGCTTTCAAGGGCTACACCGAGCTGGCCGACCTGCTCCTCCGCCACGGCGCCGACGTCAACGCCCGAAGCCTCGACGGGTCCACGGCGCTGATGTTCTGCGCTACCTTCAAGCAGCTCGAACTCGCGAGAGTCCTCATCGACCGGGGGGCGGATACGGGACTGGTCAATGCGAAAGGTCAAACCGCCGCCGACGTCTCCCGCGCCGCCGGACACGACCGGGCCACGATGGCGCGCTTCGAATAGAGCCAAGTCAGACGAGGAGGCACGGGAAGTGGTGGGCGGCAGGGAACCAAACGACACCTGACCAAACAATCTACCGCCCGCCCTTACGCCTGCACGCTCGTCCGCGTCCACATCAGCAGGGCGATTAGCCCCGCCCAGGCGAGGAAGATGCTGAGGCCCACGTTAAGCTGGATGGCCGTCGTGGTGTCGACCGCCGTGGCCGCGAGCAAGGTAAGTGCGATCACCCCGGCCCCGAACCACACGTGCGTCTCCTCGGAGAGGTAGTCCGGCAGTACGTAGGTGGCCTTGTGGCAACACGACTTGCAGCAGGTCTGCTGATTGCCGGAGCGAGGGTTGTAGAGATTGGCGATGAACTCGCGCCACAGGGGCTGATTGCAGTGAGGACAGTGCATAGAGGGGGTTGCAGCCCCAAAAAACGGCGCGCGCCGCACCGAAGGTGCCGCTTTGGGCGAGTGTGACAATCCACCTACACAGTGAACGGAGATATGTCACCCGTTTAGCACAGAGACCGGGCCGAGGGCTATCTCTAAATGCATTCCGCGGTGACTACCCGAGGTGCTGCTTGAAGAACGCAATGGTCCGCGCCCACGCAAGGGTTGCGGCGGCTTCGTCGTAGCGGGGCGTGGTGTTGTTGTGGAAGCCGTGGTTGACGCCCGCGTAGAAGAAGGCCTCGTGCTCGACATCGTACTTTTCAAGCGCGGCTTCGTAGCTGGGCCACCCGGCGTTGACGCGCTCATCGAGGGCAGCGTAGTGGAGCTGCAGCGGTGCCTTGATCTGGGCGGCCTCCTCGTCGGTGGGCTGGCGTCCGTAGTACGGCACGGCCGCGCCGAGTTGCGGCAGGCGCACGGCCATCATGTTGCTGATCCAGCCCCCGAAACAGAAACCGACCACGCCGACTTTCCCGGTGGCGGACCCGAGGCTCAGTAAGTGCGCGTGCGCGGCGATGAAGTCCTCGAGCATTTCTTGCTGGTCGCGCTTGGATTGCATCTCGCGGCCGTCGTCGTCGTTGCCGGGGTAGCCACCCAGGGGCGTGAGGGCATCCGGGGCGAGCGTCACGAAGCCAGCCAGGGCCGCGCGCCGGGCCACGTCTTCGATGTAGGGATTGAGCCCGCGGTTCTCGTGCACGACCACGATGCCCGGCAGGCGCTCCTTGCCCTTCGCCGGTCGCGAGAGTAGGCCTCGGATCTGTCCGCCGCCCCGGGGGGAGTCGTAGGTGATGTAGTCGGACTCGAGTCGTGGGTCGTCGGCCGGGACGGTAACATTCTCGGCGTACTTCGGCATGAGGCAGCTCGCCAACGCAGCCACGGTGACGCCGCCGACGGCGAACTTCCCAAGGCGATCCATAAACTGCCGGCGGTCGAGCTTTGAGTGCGCGTAGTCGTCGTAGAGGTCGAGGACGGCTTGCGTTCTGGCGATCTCGGTAGCTTGCATGCGGCAGGACGTTTAACGGTTTTGCCGAAAGGTATACCACCGGCGCCACAAGGGGCGCTTACTGTACTACGTTACGCGAGTTGCGCTTTCGCCAAAACCACCGATCTCGCCGCAGTAGGTTTTGCCGGAAGGCGTACCGTGAACGTGCTGCCCTCCCCCTCGGCGCTCCGCAGCGAGATTCCGCCCCCGAGCCGGTCGATGACCTTCTTGCATACGGCCAGGCCGAGGCCCGTGCCCTGGAACTCGTCCGAGGTGTGTAGGCGCTTGAACATCTCGAACACCTTGTCGTGGTAGTCGGGCGCAATGCCGATGCCGTTGTCGCACACGCTTACCTCCACCCAGTCCGCACTAACCGCCGCGATCATGACCTGGACCCGCGGGTACACCGAGCGATTGTACTTGAGCCCGTTCTCGACGAGGTTCGTGAAAAGCTGCAGGACGTAGTTGGGCGGCCCCCACGCCTCCGCGTCGCCGCTCACCTCGAGGCTCGCGGCGCGGGCCTCGAACTGGGGCGCCAGCTGGCGGCTGAGCCGGTCGAACATCCCGGCCAGATCGACCGCGCAACTGCGCGTCTCGAGGTCGACGTCGAGTTTTGAGAACTCGAGCACGTCGGTGACGAGGGCGTGCATCTGGCGAGCGTAGCCGCTGGCCAAATCGAGGTACTCCTGCACCTCGGCCCTGGCCGCGGGCGCGAGGCGGCGCTCGATAAGTCCGAGGAAGCTGGCCACGTTGCGGATCGGGGTCTTGAGGTCGTGACTCGCGATGTAGGCGAAGCGCTCGAGCTCGACGTTGGAGCGGCGCAGGCTTTCGGCCTGGATGACGAGGGCGGCCTTCTGCGCCGCGATCTCGGCGGTCCGCACGTCCACCAGGGCCCGGAGCCGTCGCTGGGAGCCGCGCCGCGAGCGCAACTGTAAGAAGACCCCGACGAGGACCAGGAGGCTCGCCACCACAATCAACACCAAGACCCAGCGCTCGCTCTCGATACGTCGGCGACTGGCCTCGAGCGCCACTTTCTCGGCCTTGACGAGCGTGAGTTGCTGCCGTACGGCCTGCTGGTGGTGCCGCGCCCGCAGGTCCGCTAGGCCGTAGTCGAAGCGTCGCGCGTCGATCGTGTCCTTGAGACGGAGGATGGACTCGGTGGTTTGGAGCGCCGCGGCATAGGCGCCGCTGGCTTTCTGACTGACGCCGAGCACGGTGAGCGCCTCGTACAGGAGGTGGTTCTGCCGACTTGCGGTGGCCCCGTCGCGTGCGGCCTGTGCGTATTTTATACTTTCGTCAAAACGTGCCAACGCGAAGGCGACCTCCGCGGCGGCAATCTCGGCACTCACGATGCGAAATCTGTCCTGCCGGTGGGCGGCGACCGCGATACCGCGTTCGACTGCCGCCAGGGCTTCCTCGCGGCGCCCCACCGCCGCCAGGGCCTTGGCCCGGCTCAAGTAGACATTGTACGCCTCGTCGATCCGCTCTTCACCCCCCGGCATCTGCGACAGCAGCGCGATGGCGCTGGCCGTGACGTCGAGCGCCTCGGCGAACAGGCCATTGAGGACGGCCGCGCGCGCGCTGGCCTCCAGGGCGCTGAGTTGGCCGACCGTATTCATCGAGAGGCCGTACAGACCAGCCGCCTCTGCGAAATCGCGGTAGGCCCCAGCGTGGCGCCCGAGCTTAGATTGCGCGAAGCCCCTGATCTTGTAGCAACCCGCCGTGGTTCCGGCCTCGAGCCGGCCCCGACCCTGCTGGAGCGCCGAGTCGACGGCGGCCTCACACAGGTAGTAGTCGTTGCGGTTGAGCTCCAGGCACGCGATGGCGAGTAAGAACTGTCCGCGGTGCGCGCGACTCGTATCGACATTGCGGTGTTCGTAGACGCTGTCGGCGAGTGGGTGCAGTAGCTCGCGCTGTGCGGAGAGCCGCAGGGCGAGGTCGGTGAGGCGGTAGACTTTCTCCGCGGCGACGTTGGCGTCGGAGGGGTGGAAGCCGTCTTGCAACCACCGCAGGCCTGCGGCCAGAGCCTCGCGGTCGCACTCTGCCGAGCGATCCCCGCCGAGGTACGCCCGCTCGATCTTCGCGTAGGTAGCCCTGAGACTCGCCTGTGTTACCGTGTCCCACACCGTTTGGGCAGCCAGGGACGCCCCTCCCGCGCCGCATGAGCACAGGCCAGCGAAGAGGAGGGCTTTCGCCAAAACTCGATACGGGCAGCTCACCCATCCCGGTTTGCAAATAGCAGGCCAAGGGGGCGGGCGTAGCAGGTTTTGGCGGGAGCCCCGCGTACGACTTCAGCCCGCCTCGCCTAGAAGTCGAAGCGTTCGATTTCGTAGGTGGCCTGGGTCAGGTCGCCCATCATAATCCTGTTGAGGTAGGCGTAGAGCACGAACACATCCCCGTTGCGCTCGACGGCCGTGGTCGGGAACTCACCCTTGTTGGCGGTGAAGCGCTCGCGGATGTTGCCGCTCTTGCCACCGTCGTCGAGGTCGACTTTGAGGACCGTCCCGGAGGCGTTCGCGACGATGGCCAGCTGGTCGCGGCCCACGCGCTCGAGCCCATCGGGTGAGGCGGGGATGGCGCCGTCGAGGGCGACGGTGAGGATGTCGTTGGGGTTGGCGAGACTGACGCGGAGCAGCGACTTATTAGCCGAGTGCGCCACGAGCAGGTAGTCGTCGAAGGCGACGATACCGTTGAGGCCAAATCCCCCCGGCGCCGCGGCAAAACGGGCGTCGCGTTTCCAGATGGTGGGCGTGCCCTCGCGGGTCACCTTGTAGATGATCGGCGAGGCGCTGTTGGTCACGTAAGCGGCACCGGCGTCGTCGATGGCGATGTCGTTGGCGAAGTTGAGGCTGTCGCCGGATAGGTTGAGCGCGGCCAGGTCGGCGATCCAGTTGGCGGCGCCGGTCTGGAGGTTGAAGCTCCCGAGCTTAGCGGTCTTCATCGCGGTGGCGGGCGTGCTGTTTGGATTGGCGCCGAGGTCGCTCATGGCCACAAGGACCCGGTCGCGCTCGTCGTCGACCAGTACGCCGATGGCGCTCAGGATACGGCCGTCGTCGACGAGGACGGCGTAGGTGCCGTCGTCGGTGACGAGGCCCACTCTCCCGGTCGTCACTGAGGTGACCACGAAAGCGTCGCGTTTGCTGGAGTAGTCGATGCCCTCGGGGTAGAGCCCGCGTTGGTTGGTGATCGTGACCTCGGTCGGGTTGGCGGAGACAAGGTCGGTGAGGTCCTTGTCGCAGGCGGCGAACGTGAGGCCGAGGGCGCCTACGAAGAGGAGCGGGGCCGACAGTCGGGAGGCGAAGTGCATGGGGGCGTTTTGTTGGGGTTGCCCCTTCCCCAACCCAGGTTCCGCGCCCGACGTTCGCTGGCGAGTTGAAAGACGTACGCCGGCCGACTACCTCCCGCAGGCTACCTCGTCGTAGAAAGCCGCGCCGCGCTCCCGGAGGAAGGCTCGGTTGTACTGTCCCTCCGGACTCAGATCAGCCGCCGTCCAGCCACCGGTGGCACTGGCCGTGGGCAGTAGGCTAGAGCTCACCTCGTCTTTGTAGCTCAGGCTCCACTTCGTGAACGAGATACCGTTCGCGTCGATCCACGCCATCCACTCGGCGAAGCTCGCGGTGTCGATCTTGTTCTGCGGACCCCAGTCCACGCCCACGCGCCCGATCTCAGTCATGATGATCGGCAGGCCCCGGGCGAGGGCGGCGTCGGCGCGGTCGCGGATGGGTTGTTTGTGCTGCCCGGCGTAGGCGTGGACGTCGTACATGAGGTCGTTGGCGGGGACGCCGAGGTTTGCCTCAGTGAGGGGATCGGCCGCGGCCACGTCCGGGAACTGGTCGTAAAAAGGCGTCGGGACCACGATGACGTTGTTCGGATCGGCGGCGCGGATGACGGGGATGACGGTTTTGGCGAAAGCCGTAATCTCGGCCCACATCGCCTCCGGATCGTCCTGCGTACCGATGGGCTCGTTCCAGATCGCGTAAAGAATATTCGGGTACTGGCCGTACTCGCGGGCGATGGTGCCGAGTACTTCCTTGGCCTCCTCGGGGTAGGCGTAGTGGGCGTGGAAGTCGACGATGACGTACATACCCTCGCGGATGGCGCCGTCGACGAGGCGCCGCAGCTGCGCCATGCTCGAGTCCGGGGCCGTGAGGTAGTCGCCCTCGACGTTGGGGTGCGCGGCCAGGGGTGCCCGCAGGAGGCTCACGCGCCAGTCGTCGCGCAGCCACGCGGCCACCTCGCCGTTCCAGTGCTCCTCGCCCTGCCACGTGTGCCAGAAGTGGGAGACGCCGGAGAGCTGCACAGGGCGCCCACAGGCGTCGACGAGCTGCGTGCCCGCGACGTGGAGCTGGCGGTGGAGGGCGACGGGGGAGCCGGCGGGGGCCGTGGTGATTTGGTTATTTGCTTGGGCGGTGGTTTGGTTGACTCCGGCCGTCTGGTCGATGGCCTTGCCGCTATTGCAGGATAAAGAGGCGAGGAGGGCGGCTGTCGCCAAAACGAGGAAGGGGCTCATGGGGGAAAGGTAGAAGATGGCGTCGGGCTGTGCATGAGTGCGTGATGCGCTGAGGGGGACCACGCGGCCGCTTCCGAGCGGTGGCCCTGTACACCTACCGACATCGTCGATCTACTTTAGAGCCATGTTGCACAACCTCCTCCTTCCTATCCTGCTGTGTCTCGCCTGTCTCAACGCCCACGCCCAGACCGTCACCGTTACCCTGCCTGCTGGGGCTAGCGATGTCGCTCTCGACGGACGCCTGCTCCTGCTTTTCGATGTGCCGGGTCAAACCGAGGAGCCCCGCTTCCGCGTCCGCGAGGACGAGGCCTCAGCCCAGGTGTTCGGCATGGATGTCGAGGACTGGCGGCCGGGGACGAGCGTGACCTTCAAGCCTGACTTCGGATATCCAGTGACGGCGCTCGCGGATTTCCCGGCGGGGGAGTACCGCGTGCAGGCCTTCTTCCACCGCTACGAGACGTTCCGCCGCGGCGACGGGCACACGGTTAAGCTTCCGATGGACCGTGGCGAGGGCCAGCAGTGGGCACGGGCACCGGGCAACCGCTACTCCACCGTGTTTACCGTGCGTGTGGCAGGTTTTGGCGAAAGCCCCAAAAAGTCGGCCGCCATAGCGCTGACGCTCACCGAAGAAATCCCGCCGATTGAGCCAAAGGCGGACACGGACTGGATCAAGCACGTCAAGATCCGCTCGAAGCTGCTCAGCGACTTCTGGGGACGCGATATGTACCTCGGGGCTCACGTCTTGCTGCCGGCTGGGTACGCGGAGCACCCGGCGGTCAAGTACCCACTCGCGATTTTCCACGGCCACTTTCCGGATGATTTCGGCGGATTTAATCCGGAGCAGCCCGACACGGCGGCCATGCCGTGCATCGACTCAGAGCGCTTCGGGATCCCGTGTTACAACCGCGTCGAGGCGCAGGAGGCGCACGACTTTTACAAGGTCTGGACCTCGGACACCTTCCCGCGCGTGCTCGCGATCGAGATCCAACACGCCAATCCTTACTACGACGACTCCTACGCGGTCAATTCCGAGAATCTCGGTCCGTACGGGGATGCGATCAACGAGGAGTTGATCCCGTACATCGAGGCGCAGTTTAGGGGCGTCGGCGAAGCCTGGGCACGCTTCACGTACGGCGGTTCGACCGGGGGCTGGGAGGCGGCGGCGGTGCAGATCAAGTATCCCGACTTTTACAACGGCGCCTACGCGGCCTGTCCCGACCCGGTGGATTTTCGGGCCTACGTGACCACGGACATCTACGCGGATAAGAACGCCTACTACGAGGAGGGCGCCTTTCGGCAAAACGTACGACCGGCGCACCGCGACTCCCTCGGACACGTGAGTTCGACGATTCGCGACAACAACCACCTGGAGTTGGCGCTCGGCAACCGCGGGCGCTCCGGGCAGCAGTGGGACATCTGGCAGGCGGTGTACTCGCCGGTCGGCGCGGACGGCTACCCGGCGCCAATCTGGGACAAGCGCACCGGCGTGATCGATACGGCCGTGGCGGCGCACTGGCGCGAGAACTACGACCTGATGCACATCGTGCGCCGCGACTGGGCGACGCTCGGTCCGAAGCTGCGCCAAACCCTCAATCTCTACTGCGGCGACATGGACAACTACTACCTCAACAACGCCGTCTACCTCGCCGAGGACTTCCTGCGCCGCCAGGA
>JBGTKC010000066.1:0-16783 GCA_041744755.1 Saprospiraceae bacterium
GAGCGCCGATGCCGCCGCCGACGAGCCCGCCGCCCCGGCCCTAGCCCCAACCTCCAAACAGATCGCGATCAAGAGCCCGATGCCGGGTACGTTCTACCGCTCCTCCTCGCCCGACAAGCCCGCCTTCATCAAGGTCGGCGACGTGATCGAGCCCGGCCAGGTCGTCTGCATGATCGAGGCCATGAAGCTCTTCAACGAACTCGAGTCCGAGCTCGGCGGCCGCATCGTCAAGGTGATGGTCGACGACGCGCAGCCGGTGGAGTATGATCAGGTTTTGTTCATGATCGAACCATAGAGAGGACCGGCCTGCGACCTGATGGAGGTCGGATCGCTTCGCTGCCGGAGCGGCTTCGCCTGTCGGACTGCCCGTCCAGCGTCTGTTAGCGCAGCGATCCGACCTCCGCGAGCGCAGCGATCCGATCTCCGACCTCCTACAGGCGCAGCCGATCCCTAAATCCTCAAACCCATGTTCAAGAAAATCCTCATCGCCAACCGTGGCGAGATCGCCCTCCGCATCATTCGGACCTGCAAGGAGATGGGTATCTCGACGGTGGCCATCTACTCCACCGCCGATGCCGACTCCCTGCACGTGCGCTTCGCCGATGAAGCGGTGTGTATCGGTCCGCCGGCGTCGAAGGACTCTTATTTATCCATCCCGCGGATCATGGCCGCCGCCGAGATCACGAACGCGGATGCAATACATCCTGGCTATGGCTTCCTGAGTGAGAACGCCAACTTCGCGGACGTCTGCACGCAGTACGGCATCAAGTTCATCGGCCCGACCTCGGACCAGATCCGCCAGATGGGCGACAAGATCACCGCCAAGGAGACCATGATCGCGGCGGGCGTACCGACGGTGCCCGGGTCGGAGGGTTTACTGGAGGACTTGGATACGGGTCTAGCTGTCGCCAAAACCGTCGGCTACCCGATCATCCTCAAGGCCACCGCCGGCGGGGGCGGCAAGGGCATGCGGATCGTGAATAAGCCAGAGGAGTTCCAGGACGCCTGGGAGCGCGCCAGCAACGAGGCGCAGGCGAGTTTCGGCAACGGCGCGATGTACATCGAGAAATTCGTCGAGGAGCCCCGCCACGTCGAGTTCCAAGTCGCCGGAGATCAGTACGGCACCGTCGTCCACCTCTCCGAGCGCGACTGCTCCATCCAGCGGCGTCACCAGAAGTTGGTCGAGGAGGCCCCGAGCCCTTTCCTCGACACCGAACTGCGCGAAAAGATGGGCGCCGCCGCCGTGAAGGCCGCGCAGTACATCAACTACGAGGGCGTCGGCACGGTGGAGTTCCTCGTGGACAAGCACCGCAACTTCTTCTTCATGGAGATGAACACCCGCATCCAGGTGGAGCACCCCGTGACCGAGGAGGTGATCGACCACGACCTCATCAAGGAGCAGATCAAGATCGCGGCCGGTCACAAGATCTCGGGTAAGAACTACACCCCGACCGCCTGGGCGATGGAGTGCCGCATTAACGCCGAGGACCCTTTCAATGGCTGGCGCCCGAGTCCCGGGAAGATCACGAGCTTCCACTCGCCGAAGGGCCACGGCGTGCGCGTCGATACGCACGTCTACGCCGGCTACACCGTCCCGCCGTACTACGACTCGATGATCGCCAAGTTGATCGTGCGGGCGGCGACGCGCGAGGATTGCATCAAGAAGATGCAGCGGGCACTCGACGAGTTTATCGTCGAGGGCATCAAGACGACGGTGCCGTTTCACCAAAGGCTGATGAAGCATCCGGAGTTCCGGGCGGGGAACTTCACGACGAAGTTTTTGGAGACGTTTGACCTGACTGACTAGGGCCCGCGGCGCTGGGGTGTCTGCGACGCTCAACGCAAAGGCGCAAAAGGGAACGCAAAGGTCGCAAAGCTCGTGCACCGCGGTCTAGGTCGACGGTCCACGTCCGGATGGCTTTGCGCCCTTTGCGTTGCGCGTAGCGCCCGCGTCTTTGCGTTGAAAAAAGACCGCTTTAAAATGTCCCCGATCCTAGTCCCCGATGAGTCTAGCTGGCCACAAGTCTGGTCACTTCTCTCGCAACAGGTTTTGGCGAAAGCCGACTCTTCTTCCGCCATCCTCACGCTGGAAGGCGACCTCGGTGCCGGCAAGACGACTTTCGTCAAAACCATCGCCGCGGCCCTCGGCAGCACCGCCGCGGTGACGAGCCCGACCTTCTCGATCGTGCAGGAGTACCCGACGCCACGCGGACCGATCTACCACTTCGACCTCTACCGACTCGATAGCCTCGACGAGGTCCTGGACCTGGACTTCGAGGACTACCTCGACCGGGGATTCCTCGTCATCGTCGAGTGGCCGGGTGTGGCCATGGAGTTGCTCGCGCCTTTACACCCGACTAATTTACGTATTCAACACCGCGCCGCGGGCGGGCGCGAGGTGTATATCTTGTAGCCCCGCGCGAGCGCGCCTCGGTCACGATCCGCAACCGGACGCCTCGAACCACGTTGATCAACCTAGCCTAGCGTCTACCGACGGGATCGGGCTACGATAGCATCCCCCGCCCATGAGCGACCCAAAGCGCCGCGTCCAGATCTCGCCCGAGTTGCTCACCGGCATCGAGACCCAACCCGAGCGGCTGGCCGTGATGTCGCGTCCCGACAAACTCTACATCGGGATCCCCTGCGAACTCACGGACGACGAAAATCGCCTGGCGCTGGTGCCGAGCTCGGTCAGGACCCTCGTCGCGCACGGGCACCGCGTCGTGATCGAGACCTGCGCCGGGAGCCGCGCGCACTTCACGGACCACGACTACTCCGAGGCCGGCGCCGAGATCGCCGGTAGCCCCGAGCAGGTCTACCGCGCCAATCTTATCCTCAAGGTCTCCCCGCCGACGCTCGAGGAGCTGGACCTGATGCGCCCTAACCAGATCCTCATCTCACCACTGCAGATGCCGCTACTCACGTCGGAGTACATGATTAAACTCAAGGCCCGCCGCGTCATCGCGCTCGCCATGGAGTACATGCAGGACGAGGCCGGCAGCTACCCGATCGTGCGTACGATGAGCGAGCTAGCGGGCATGAGCGCCATTTTGATCGCGAGCGAACTGCTTAGTTCGGCGACCAACGGGAAGGGCGTCCTCTTGGGCGGCATCAGCGGCGTACCGCCGGCGAAGGTCGTCATCCTCGGGGCCGGCGTCGTGGCCGAGAGTGCCGTCCGCGCGGCCTTAGGCTTGGGCGCCGAGGTCCGGGTGTTCGACAACAACATCTACAAGCTCAAGCGCCTCCGAAACGAGGTCGGCCAGGCCATTTATACCTCGGTGATCAACCCCGTCTACCTCGCCGAGGAGCTCAAGCTCGCCGACGTCGCGATCGGTGCCATCCACTCCGCCGACGGTCGCGCGCCGATGCTCGTGAGCGAGGAGATGGTCGAGCGGATGAGCCCGGGCTCGGTGATCGTCGACATCTCGATCGACCAGGGCGGCTGCTTCGCGACCTCCGAGGTGACGACCTTGAAGCGGCCGACGTTTACGAAATTCGACGTGATCCATTACTGCGTCCCGAACCTCGCGAGCCGGGTGGCGCGTACGGCGAGCGTGGCGGTCAGTAATATTTTGACGCCAATGCTTTTGCGGGCCGGAGATAGTGGATCTATCGAGCATGTGTTATTTAGCGATCGGGGATTACGACACGGGGTGTATAGTTATAAAGGCTGCATCACGAATGCATATTTAAGTGAGCGATTTGGGCAGAAGTATACGGATTTGAGTTTGTTGATGACAAGTGATATGTAGAGGGGCGGGTCGAAGTGCTCTGCGCGCGGCGCCCAGAAATAGATAGACCGACCCGAGACCCACGACCTGAGTAAACTCAGGCCTGCGTAGGGGAGCCGCCTTTACAGAGCTACTACTCGAACGCCCTGTCATGAATACTCACGACTTTAGAGTCCCGCCCACGTCTTACGTCTCCACGCTGTGTCATGTGGTCACCCGCGTATCGACGTGACGGCTTAGCTTCGCTAACGCTCCTTTCTCACCACCACACCCGCAGACATGACTACGAGCTTTACTTCGCGCCTCTCCTCTCCGCTCGCGGCCTTGGCCGTCGTCGTCCTTTGTCTTAGCGTCTCGCCGGCGCTCCTTGGGCAGACCTGGCAGCGGCAGCACCCGCTCGCGGCATCCGGCAACGTCGTCACCTCGATCCGGGTGACGAACGTAGGCTTCGACGTCCACGTCGAGGAAGCGGACAACTCCCTGATTTACAGCCTTAACGGGCGTACCGGCGACCTCATTGGCGTTCGGTCCGCACCCACCGAGGTCTGTCCCGGCCTCCGGGTCATCGCCCGTGAGGGAGCGCTCGTACACTACGCACGCACGAGCGTTGACGGTACCGAGTTGCTGTTCGAATTGGTAGAAGCCCCCCAGGGCGATTGTCGCGAGGAGCTCACGGTAGTTGGGAGTTTCCGCTACGCCCTCCCTGACGGAAAGCGCAACCTCATCGGCCCGTCCTTCTTCGATGCGGCGGCCAATCGCATCTACATCGGGGGCGTCACCTACCTCGGACCGGAAACCGATCGGACGCCCACCCGGCAATTCGTTATTGGGCTCGACGCCACCACTGGGGCTAAGACCTTCGAGCGTCGCCAGTCGGAGACCGTATTCCTGCCGCCCGCCGAACCGCTCGGCGTCGTCGGTGTCGCGCCGGGGCGCGGGGTATATACCAACTTCAACAAGCGTGTGGTGAGCAGCGTAGCCCTCACGGAGTTCGCCACCGAAGGTCTCAATTTCGACGAATTGTACACGTCTACTTGCGGACTCGGCCTCGGGACCTCGAGCACTGCTGCGGGGCAGCTCGTCGTCGAGGGATATTCCTGTTCGCCGAGGGCATCCAACTCTCAATACATTGCTCGCGTGGGACAGGCAGGCGGCGGTCCTATCATCATTGGATACCCCGCAGGGCTTCTTGGCGATCCAGCCGTCCAGCTCGGCGCCTATGCGCTGGCTCCCGACGGGCAGGCCGTGCAAGCGGGCGTAATCACGGTGGCCGATCAGGCGTACGCGTACCTCTCCCGCTCTACGGGCGGGGTAGACGCCCGCTGGAGCTACTTCTTGCCCGGCGTCCGCCCCGCGTTTTCGCTGATCATTCCCACCACCGATGGCGGGGCCGTAGCTGCCGGATTCCTGGAGGGCCAGCTGTACGTCGTCCGCGTCGACCCGGCCACGATCGTTGGCGCGCGCGAGGTGCAGCCCCTCGCCGGCGCACGCGTGTTCCCCAACCCCGCCAGGGACTACGTCACGATCGAGACCGACGCCGCGCTCCAAACCGGTGAGGTCGTCGACATCCTCGACATTACCGGTCGCCGCCTACGCCAGACCGTGCTCGACGAAGGTGCACGCGTAGAAGTGGCCGGCCTGGGCACGGGGACCTACCTGCTCACGTTCCCGCGGATCGGGGGCGGCGTGCGGGTGATGGTGGGGCGGTAGGCGGTCCGAGTAAACGCTGGCCTACGCTTCGGAACCGGCCCTGCAGGCCTCTGGGTGCCGAGAGTATAGAGGCTTTCGCCAAAACGGGCCACCCATGCACGAACTACCTTTCGCGACCACGATCTCACGAGATACCGTCGTTGGGGTTCAGGTCGGCACACTCCTCGATGCAGCTTTCGCTAAAACCTACATTAGGCAATCATCTCGATCATATTAAATTACACCCCCTGAGAACCATGCAAATCCTTGCTCTATGCTTTAGCATCTTATGCCTCACTTGCAAGTGGCGTGCACAAACGCTACGATCTGCACGGCAAGTGCGACCCTGCGTCGGTGGAGCGGTCGATTTTGGAGGTGATAGATAATCCAAAGTATCCGCGTGAGTTAGTTTACATCGATAGTCTTCCGGAGCAGTATTTCTTAGTGCTCGATTTTGCCATCGAACGTGAATTTGCGAAGGCGAATAACGTGCGGGATGGAAGTAGTCGATTTATCGTGGATACGCGAATGTGTAAAGTCCTCGCGCAGATCGGTAATCATTCGCGAAAGTCGGAAGAGGAAGCTGTGGGGCGGAGTTTTAGGAAGTAGGCTTAGGTGTAACTCTATGCGGAATGCTTGTTCTTGCAAGAGCCTCGCTAGTCGCCGAATATATTCAGGGCTACGAATAGCAACGCGCGCTACGCCGCTAGCATAGTACTATGGGCAACGCGTCGCTACCGGTGACTTGCGGCACTTTCGACTTGGAGCCAAATAGCGCGCGTTGCTTATACGTAGGCGAGGATTCATCCGGGCCAATAACGGGCAAAATAAGGTTTATTCAAGTCTCCTCCAACCGCACCCGCATTCGCCACCCGCGAGGGGGCACCGCGCGAAAGCCGACCCTTAGCGGAAGCCGAATGCCGAACTCCACGGGTCGCGCCAAGCCGGAGGCTTGAATTTGCGCGCCCCACTTGGTAGCGCTTTGAAAATCGATAATTGATAATTCCTACCCCCGCAGCCGCCCCTTTATCTCATTATAATCCAACCAATAGATCACCTTCAGCGTCAGGCTATTGTCCACGGTCTCCTGGCCGAAGACCCCCAGATTGCGCAGGTACCCGCGCTCCAGCAGCCCCGCGAAGTAGCCCTGCGTCTTGTAGCTCACGAACACGTCCGAGCCCGGGGCAAAGCGCCACCGGAAGAAGCCGTCCACGTTGACGGCGTTGAAGCTCCGATCGTCGATCGACGTGCCGTCGGGATTGCGGCCGGTGTAGGTCGTCGCGATCGGGTCGCCCGCGCGCTGGATCTCGAAGTACTCGCGGTGAAGCACGCGGCTCCAGTAGTGGCGGACGCGCAGATTGACGTTGACGTTGGCCGTGAAGCTGTACTCCACCGTGAGCTGATTCTCGTGGCTCTCGATGTCGCGGTAGCTCATCACGATGCCGTCTGGACGGATGCCCGCGTACCCGACGCCGCCCTCGCCGAGGATACGGTAGCCGGTCGCGAGTCCGGCGAGGCCGTAGGTTTTGGCGGAAGCTGCACTGTGGCCGATGTAGCCAAGGAAGCGGTGGTTGGTGTTGTACCGAGCCTCGAGGCGCAGCAACAGTTTGTCGCCGAGGCGCACCCGCGGACTTACGGACAGGCTGAAGGCATTCGTGCCGCCGTCCTCCCAGAAGCGCCCGAAGTTCGTGCGTACGTCAAAGGCGAAGGTCTTGCGGTAGTCGCTCGAGACGAAGGCCCCGACCTGGCCCCAGGCAGGCATGTTGAGGCCGAGACCCGGGGTGCGCGTGTCCTGGAATTCGCGCCCGGCCCGCAACCCGGAGGAGGCGTCGCCGCCGAAGGTAAGGAAGTTGCGGGTCGTCATCCGGAAGCGGCTCCCGGCGCCGGCGTTGTTGAACAACGCCGGCGAGTTGAGGTAGGCCACGTTCGCGAATGCCCTCACGCTCGCGGAGTTGAACTTCCCGAAGGGCTCGAACCAGTTGTACTCCCCGTAGAGATTGCCCTGACGAGAGTTGTTGAAGAACAGCAGCCCGAGGTCGTTCGGGTCGTAGCGCGCGCTCTCCTCTCCGTAGCGCGCGCCGTAGCGCAGGCGGCCCGTGAGCCGGTCGAGGCTGAGATTGAACTTGTGACCGAAGACGTTCTCGGGCGCCGGCGTGCCCCGCTGCAGACCGTACTGCTGCGAGACCCCGAAGTCGCCGTTGAGGCTCCAGTCGTTGGGCGCGTCGCGCAGGTCCCACACCAGGCCCGTGAGGTTGGCGTCGTAGGTCGAGCCCGAGCGCAGCACGGATGTATTGATGAGTGTCGCGAAGGAGTTGTGGGGTAGGTTCTGGTCTAAGCTCACCACCGAGTAGTTGGTGAGCGGCGAGGTCGTCACCTCGCGGGTGTCGCCAGTACTCTCGTTGCGGATCGTCGCGCGGGTCTCGGCCTCGACGGCGTTGAAGACCCCGATCCCGAGACCATTGGCGAGACGGCCGCTCACCTTGGTGGCGTTGAGGAGTTGCGCGCGCGCTGGATTCTCGATCACGATCTCGCCGTCGCCCGCCGCACCGTAGGCCGCGCCGAAGTTGACCGGCGGACCGCCGATCCGGCGGGAGTAGAAAAAGCCGCCCTTCTGGAACAGTTCCGTGCCTTCGGTAAAGAAGCTGCGGTTCTCGTTGAAGCGGATCTCGTTGGCCGACAGGTTCAGCACCTGGTCGTCCGAGCGGGCGTTCGAGAAGTCGGGCACGAGCGTCATGTCGAGCGTGAAGGCGTCCGACAGGCCGTACTTGAGGTCGAGCCCGCCGCCGACGCTGGTGCCGAAGTCGTTGCGGGGCGTGGCGCCCGGATCGCTGCGGTGCGTGGCGGCCACGGTGACGAAGGGTGTCGCCTGGAAGCGCACCGGCGGGCGAAGGCCGACGAGCCCAGCCGCCCGACCGAGTTGCGTGGTCAACTTCGGGCCTTTCGGGTCGACGAAGTTCCAGAAGGACTCCTCGCGGCGACGCCGGATCTGCCGGCCGAAGTTAATGTCCCAACTCTGTACGTCCTCGTCGGTGAAGCGCAGCATCGAGAAGGGGATGCGGAGCTCGGCGGTCCACCCGAGACTGTCGACGGCCGTGGCCGAGGCCCAGACCCCGTCCCAGCTGTTGTCCCCGCTGCGGAGAAGTTCATTTCCGCCGCCGCCGTCGCCGCTCGAGAATTTGCCGTCGTACTGGACGTTGGCCGGCGTCACGACGAAGGTCGTCGCGTTGATGCCGTCGCGGTAGGGGTTGACCACCACGCCGAAGTAGTCGGTGTTACCGAGGCGGTCCCGCTCGCTGAGTTGCCGGAGGATGCTGTCCGGGTGGGTGTCGAAGAGCCGCGCCCCCACGTAGATCGCCTCGTCGTCGTACCCGAACCACACCTGCGTCGCCTGGGAGGCGGGCTCACCGGGGCGGGGGCTGTTTTGGCGAAAGCCCTCCACCGGCGGCAAGGCGAGTACGTCGCCGTCGATCACGCCGTCGATCCTCCAAGGTGCGTCGAGGCGGGTGGCCTCCAGGGACTTTGCCTCACGCGTGGCTTTCGTGCCCTGGGCGAGGACGGTTACGCTTCCGCAAAACCCGCTGAGCAGCAGCAGGAACCAGGGACAGAGGGTAAATTTGGACACGCAGCGGCAAAAGTCGTGTTTCGCGTGTGGTTAGGGTGCCACAATAATGCCGCTACCTCAGAAAATCCGTGCCGAGGGTCACGGGGCTTACCATTTGCTCACTGCCGCGCGGCGGCCGCCTTCTCGCTCGCCGACACCCGCGCCTGCAGCTTGCTGACCACCGAGGCGAGCTCCGCGAACTCGGCCTTCATGGCGGCCTGCTCGCGCTTGAGCTCCTCGTTCTCTCGTAGGACTGCCGTCAGATCTGAACTAGGGCTTGGGCTGGTGTACTGGAGCGCCTCCGTGGCTGCTCCCTGGCCGGTGAAGCCATTGTCGCCATTGTACGTTCGCTTCGTCCGGTAGACGATCCCTTGGTCGTCGATGAGGAGACGGTAGTATTGGTTGCCGTTGTTTGGGGTAACGGGCATGTTGTCGATACGTAGCGGGAAGTCGCCCGTGGCCGGCGAGATGTGAACCGTCGAGAGGGGCGCGGTCTGGGTCCCGAGGCCGACGCGCTGTTGATCGCTATTGAAGAAAGCCATGGGCTTGAGGCCCGGCAGGCTCCCCGTCACTTGGAAGTTCGGCGCGTGAACGTGGACGCCACCAGCTTCGCTGACGATGTCGAGGTCGTCGAGAATAGGATTCGCGAAGCGCGACACGAACATCTTGGCGTCGTTGCCGAAGACGAGCTTGTTCGTCCCCGTCACGCGGGTCTGGCCGTTGACGAGGAGCTTGTCGACGGTGGTTGCCGTGGCGCCGTTCCCGATCGCTACGTTGCCGGAGTTGCGAGCGATATTCATGTGGACGTCGCCCTGGTTGTTGCCGAAGTGCATCTGGTTGAGCAGACCCTCGTAGGTGAGGGCGTACCCCAGGTTCATGTCCACGTTGCCCTCGGCGAAGCGCAGGACCGCGTCGCGGTTGACGGTCGCGTTCTCGATCAGGACCTCGGCCACGAGGCTCGTGTTCTCGCGGACGTGGAGGGTCCGGGTCGGGGCCAGCGTCCCTATGCCGACCTGGCCTAACATATTAACAGACACGCCCTTGTTGGTGCCGTCTCCGGAGAGGTAGAAGGCCCCGAGGCGGATGTTCTGGGTCGCGGTGTGGTTGCCGAGGTTGTCGGCTCCGCCGGTCCCACGGATGCTGGCGACGGTGGCTCGGCGGATGTCGCCGTTTGCGTCGGCGACGAGCACGAGGTCCGAGGTAAGGTCGGGCGTCCCGACGTCGCCCGTGAGCCGCATGGCCCCCTGCACATGGAGGTTGCGCACGGGCGTGGCCGTGCCGATGCCGACGCGGCTATTCACCGCGTCGACGGTCATGATCTTGGTCGCGTTGGTGCGGTCCATGAAGTTGACCTGCGTCTGGCCGACCACTCTCAGGTCGTCGTCGCTGAAGCGGTAGACGCGGTTGAGGTTCGAGCCGAATTCGAGGACATTGCTGCCGGCCATGCGCTGGGTGCCGTTGACCTCGAAGTCGACGTTGGGGTTGCGCTCCTTCACGCCGACGCGGCCGCTGCTGGCCTGGACCGTGAACAGGTCCACGGCGTTGGCGCGGTCGCGGAAGCTCACGTAGGTCTGGCCTTTGAAGTACCAGTTGTTATTGTCTGTGTCGCTGTAGATGTAGTTGGCGCCGTCGCGAAAGCGCAGTTGGCTCGCCGCCACCCACGTGGCGTTGCCGTTGACGGTAAGCCGATCGCTCGCGGTCGCGGCGCCCGTCTGCCCGATGGCCACCTGGCGGTTGGAGACGGGACTGATGACGCTCGCGTTGTTGACCCACAGGTCCGGGTTCGCGGCTAGCAGCGAGGCCGCCGATCGGTAGCGGAGCACACCGTTGGCGTCGGTCACCACGACGTCGGTCTCGGTTGAGCCGATGCCGATACCCTCGAGTCGGATCGGGCCGGCGGTGTTCAGTGCGCTCCGCTTGACGTGGAGGGCCACATTCGCGTCGCCGAGTCCGGGAGTCCCGATGCCGGTTTGGGCTTGCGCCAAAACGGCCGTGATCTGCAGGGCGGCAGCTAGGGTGAGGTGTAGTGTTTTCATCTGTTCACAGGTTTGTCTGCCGTTCCCCGGGGTGGGCAGGTGGTCCCGCGTTTAGACCTTCAAACTCGGTGCCACGACGGGGGATTTCTACCGTTCGGCGGGGGGGTGGCGCCAAAGACGTAGGAGGTTTTGCCGAAAGGCTAAAAATCTGTATGTGAGCAGTTTAGGGCTTTCGCCAAAACACATTAAACTTTTTTAATGAAGGTATATCGCTCATCAATTGAGTATAGATACATGCGTCAATTATGGCATGCATCGCTAAATAAGTCGGATAAATAAATTTTCCCGGGCCGCTCGCGGAGCCCGCCAATGAGTTGCCGCAGCTACGGCGCCGCCGCCGCCTCAGCCGTTGTCCGCGAAGCTCGGGTACTGCGTCATGCCCCCGTCTACGTAGAGCGTGGCGCCGGTGACGTAGTCGCTCTCGTCACTCGCGAGCCAGGCGGCCACCGCGCCGACGTCCTGCGGCTGGCCGATGCGGGCGTAGGGGATCAGCCGCAGGAGCTCCTCCAGGTGCGCTTTGTTACTCCACACGTCCTCGTTGATCGGCGTGGCGATGGCACCGGGGCTGATGGCGTTGACGCGAATGTGGTCGGGGCCGTACTCCTGGGCGAGGGTCTCCATGAAGAGCTTGAGCCCGCCCTTTGACGCGGCGTAGTTGATGTGGCCCGCCCAGGGGATCACGTCGTGGACGCTGCTCATGCAAATGATCTTCCCGAGGGCCGCACTCACGTCCGGCCGCATGCCGCGTTTGAGGAATTCCCGCAGGGCCGCGCGAGCCACGAGGAATTGGCCCGTGAGATTGACGTCGATCACGGCGCGCCACTGCTCGATGGTCATGTCGTGCGTGCGAGCATCTTGCTGGATGCCGGCGTTGGCCACCGCGATGTCGACGGTCCCGAAGGCCTCGATGGTTTTGGCGAAAAGCCGCTCGACATCTGCCTCCTTCGACGTGTCGGCTTTTATGAGTAAGGTCTTGGCCCCGGGCCGCGCCTTGCTGATAGCGTCCACTACAGCCTGGCCGCCGGCCTCATCGCTGTGGTAGTTGATGGTCACGTTGGCGCCCTCGACGGCGAGCGAGTAAGCCACTGCGGCGCCGATCCCGCTCGAGGAACCGGTAACGATGGCGGACTGGCCGACGAGGCGGTCGTTGGGCTTCTGGTACATGGCCCGGGGAACGCCTGATGGGCCCGTGGCGTTGTTGGCCGGTGGCGGGTTGGCCTGTGGTGGCGTTGGCCTGTGGTGGCGGAAGCCACCGACGCCGCTCGGGTCAGCGACGGCCTCCGAGTGGATTAGAACGCATTGTCCCCATTCACATTCGTCCCGATGTCGTGGTACCAGCCGGCCTGGGTGTCGCCGCCGAACACGGCCCACGCCACGAAGCTCGTGTACACCTCGTCGATGCGCTTCTTCTCCTTTGGGTAGCGGAACGACTCCGGGAGGTGTACGCCCCACGGGAGGTTGTTTTTGTCGACGTACCAGTAGCCGGTGGCAGGGTCGGACTTGTCGGCCTCGGTGCCGAAGAGCGTACGGTCGGCCTTGTCGGTCGGCGCGTAGCCCGCCATGTGGATCTCGATCGAGCGGTCCTGGCTGCGGACCAAGAAAGCGTCGTAGGGCGGGCGGCCGAGCATCCCCCGCGCGATGGGCGTCTTGAATGTGACCACGAGCTCCTGCTGGTAGGCCTTCTGCTGGGGTTTGTCGCGGTCGGTGTTGATTAGGCCAAAGCGGGTGTTGAGCACCTGCCAGGAGTTGGCGAACGCCGGCACGACGGCCGTCCGCTGGCCGGCCTCCGTGCCGTTGGCGTTGAGGTCGAAGTAGGTATTGCCGACGAGGCTCTGCCCGGACACCTTTTCGATGAGCTCGGGGGCGACCGGGAGCCGGAAGGCGAAGCCGTGGTTCTGCGTGGCGCCGAGGGCCCGCAGGGCCAGACTGATGCGGAGGTCCTTGACGCGGTTGTCCGGCGCGAGCACCTCGGTGACGTTGTAGTCCACCACGAGGTCGTTGAAGTCGTAGTCGCCGGTGCGGGGCCACATGTCCTCGTAGGCGAGCGTGCCGTAGACGCCCTCGCCGGGGGCGAACGACCGGAAGGCCCGGAGGTTGTCGGTCGGGAAGGCGTCCTGGTAGTCGGGAATGCCGTCGACGTCGCGGTCGAAGCCACTCACGTCGGCCGGGGGCGTACGGGTGAGGTCGACGGCCGACCAGGGCTTCGGCTCCACGATGAAGATCGCATCGTTGAAGTCGCTGTCCGCGCCGGGGCGGTTGAGGTCCTCGAAGCCGAGCACGAGCACCTCGCGCGGGCTGTTAGCCAGCAGGATGGCGTGCCTGCGGTACTCGGCGGTGGTGAAGGTGTTGAGGGCGTCGATCGTATAGCGGGTGCTGGGCTTGCTGACGACCCGTTGCTGACTAGCGTTCCAGCCGTTCGGGACCAGGAAGAAGCACACCCCAGTGTTGGCGGGGACCTTGCCGAGGTAGATGCGATTGCTGACCTTGAGGCCACCGCCCGAGCCTTCGAAGCTCACGTTCGGGTAGGCGATCGTGAAGGTCGGGACATCCTTGGTTCTCTTGGGTTCCTGGTTGAGGTCGAAGAGGAAGTACCCAACCGCGTTAAGGGTGCCGGAGCCCTCGTGCGCGAACGATATCCAAGCCTCGCCGGCATTCACGAAGCGGAGCGTCGAGCTGTACTTTGGATTGAGGAACTCCGGGTGGAAGACCTCGACCGAGTTTTCGGGGAGGTTAGTGGCGATGAAGCCGAGCACGTCGGGATAAATCGTGACGGGGGCAGTGAGGTAGTTGGGCACGCCAAGCTTGTTGAAGGTGCCCATGTACTGGAAGCCCGCGCGTCCGGTGAGGCCTGCGTCGCCGCCGGCCAGCGCCGTTAAGCCGCTGTAGTCCCAGTCGGGTTGGTCGACGCGGGCGTCGGGTAGGATTCGCCCGTTGGCGTTCGCCCTGCCGACCGTGTAGCGCGTGGTGCCTGTACTGGAGACCGCCACCCGGTGCTCCTGCGGAAACCCGGGCGTCCGTACGCGCAGCGTCACCGAGTCGATGTCCTTCGGGAGGCTTAAGGTCGGCGACCAGGTGCCCGCGCCGGAGGTGATGCCCTCGGCGAGCCTCACGAGGGTGTCCTTGGCCGACAGGGCCCACAGACTCACGACCACGCCCGCCTGCCCGGTCTGCGCCTGGCTGCCCAGAGCCGCGATCTCAAAGGCGGACTCGCCGGTGGTCTCGAAGGTGAACCCACTGGCCGCCCGCGCGAGCCGGATGTCGTCGAGATGGGCGTTCGCAACGGCCGTGTCGAAGTCCTCGATGCGGTCGAGCGAGCTTTGGCAAGCTTGAAGGAAGAGCCCCCAGCCGGCTAGTAAGGCGAGCGTCGAACGTTGGGACAGGCCGATTTGCATGGTAGAGATGAGTGCGGTAGCGGAGAGGGCGTCGATCGGAACGGTCAGACGTTGGCGCGCTGGACGCTGGCCGAGAGCGTGCGGTAGAGGAGGGTGAGGTCGTACCAGAAGTTGCGTACGTGGACGTACTCCCGGTCGAGGGCCTTGCGGCGCGACTGCGAGACCTCCCGCCCGCCGCGCTCGGTGACTTGCCAGAGGCCCGTCATGCCGGCCGGGGCGAGGAACCGTTCGGCGTCCGCGTCGGTGGTCAGGGTCTCGGCCTCGTAGACGGGCAGGGGGCGATTGCCGACGAGGCTCATGTCCCCCCGCACGACATTGATGAGCTGCGGGAGCTCGTCGAGGGAGCTGTTGCGCAGGAAGTGGCCCACCTTCGTGATTCGGGGGTCGTTTTCGACCTTGAGGAAGGAGGCTTTCGCCAAAACCGCGCCCATGGCCGCCTCCGAGACCCAGCCTTCGTCGCCGATGAGCGTCGGCTCGATCGCCTGATCGTCCGGGGTGGGATCGCGGGGTGCGCCGGGGCGATCGTCGTAGGCGTTGAGGTGCTGTACGTCGCTCAGGAGCTGATCGGCGTCGATGCGCATGGTTCGAAACTTGAAGAAGTCGAACACCCGCCAATTCTGGCCGACGCGCTGCGAGGCGTAGAAGATAGGGCCGCGGGACTCGGCGCGCACGGCCGCCGCGATGACGGCGAATACGGGCGCGAGGAGGAGGAGGAGCACCGTGGCGATGGCGATGTCGAGGAAGCGTTTCTTGTGCATGGCGTGGGACGTGGGACGGGGATACGGACGGCGGGGATCACGCGGCGGGTGAGCGCGCCGCGCGGGGCGGCAGCGAGGCCTCAGACAGCCGCGGCTCTCGCGCGGACGAGGTGAATGACTTTCGCGAGGCCTGTGCGGGCTGGGACCCTCGTTGCCGGCTGGCGGAGTTGCTCCAGGAGGAGGCGCCTGAGGCGCAGCCGGAGTTCGAGCGGGTTGAAGGGCTTGGTGAGGAAGTCGCTCGCCCCGGCGTCGAGGGCGGCGATCCGCTCCCGGCTCTCGAAGTGGGCCGAGACCACGATCACGGGTACCTGCGCGAAGGCGGCCATCTGTCGGATGCGTCCGAGCAGCACGGCCCCGCCCATTCGCGGCATGTTGAGGTCGAGTACGATCGCGTCCACCGGCACGCCCTTAAGGAGGCGCTCGAGGGCCTCGACGCCGTCGGCCGCGGTGGAGACGTCGTACTCCCCGTAGAGCACCTCGGACAGGAGGACACGCATGACTGCGGAGTCGTCAACAATAAGGATGTGTTTCTTCATAACTGCCGGGCGAGGTGGGACGTACCGAGGACTGGTGTAGCAACACGATACGGATAGCACCTAACGGTACAAAAACAGAGCCAGCCGTGTGAAATTAAGCCTGCGGGTTTCGGAGTTCGGCAGGAATCGAGGAGTGAATGGAGGTATACGGACCATAATGAGATAATATAAAATATAATCGTATGTATGAATCAAAAATCTCCTACTTTCATATTATAGTTTAACGAATGTGATTACGCAAAGCCGTAGATTGCCTGCCGACTACTTCGGCTAGGGCCCTGTCTTAAATTTCAATGTTATCATAATGATTATCAATGAGTTATGCATATATATAATCCGCAATGTAGACTGCCATAGGTCGCGGAACATCTCCGTATGATATAATCACTTATTAAATGTAACCGGACGCAGACCTCGACTGGCTGTTTTGGCGCACCGTTTGCCTAAGCTACTTCTACGAACACGAAAAGCACGCAAACACACGTACAAACACGAATTATGAACGAAGTTTTCATCCGCAAGGGAGCAGGTTACGTTAAAGTACCTTACGATCAGATCCTCTACATCGAGAACATCGGTGATTACGTCCGGATCAAGACCAACGAAGGGTCGCACACGCTCCACTCTACGCTCAAGCGTATCGGGGAGCGCCTGTCGAGCGCCAACTTCGTCAAGGTCCACCGCTCGTACATTATCAACCTGTCGAAAATCTCCAATATCGCCGACACGTCGCTCAAGATCGACGACAAGGTCATCCCCGTCAGTCGTGCCAATCGCCCGAAGCTCATGAGCCTCATCAATGTGATCTAGCCACCGGCTAGCCCGGCGGCCTCCAGAGGAGTGGCCCGCCGGATCCCGTCCCGACCCGCCCCAGGCTGCCGCGTGTGCAGGAGGGGTGGGTTTTTTTGTCTCAATGGCTAGAGAGGAAGCCCGACACCAATCCTGCGAGCGCCTCCGGCTGCTCGGCGTGCACCCAGTGGCCCGCCCCGGGCACGGTGGCGAGCTCCGCCCGCGGGAAGACCGCGCGGATGCCCGGCCAG
>JBGTKC010000067.1:0-7869 GCA_041744755.1 Saprospiraceae bacterium
ACGAGTCCGGCTTTCGCCAAAACCCCACGTGGCGTCACGGCTTTCGAGACTTCGGGACTCAGGTACGCCGAGACGAAGGACCCGAGGATCGTGAACACCACCCCGATCTTCCCCATCGCACTCAGTTCGGCTACGTTACTCGCACTCCCGAACAGCGCCGCCAGCAGGAGCGCGATCTGTGCCTGGAAGGCCATAAAGATTGAGTTCAGGATGTTGGGTTTGAAGAGCTCCACGATCATCCGCCGGTACTCATTCGACAAGGCTGCGCCCCGGTCGATCAACCGCGAGCCGAGACGTTTGACGAGCTGCCAGTCGATCACCAGCGTGATCACCGACAGGGTCGCGAACAACCAGGCCGAGGGATAGACCAATCCACACGCCACGATTAGCCCCACCTTCGCCAGGGCCGTGTAGCCGTCGAAGCGCTGCAGTTCGATCACCTTGCGCGAGAAGACCGGCGGCACGCGGTAGATCGAGGTCTCGAGGCCTACCAAGCCCCCAATCGCGAAGATGACCGTGAGCGCGATGGCCTCCTTCCAGCCAGCGTCCAGCAAGTAGAACTGCCAGAGCGCGTAGGCCCCGACCGGCAGCGCCGTGATGAGGGCGATCTGCTTGCGGAAGGACACGGCCGTGTTGACCACCGATCCCATCTCTTCGCGGTCGTTCCAATGCTTGCCGGCCAGCGCCCGGACCGCCGGCGAAATTCCGGCGTCCGTGATGTCGGTGAAGATGGCCAGCGTCAGAAACCCAATCGCGTAGAGGGCGTAGTCCTGCTTCGGCAGGAAGCGGATGATCAGCAGGCCCGCTACGAGATTGAGGCCCGTGATGCCGAGTTGCCAGCTGAAGAAGCGACTGAGCTCCTTGCCCCAATACCCGACGCGCTCCCGGTTCGGGAGTCGTCGGCGCCAACGGTTCGCTTTGCTCGCTTCCATCTCAGGCGATCGGCCCGCGCTTACTTGCCTTTATGGTAGTAGCCGTAGCCCGAGCCGTAGCCCTTCTTGTTCCCGAGACTCACGCCGTTGAGGACGATGGCTGGGTTGGCCAGCTTGTCCTCCTGCGCGAACTCCTCCAGCATCGTCACCGCCCGTTTTGGCGTAAGCCCTTCCCGAACCACGTAGATCGTCGCGTCCGCGTGATCGCGCATCAGGAAGGCATCACTCACGAGGCCCACGGGCGCCGTGTCGACGAGGATAAGATCGTAGTGCTCGCGCATCTCTTTGAGGACGTTCCCGAAGCGGTTGTTGGAGAACAGCAGGTCCGCCGAATCCGACTCCGACACCCCGGCCGAGAGCATGGAGAGGTTCTCGATCTCGGTGGCTTGTACGGCTTCCGCCAAAACAGCCTCCCCGCGGATCATCTCCGCGAGCCCGGTCGTCCGCGCGGGCTTCTTGACGCCAGTCACCTCCCTGACGAGGCTCGGGCGCCGCAGGTCGGCCTCGACGATCAGCACGCGCTGTCCCGAGAGCGCCGCCGCCGCCCCGAGGTTAGCCGTGACGTAGCTCTTCCCCTCGCCACTCGAACCCGAGGTCACGAGCACCACCGAGGGGCCCTCCCGCCGGAAGAGGAAGTACAGGTTGGTCCGCAGCAGGCGGAACATCTCCGCCGTGGCCGAGCGGCTTTTCGGGCCGAAGGCTAGGCCCTTGCTCTTCTCCGCGAGGACGATGCTCCCGAGCACCGGCACACTGGTGAGTTGCTTGAGCTCGTCGGCGGTCCGCAGCTTCGAACTCAACATCTCGATGAGCCCGAGGACCATCGTCGGCAGCAGTAGGGCCATGAGGCCGGCGAAGGCGTAGGTCGCGCTTGGCTTCGGCCAGGACGCCACGTAACTAGAGTTCGCGGCCTCGATGACGCGCGTGTTGCCCACCTTGGACGCCACACTGATGGCGGTCTCCTCCTTGCGCTGTGAGAGGAAGACGTAGAGCTCCTCCTTGATCCGCTCCTCGCGCGCCAGTTGTATCAACACGCGCTCGCGCTCCGGTACGGCGGTGAGGCTCCTCTCCAGCGGCGCGATCCGCGCCTGAATCCGTCCCTCCCGCTCGATGGTCTCACGGCGGAGGCTCTGCAGACTACTCTTGAGGGTGTTGCGCAGGCTCGTAATTCGCTCGCCGTACGTGGCGACGCCAGGGTTGAGGGCCGTCGCCGTCTCGAGGGTTTGCTGCCGTTGGAAAATGAGGTCGTTGTAGTTGGTAATCAGGCCCGCCAGTCCACCGTCGATGACCTCCGAGGAGATGGGGATGGGCTCGAACTCCGTAGCGGGGTTGCTGACGATTCGGATGATCTCCTCGATGATCTCGCGGCGGACCTGGAGCTCGGCCGAGCGGGAGTCGGCGTCATTGAGGCGCGTAAGGTAGTCGGAGGCGTTGCCGAGCACCCCGACCGAAATGTTCTGCCCGCGCTTGTAAGCCTCGAGGCGAGTCTCGACGGCGAACAGTTCGTCGCGCACCGAGGCGAGTCGGTTTTGGATGAAGTCGAGGGTCTGCGAGCCGGTCTTGGCGTTGTCTTCGACGATGCTCGCGTCATAGAAGTACATCAGGGCATTCAGCACGTCCACCGCGCGCTCCGGGCGCACGTCCTGGCGCCCGAGCGTGACCACGTTCGACTTCTCGATCGGCGCCACGCCGATGCCACCGGCGTAGCCGCGCGCCGTGTTCATCGGGTCGCTCCACGTGAAGAAGATAATGTCGTCCTGGGCGACCGGCGCCCGGTAATCCTCGTCGCGTTCGAACCGGAAGTAGCGGTTGCCCACCTCGATGAGGGTCGTGGGCGTGATCAGGCTCGTATCCCCGCCACGGATGAGGTCGGCCTCCCCGGTCGTCCGCAGCCGCAGCTCTACGCTCCCGTAGCGGACGGGGTCGAGGTCGTCGTAGGTGATCGAATCGGCGAGCCGCATCCGGAAGGTCTCCGGGCGGTACAGATCGGTGGCCCTCACTTGCCCCTGGTGTGTGTAGCGGTAGTTGAGCCGCAGCGAGTCCACGACGCGCCGCATCAGCGGCGTCGACTTCAGCACCTGTATCTCGTTGACGATGTTGTACACCGACTGAAACCCGAGGGCGTTGTCGAGGGCCTGCTGCGTGACGTCGGAGCCGCTCTCCTCGGACTTGATCAGCATCTTCGACGTCGCCGAGTAGACCGGCACGGTGTACCTCACGTACACGTAGGCGAGCCCGACCAGGACCAGCATCGCGAGCACGTACCAGTACCAGTTGCGCAGTACGCGCTTGAAGAAGGACCGAACGTTAAAGCTGGTCGCGAGGTCCGGCGAGAAGGGCCGCGTTTGCTCAATAGCGAACGTATTTTGTGGTGCCGTCATTTTCTAAAGATCGCGAAGAGGAAAGCGGCCAGCGATAGGGTGGCGGTACCGTACTGCACGAAGCGCTGGCCGCGATCCTGTACAGTGGCTACCCGCGTGCGGACGGGCGGTACATAAACGACGTCGTTCTGTTCGAGGAAGTAGTACTCGGACTTGAAGATCTCGTCGGTGTGGAGGTTGATGTGCTCAAAGCTCCGCTTGCCGTTGCGCTCGCGGATAATCAGAATGCTGTCGCGGTTGGCGTAGTCGGTGAGGTCGCCGGCCGTCCCGATCGCCTGCAGGAGTGTGAAGCGAGGATTGGTCACCGAATAGCGCCCCGGCGCCGCTACCGAGCCGAGTACCGTCACCTTAAAATTTAAGTAGCGGATGTTGACTACGGGATCTTTCAGATAAATGCTGAGTCGTTCGCGAATATCGTCTTTGAGGGCCTCGAGGGTCTTACCCGCCGCCGAAATCCTCCCTAGCACCGGAAAGTCCACGAAACCGTTCGCGTCTACGAGGTAGCCGCTAAAGAGCTCTATGGATTGCGTCTGCTGCGAGCCCTGCCCCTGGCCCCCCCCTCCTAAGTTCTGAGCATCGAGATTAAATGGCGCCACCGCCAGCGGGTCAAGTCCCGAGACGGTGATCCTTAGCAGGTCACTCGTCTGGATGACGATCGGCTCCGAGTCTACGATCGCGCGCTCCACGTCTTCCGGGAGGGTCGTTTCGTTGAAGTTGACCAGGTCGCGGTAACGGACGCAGGAGGAGCTCAGCATCGCGAGCAGTATGCCGAGGCTGAGGAGTCGGTAGAGGGGTGCATTCATAGGGTGGAGGTACACATTAATTCCTGATTTTTCAGTGGGGCTTGCCGGAGCATCGCCATGAGGTCGGCTTTCGCCAAAACCGCCCGCAAGTCGTCTACGTGACTCAGCCGGTGGCAATCTGTGCCGACGAGGTCCACCTTGCCCTCCGCCAGGAGCCACGTGGACATCTTGCGAGCCGACTTGCCGTAGCTACCGCCGAGGGACGTGAGGTTGACCTGGAGCTCGCACCCGAGCTCCCGGAGCTCGAGCCAACGCTCCGGGAGCTCCGCCCAGTAACGGTAGCGCTCCGGGTGTGCGATGACCGGAACGTAACCGAGGGCCAGGAGGTAGGTCAGCTCTGCGTAGACGTTCATCGGCTCGGCGAGCAGAGACCACTCCACGAGGACGCGTCGCCCGGGGAGACACCGCACTTCGCCAGCCTCTACGCGGGCGCGGAAGCCCGCATCGAGGAAGTATTCGCCGGCGGCGAACAGGTTCGGCGCCTGCGCCCGCCCCCGGGCTAGCGTTTTGACGCTCTCCAGGCTGCGACCGATCTGCTCGCTACTGTTTGGATGCGTGTCGGACATCACGTGGGGCGTGGTCCAGAGGGTCTCGAACCCGAGGTCATTCAGTTCGCAGATCAACGCCTCGCTGTCGGCCAAACGCTCGGCGCCGTCGTCGAGGCCGGGCAGGAGATGACTGTGCATGTCTACCCGGATGAACCCGAAGTCCTGCGCGGCGCCATGTTCCGGTGGCGTGCTGGTGAGTGACAAGAGGCGGTCGAAGATCACGGGGTGCGCGTGGCGCGGATGTGGCGAGTCCGGCAAGCCTCCGGCGTCGATGCGTCTGGGTGGTTGACGCAAATTCTGGAAGGATCGAAGGTCCTGAGCTGTCGCCGGGCTTTCAAGTGTGTAAGACTGCACAACGGTAGGCGCCCACTCACGCTAATCAACGGTAACCGGGAATCATGCCGGGCCGAAAAAAATGGAGTGGGCTCTACAGCCGTTCTATCAGGCCGCAAACATAGTCCGCGTCCGGGCAGCCCGCTGAGATATACATCATTTATGTTGTTAGCGAAACTTGCTTCCACTGCCGAGAATTGATCGTAACTGGCTAACGGTTAAAATTTTATAATTACGTCGGCCCTGGCGTCACCGTCATCGTTAAGGTTTGGTAAACCGAAGTCTTGCGGCATCAGTAATTTCCCGAATGAATCTAGCGAGTTCGGTAGATTATTCGGATTCCAACAGTAGCACGCCTTATTGACTGCGTGTCCGTTCAGGATGCGCACGTATCGCACACAATCCACAACTACCTCCGCCGCACCACACTCTCCGGCATATTAAGCGGACCCCTTACCGTCCGCACGCTGTCGCCGGTCACGCGGCTCAACAGTAGCTCGTACTGCTGAAAATTTGGAGGGAGTTCAAACGTCACCGTCGTTCCCTCTCCGAGGCTCTTGATCGCGCGGTGATGGCCGTCGTAGTCCTTGGCGACGAGGACCCACTCGAAGCGATCGCCCGAGGGCTCTTCGGAGGGGGGGAGCCACTGCTCACCGTGGAGCTCTAGGGCGCGGAAGGTGTGCACCTCCCCGACGGCAATAGTGTAGGCCGGGCGGGAGAACGCCAGAGGCCGCCCGATGTCACCCTTCAGGCGCCCACTAAAATCAAGTAGTCCGTTGAAGGTTACCTTACCGTATCCGTGCTGATCCCGCCACTGCTCCAGTTGCGCAAAGTCCGTGCTGTCGGCCATGATCGGTCGGGTCGGGTCGACCTTCTGGACCTCTTGCACGAGCTCACTCACCCATCGCTCGTAACGGCGTACGATCACCGCACCGAGCGGCGGCGGGTAGCGCGCTGCGATGTTCCATAGTTCGCCCCGCGAAAAACTCCACCCGACGATCGTGCTGCAGTCGCGGTGTGCGGCTACCGTACCCAGGATCGATAGACGCTCTCGCGCGGCTGCCTCACCGTCCTCGATGACGGTTCCCGGCTCGGAGAGTCCGAGGTCGAACATGACGCCGAGGCGATACTCCTCACTTACCGTCAACAGGTTGTGTAGGTAGATGCCGGGGCGATTGACCTTTATGACGGAGATCCCTAACGCCTTCATCCTTGCGAAATCGCGCTCGAGGTTCTCCCGGAGCATGGGGTGGTAGCTAGCTCGCCAATTCCCGCTCTGTCGATAGTTAACGATCCGACCGGGTGGGAGTGGCAGGCGTGAGATCGGGTGCGGATCCCGATCGGCGGCTACGTCACTTTTTAATAAGAGCGAGAGCCTCGCCTGGTGATTCGAGAAGCCGGACACGAGATCGGTGTCGTCCAAGGTCCAATCGAGTGGGGTGTACAGTAGGGCTTCGCCAGTGGGGGGGTTGTAGTCGACGCCACTGTTAAAGGCCACGACGGCCCGAATCTCCGGGAAGCGACCCGCGATATCGGCCATCGCCTCTCGGGTCCACGACTCCTTCCGGTCCTGCGAGCCCAGTGAGCCAAACTCAGCGAGGATGACGGGCTTGTTAGCGAAGTCCGCCAGCGCCGACCGAAAGGGCAGGTAGAGCTCGCTGAACGCTACATCGGGCACTCTCGCGAAGGAGGGGCCGTAATTGAGGGCCGTGAGCCCGATCCAGTCCACGTAGTCGTCCCCTGGGTAGTACAACTCCATAGAGTCTACGCTCCACGGGTTCCACACCCACGCTACGTTGTCGGCCCCGGCGCCCCGAAAGATCTCGTGTACGTGCCTCCAGGCTGCCACGAAGTCGTCCGCGGTGTTGCCCCCGCTCTGGGACCAGGGGTAGAACGGATTATTGAACTCGTGTGCGAAACGCAGGAGGACGGGCTTCCCGGCATCGCGGAACTGCCCAGCCGATCTGTACACGTAGTCGTCGAAGTGACCCGCGCTGATCATCCGTAGGGAGGGTTGGCCCTCGCCGGCGGCAAATAGCGAATCCCTCCGCGAGAAGGTCCGCACCCACGGCTCCCAGGTGATGAGCGGGAAGGGCGCGTCCGCGAGGAGGGTAGACAGGCGGCTGCTATCCCCCCAGGCCTCGTAGGCGGCCACGATGTCGAAGGGACGGTGGCCCTCCCGCGCCGAACGCGCGATGAGCGCCGCGGATGAGCGTCCACCCGGGGCCTCCGGCCAGAACACGCCTGATAGATTTACTGGCTGCATAGAGGGGTCGGTCGGCGGGGAGTACTCCGTCCCCCGCCAATCGGCCTGCAGGATCTGGGTCGCGCCCCACACGGACAGTACACCCACGCAGAGCATCGTCGGCACCGCCGTAGCCCGCACCGCGATCGTTGATCTGTTCAGGAAGCCGAGCACCGCGCGTTTCGCCAGGCGCGCGCCGCGACGCGCCGCAGGCGGGAGGCGGTCTTTGAGGAGGCCATTTCGATTCGTGGTCCCGGCGGCGAGCAGGACGCTGAACAGCATGATCCCGGCTGTTAGGAGCGCGAAGCCCGCCATCACGATCGAGAAAGGGGTAAGGTCCTTGTAGAGCCCGTAGACGATCGCCACCACCGACAACACCGCGATGACGACGTTCGGGATGACCACCGCGGGACTCGAGCTTCCGTGACCCTCCTTAGCGGTAGGTAAATAGGGGATTTTCTTGCCTACGATGGCGTAGACCAACCCAAGAAAGTAAACCCACCAAGCGCCGATCTCCAGTAAGCCTCCGACGATGTGGAAGCCGCGTTCTTCATCGGCGATCAGCCACTTCTGAATGTAGAATCGGATGACGAAATTACTTATCGTGAGTGGGGCAACGATAATGAGGAA
>JBGTKC010000068.1:0-4489 GCA_041744755.1 Saprospiraceae bacterium
GGCTGATGCCGTGGTGGCGTAGGCGGCGTTGCCGATGCCGGCGGCGGCGTTCGAGATGCTTTCGGTGGCCGTGCCGGCGGCGGTGAGGGTGTAGGCGGTGCTCGCGAGGGAGTTGTCCACCCAGGCGTATTGCCCGGAGACTGGCGTGAGTGGACCTCGGCAAGCCACCTCATAGGCCGTCTCTGTCATCGGGCGCAGCGCAGCCCAGTCGAGGTAGGCGAGCATACGAGCGTTGGAGACGTAGTTGACGGCCACGTTGGGCAGGGTCGTGGTCGCGTCGCCGGAGCCGGACCACGCCACGCCGTTACGGTTGACGACGGCGTCACTGTTCTTGCCTGCCGCGTCGGTGATGTCGTTGGCGGCCTGCTGGGTAGGCTTCAGGGTGTTAAAGAAGTCGACCCACTGCTGCTGGGAGGTCTCATACTTCATAACGTAGCTGTTATCGTAGCCGGCGGGGAATGCAACCGGAATTGGACCTGCCTGATCGCCGTAAGCCCCAGCGGGACTGTCGTAGTAAAGCCCACTCGTGCTAGAGACGGAAGGTCCGCTAAATTCTAGGGTGGTCAAAGCCACCGAGTTACGAGCGCCTCCGGAGCCTGGGGCGTAAAGCGCGCCCAACTCGGTGATGCTGCCGCCGGCAGACACGGGGATGCCAACTTGACCATTGCTCGGGCTTGGTACGTGCACCATTTCAATGGCGAAGACTCTGACCTCGGCTACGGCGCCATCGCCGAGTCCGGCGGCGCCGTAGTCCCAGGTAAATTGAGCCGTAAAGTTATTGTTACCGCTACTAATAGTGTTGCGGCCGACTGCGGAGCCAAACTGATTCCTGGTAAGGACTTGGAAGCCGCCGCCGCTCGCTGAGGCTGAGGAGGCGGTCGACTCTAAGTGCCGCCACTCCCCGTTGCCGACGCGGAACTTCGCGAAGACCCAGGCGGCGTCGAAATTGGCGGGACCGGTAGTGAGCCTCCAGGAGTTCTCCCAGGCGACGTTAAAGGTGATGACGGCCGTGCGGGCGGCGAGGCTCTGTGAGGAGAGCGCCACATTACTCACGGTGATGTTGTTGGCGACGCTCACGGAGCAGGCGATCGTGAGGCAAACGGAGAGTAGAAAGCACTTCATGAGGGGTAAGGATTTGGGTGAATTGGTGACCCAAATATCCAGCGCCCTTGAGGCACGTTTTCCGCCCCTAAACCTCGTACGGGGGCCTTTCTACATGAACGACCGTTTTCGGTACACGAACGACCGGCTGAGTATCATGAACGACCGAAAATAGTTTGGCGAAAGGTTTGTTTAAGACCTAAAACCGGGTCATTCCCATCCTTTCGGGGGGCCAGCACGCGTGGGCGCGAGGCGGGCGCGTGGCTGCAATCGCGGGCGTGTGTCGGTGGAGAGGCAGGTTTTAGCGAAAGCTGGCTGGCCTCGCGGCTATGTGCATGCGCAGCGGATCATGTCACATAGCACTTTCTAAGAAGGGCGCGCTCGCAGAGCGAGTCGAACGCGCCCCTGGCCTCGCGACGTGGATTCATCGCTAGCGGCACGACTGGCGCACCCTAGACGGGGCACCAAACAACCAACGAACCTTCCTACCAAACAACCAAAATCCCGCTACCCCGCCTCCATCGTCTCGATCTGCTTCAAGACCTGTGCGGCGCGAATCAAGAAGTCGTCGTGGTGCTTGATGTACTCCCGCTGGCACATCAGCAGCTTGGCGGCGTCGAGGGCCGCGGAGCGCGGCATGATCTGGCGCGCGGCGATCGGGTGGAGCCAGAACTCCTCGTTGCGCGAGCGCACGTAGTTGCCGTCGAAGTCGAAGTCCGCCACGACGCTCAGCTTCTTGAGGCTGAAGAGGTAGTTGGTCTCGTTGTTGATCTCCTTCTGGAGGTCGATTACCTCGGTCTGGTCGAACATGATCCCGGCGCGCTCGCACAAGAACAGGTCGCGCCGCCCGTCAAAGGTGTAGATGGTCTCGACGCGGTACTTGCGCAGGTTGTTGCCGAGGAAGCGCTTGACGTTGTTGCGCGTCATGCGGAGCTTGTCGAAGCTCTCCTGGAGGGCCTCGTCGGTCATCTTGAACTCCTCGTCGTAGTCCTTGCGGCGGCGCGTGCGCATGTTGACCACCGTGCGGTAGCGCTCGAGGGTGTGGCCGAGCTCGTTGACCTTCGTGTCCACGGCCACGTAGTCGATGTCGGCGTTGTTAGTCCAGCTCTCGAGGAAGATGCGCTTGGTGTCCGGTTCGAAGACGAGGAGCGCGATTTCGGAGATGGCGAAAAAATTAGGGTAGCCCCCGTAGACGTTGCCGTACTTGAGCTCGAGGATGGCGAACTTGTTCTCCACTGTAAGTGTGTTATGGATTGCGGTTTAGCCCTCGCCGGCGACTTACGTCGCGGTGTCTGGGCGTCAGCAATTTGGTTTTCCCGGATGGATGGGGGCGGGCTAAGGTACGCCTCAGGCGGTGTACGTATTAGTCGACTTGTTAGTTGCCGAGAACGATCTCACAGCTCGAAGTCGAGGAAACGCCCGTCGCGGTACACGCACGCCCCGTCGGCGAATACCTCGCCGCCCTCGCGCATCCCGGCCAGTAGATCCCAGTGTACGCTACTCTCGTTTTTGCCGCCGCACTGCCGGTAGCTCTGTCCGATGGCCATGTGGACGGTCCCGCCGATCTTCTCGTCGAAGAGCATGTTGCGGGTTAGGCGGTCGATGTCGTAGTTGGTCCCGATGGCCGCCTCCCCGAAGCGCCGCGTGCCGGGCAATGAGAAAATGTAGTCGAGGTACGCCTGCCCGCGCTTGGCCTCCCAGCGCTGCACCTCGCCGGCCTCCACCCAGAGCGTCACGCCCTCCACGGTGTGGCCCTCGCGGATGGCCGGGTAGTCGAAGTGGATGACGCCCTCGACGCTGTCCTCCACCGGGCTGGTGTAGATCTCGCCACTCGGCATATTGGTCTGCCCGTCGGAGTTGATCCACGTCCGGCCCTCCGTCGTGAAGGTGATGTCGGAGTGGGCGTTGCGGTAGCGGAAGCGCGTGCTGGCGTTCAGGCGATCCGTGATGGCCTGCTGGCGCGCGCGCACCTGGAGCCAAGCCTGCCGGGGGTCGGGCGCGTCGAGCTTGCAGGCCCCGAACACGAAAGCGCGATAGTCGGCGAGACTCATGCCGGCCTCCTGGGCTGAGGCTTGCGTCGGGTACTGGCAGAGGTTGCGGCGCAGCTCGCGCGTGCCGGTGCGGCGGAAGTAGGTCTGGTTGAGGTCCGCGAGGGCCGCCGCCCGGATCGCCCTTTTGCCGGCCGGCGCCCCGGCCATCGAGCTCAGATTGAAGGGGGCCTTGATCGAGAGGTAGGCCTCGAAGGTCTCGAAGGCCACCTTCTCCTGGGCGCCGATGTAGGCGAGTTGCTCTTCCCCGGCCGCATCCAGGAAGGTGCGCTCGCGACCGTCCCACGCCAGATCCACCTCCACGTGCGCGCCGTGCTCCAGGGCCACGCGGTAGACCTCGCTCACGAGGGGGACGGCAAGGGTGGTGGTGCTCACGAGGAGCCTGTCGCCGGGCGTCAGCTCGAGGCAGTAGTCGACTAGTAGCTCGGCGTAGCGGGATTCATAGGTGGGCGAGGGGGACAATTGTTGAATTTTTGAAGGGTGAGTTGTTGAATGCGCTGCCGCGGAACTGGGCTGAAAGCCAGTAGCTAAGGTGCTGGCGCTGGCAGCTGATGTACTCTGAAGCGGGCACATTGTATATTCATGCGTTTGTCTCGCCCGTTACTACCTCCCACGCCCCCATAACCAGGTCCACCCATTCTGATTCTGCGTCCCCGCCTGGTGTCTCTAGCTGCTCGCGCGTCGCGTGAATCGGAACCTCGGCCAGGACTTGTGCGTCCAGGGCTTGCAACACCCAGACCAGGGCCTGCATACAGTGTTCGCCGCGGGGTGCGTGCGGCGTGACGGTAACGGCCAGGCACCGCTTTCGCGAAAACTCGCCCGACGCCACGAGCCACTCCAGGGCGCTCTTTAGGCTCGCCGGAATCCCGTGCGCGTACTCGGGTGTGGCGACCACGAGCAGGTCTGCGGTTTTGACGAAAGTCGCCCACGCGATGATCACCGGTGGCACCCCTGCCGCGAGCCGCTCGGGGCTGAACAGCGGGAGTTGGTCGAGGTCGGGGCCGTCGGTAAAGGTGAGTTCGGTGTTGGCGAATCCGGAGGATCGCGTAAGCAAAGCCACCGCCGTCCACAGCGTTTCCAGCTTCCGCAAAAACGTCTGCGTGCTACCCGCAGGTCTCGCCGAGCCACCGATGAGTCCGATCCGCATGGCGTCAAGGTAGCCGCGCCAGGCGCGAGCGGGCGGAGCCTAGTGGACGATCGTCACGAACTGGCTGTAGGCACCGCGGCGGCCCGACAGCACCAGCACGTAATCGCCGCTCGCCAGGGTCGTAACCGCGAAACGCTCCCGGAGCTCGGGCCGGTCGGCGCTCACGGCAAAGGGTCCACGGCGCTCGACCACA
>JBGTKC010000069.1:0-16213 GCA_041744755.1 Saprospiraceae bacterium
TCCGTCTTCACGTCATAAAAGTACCGCACGTTCGGATTGTCCACCCCCGTCACCTTCCGCTCGGACGCCAGACTCGGGTCGGCCAAGATCTCGACCAGCGCCAGATCCCACAAAATGCGGCTCTCGCTGTCGGGATCGAGGTGGTCGCGCCAACGATTCAGGAGCATATCCCCCAGCGGACCCTTGCCCCCCAACTGCCGCTCCGCCGTAGCAAAGTTCGTCTTCGCACTGTACAGCGCATCCGTCGGCAAGACGTGCATCTCCACCGTCGAGGCCATCATCTTATTCACCGCCTGCACGTCCATGATTACGTTGAACTCCGTAAACCCGAGCCGCTGCTTCCCGAAGTCATAGGTGCTCCCCAGCCAGTAGACCTGGATCTTGTCGGCGATGCTCGGGTCGATTAGGACGGCCGAGGCCACATTCGTGAGCGCGCCCACGGTGATCACGGTGAGCTTTTGGCCCGCGGGCATTCCCTTGGCCATCTGGATGATCGCATTCGCAGCCGCCGAGTAGATCGCCTGCTCACCCCAGTCGTAGAGGCGGCGGTGTCCCCCGCGCGGCAGGTAGACATCCTTGCTGCGGCCCATCAACTGCACTAATCGTTCATTGAGCTTCTGGCTATCCTCGAGCGTGTTACCGTCCGCGTTCTGGCTCAGCTGCCACTGCGCCGATCCGAGCGCCTTGATGTCCCAGTTCGGCTCCGCGAACGCCCGCACGATGGCGTACAGGTCGTCCACCTCGTTGGCCGTATCTGCGTCGAAGTAGACGGTGCGCTTGGCCTGCGCGAAGGCGGCGGCTTGCGCCAAAACTAAGAGTAGGAGAATGGCTGTTCGCATAGGGGAGGGAAGGTAAATACCGGAAGGCTGTGCTGGAATGATTTCACCACAGAGGAACTCAGGGCCGCAGAGGGCCGCAGAAATTGAAACGCTTCGCGTTCGTAAGACACAGAGGCTAGTCCGTCTCAGGTCCGAACAGCCTTTGCGTTCTTTGCGCCGCGAAGCCTTAGCGCCTTTGCGTTAAGCGTCGCAGACCCCCAGCCCAGACCTCCCCCGCGGCAGCGCATTCAACAATTCAACCTTCAACAATTCAACAATTGCCCGCAAAAAGAGTAGCCCTCCTCGGTGCCGCCGGCTACATCGCCCCCCGCCACCTGGCCGCCATCCGCGACGTCGGCTGGACGCTAGTCGCCGCCCATGATCCGCACGACTCCGTCGGCATCCTCGACGCCTACTTCCCGGAGGCCGCCTTCTTCACCGAGATCGAGCGCTTCGACCGGCACCTCGACAAGCTCCGCCGCGACGGCCAGGGCATCGACTACCTCGTCGTCTGCTCGCCCAACTACCTCCACGACGCCCACTGCCGCCTGGGCCTGCGCCTCGGCGCCGACGTCATCTGCGAGAAACCCGTCGCCCTCAATCCCTGGAACCTCGACAACCTCCGCGAACTCGAAGCCGAGACCGGCCACCGCATCTGGTGCATCCTCCAGAGTAGACTGCATCCGAGCTACCTGCGCCTCAAAGTCCTAGCCGCCCCTTCTTGCGAAGCGCCCACCCAGCGAAGCGCCCGAATAACCATCAATTACATCACCCCCCGCGGCCCCTGGTACCGCTACTCCTGGAAGGGCAATGAAGAGCGCTCCGGTGGCGTTGTCACCAACATCGGGATCCACCTGTTCGACGCCATCCTCAGCGTTTACGGCGCGCCCACCGGTTTTAGCGTAAGCGAAATGGCCATCGACCGTGCCAGCGGCCAGCTCTCGCTGAAACACGCCACCGTCGACTGGACCCTCAGCGTCCGCCGCGGAGACCTGCCGGTCGGCCACACTGGCCCCTTCCGCCAATTCACCGTCGACGGTGAGGACATTGACTTCTCGAGCGGCTTCGACACCCTACATACCGCCAGCTACGAGGCGATCGCGAGGGGGGACGGATTTGGCCTCGACGAAGCGAGGGCGTCGGTAGAGCTGGTGTCGCGGTTGCGGGGGCAAGACAATAGACCGCCGCGCTGATGGACGGTGGACTTTCCGCCGTACGGCCGTCGGGACGAACGACGAGCACGCCCTACGCCGCAGCGCATCGTGCCACCAAACCAGCCACCTATCAAACAACCCTCCCCCCCCCCTCACGTTATTGTAATCCTACACCCCCTCGAATCCCCCTAACCCAGTTAGCTTCGTAAGCCCTAAGCCCCGCTGATGTCCACCGCCCTCAACCTCGTCAACGCCGCCTTCGGGCAGTACCTTCGCTGGCGCGTCCCGCGGCTCGATCGTACGCGTACGCAGCCGATCGAGTTTCAGGAGCGCTGGCTCGACGCCCTGCTGATCCACGGGCGAGCCACGAGCTTCGGACGCGACCACGGCCTGCGGGACGTCCGCAGCTACGAGGCCTTCCGGCAAAACGTCCCCGTCCGCGACTACGACGCCCACGCGCCCTACATCAACAGAATGCTCGACGGCGAGCGCTCGGTACTGTGGCCGGGCTTCGTGAAGTGGTTCTCGAAATCCTCCGGGACCACTGCCGACCGCTCTAAATTCATCCCGGTCTCGGGCGACAACTTGCGCAAGAACCACATCCGCGGCGGGTGGGATGCAATGAGCCTGTATTACGACCAGCGCCCCGACGCGGCGATGTTCGCGCGCAAGAATCTCATCATGGGCGGATCCATCCACGAGACCCGCCCTTCGGGTGCGCGCATCGGCGACATCTCCGCTGTGATGCTGGCCAACTTCCCGCCGGTCGGCCGGCCGTTCTACACGCCGAGCTTCGAGACGATGTTGATGCGCAACTACGAAGAGAAGCTCGAGGCCACGGCCCAGCAGGCCATGCGCGAGGACGTCGGGATGGTCGGCGGGGTGCCCAACTGGACGATGCTCCTCATGCGCCGCATCCTCGAACTCAGCGGCGCCGACCACATCCGCGAGGTCTGGCCCAACTTCAGACTCTTCACCCACGGGGGAATCTCCTTCGCGCCGTACCGCAGCCAGTTCGAGGACCTCATCGGCCACGGCGGCGAGGACTTCGACTACCTCGAGATCTACAATGCCTCCGAAGGGTACTTCGGATTGCGTGACGACCTCGGCCGCGATGACATGCTCCTGCTGGTCGACTCAGGCGTGTTCTACGAGTTCATGCCACGTAGCGAGTGGGGCCGCGAGAATCCGCACGCCGTGCCGCTCCACGAGGTGGTGACCGGCGAGACCTACGGCGTCGTGGTCAGCACCAACGCCGGCCTGTGGCGCTACGACCTCGGCGACACCGTCGTCTTCACCTCCACCACGCCCTACCGTTTCAAGATTACCGGGCGCACCCGACAGTTCATCAACACTTTCGGCGAGGAGGTCATGGTCACTAACACCGACCGCGCCCTCGCCTTAACGTGCGAGGAGCTCGACTGTGCCGTAATGGAGTACACCGTGGCCCCGGTGTTCATCAAGGTGCCCGGCGAGCAGGGCGCCCACGAGTGGGTGGTCGAGTTCGATCGCGCGCCGGGCAACCTGGATGCTTTCGCCAAAACCTTAGACCGCCACCTTCAAGACCTCAACAGCGACTACGCCGCCAAGCGCCGCCTCGACCTCGTACTCGTCCGCCTGATCGTCAACATCGTCGAAAAGGGGACTTTCAACGCATGGATGGCGCAACGCGGCAAGCTCGGCGGCCAGGGTAAGGTCCCGCGCCTGAGCAACGAGCGCAAACACCTCGAGGCCATCCTCCGCACGGGCGCCACGCGTCAGCGCAGCGAGCCGGGCCGCCTGGCTAAGCTCCGCGGCTAAGGCGTAACCTCCATACTCATGGATCCCTACGCCGAACTCGCCCTCGCGACACCGATCGACGGCCTCTGCGACGCACAGATCCACGCGCTCCTCACTGAGCACATTGCCCGCCTCCTCGCCACCAAGCGCGACTGGCTCCTCAGCAAACTCTACCGCCTCGACGTACGCGAGCGCGACCTTCGGCGCCTCCTCGCCACCGATGCGGATGCCGCCGGGGGACTCGCGCGCTTAGTGTTGGACCGCCACTACGAGCGCGCGCGCGCGAGATTCAACCACCGACCGATGCAAGAGCCGTTTGACCCGGAGCTCGGGGATATCAGTTGGTAATGACTATGATGTTGTAGAACACCTCTCGGGGTACGCGGCGGCGGAAGGCCAGAGCAAACCATAAGGTAAAAGCGTTACGGTAGGCGCCCGATGGATGGCTGCGCCGGACGAGGGAGGCACCGCCATCCATCAGCGTAGCGGTCTTAATGTCTACATCATGCTCATCAAGACCCGCGGCATCTGCCTCCACACCTCTAAATACGGCGAGACCAGCGTCATTGCGCAGGTGTACACCGAGGAGAAAGGTTTGCAGAGCTACATCATCTCAGGGGTGCGCAGCGCGAAGCCACGTGTGCACGGCTCTCTGCTCCAGCCCCTCACGATGCTCGACATGGTGGCCTACTGGCGCGCGGAAAAGAGCCTCTTCCGCACCAAGGAGTTGCGCGCCGCCTACACCTTCGAGCGTATCCCCTTCGAACTGGCGCGCGGGTCGGTGGCGCTGTTTGTGGCAGATGTGTTGCTGCGGGCACTGCGAGAGTCGGAGGCCCCGCCGGACTTGTTCCCGTTTGTGGAGCGGTTCATCGTCTTCCTCGACGTGACGACGGATGCGCTCGCCAACCTGCCGACCTACTTCCTCCTCCAGCTCAGCAGCTACCTCGGGGTGCAACCGGAGACGCCCCTATTTGGCGGGCCGTACTACTTCGACCAGACGCAGGGCTACTTCGCGCCCGAGCCCCCGGAGCACCTGCGCTACACCGACCCCGAGGCGAGTGGGCTCCTGGTTAGCCTCGCCGGTGTCCCCCTCGAGGGGGCCTCGGAGGTCGCCAGCACGAAGGCCGCCCGACAGGGGGCGATCGTCGGTTTGCTCGACTATCTGCGGGAGCACTTCGAGCGCTTCTCGGGGGTGAATAGCCACCGGGTCCTGACCGACATCTTCCGGCGGTGAGGCGGGCGGTTTTGACGTAAGTCCCTAAGTATAGAGACGAGGGACGGAGGTGTGTTTGGATTCGCATATCGATTAGGCACCATATTTGCGAACCGAGTGATCGACACGCCCCTCATGGTCCCCTTTAGACACCTCCTCCTCGCCGGTTGCTGCTGCCTCGCGCAGGCGTCCTCGGTTTTGGCGCAAGCCGAACCACCGCGCGCCGCGTCCGTGGGGCAGGGAGCGCCCGAGATTGTCCTCCGCCCCACCATCCCGGCGTACTACCCCGGCTGCGACGACGTGCCCGAGGGCTCCGACGACAAGGCCACGTGCTCGACGGGCAAGCTGATGGGGTTCATCTCGCGGACGATGAGGTATCCGGACGAGGCCAAGCAGCAGGACATTCAGGGGGTCGTGGTCCTGTCCTTCGTCGTGACCGACGAGGGCGACATCGAGCGGGTCCAAATCTTGCGGAGTATCGGCGGCGGGTGTGCCGAGGAGGCCGTCCGCGTCATCGGGGAGATGCCCCGGTGGCAGCCGGCCATCTACAAGGGAGGATTCGTCTACACGCAGTTCACGCTGCCGATCACCTTCGGGCTCAAGGCCAACCTCTACGAGTACGCCCTCTACACTGGTACGCTCAACGACGTCGAGGTTACCCGCGACGAGATCGTCGACTTCCTGACCCAGGACGAACTGTCGGTCACGGATCCCGCCGGCACCCAGCTAAAGATCACCGAGGTGGTCTACACCGTCGAGCGGGGCGGCGTCAAGGAGCAGCTCGTGACGCGGGGCACCGAAAACCCAAATGCCAAGGCTTTCGCGAAGTTCCTCGGCCGCAAACCTGCCCGCCTCACCATCGAGGCCAACGTCGTCGACGGGCTCGACATTCGTACAGTGACCAAGAACTTCGTCATTACGCGCTAGGCGCCATCGCTCAGGCGGTTACCTCCTCGACCTGCGCGCCGAATACGGCCACCGAGCGACGGATGTCCTCCAGGCGCCGGGCGTCCAACTGATAGCTGATGTACTTCCCGCTGCGGGACGTCTCCACGATGCCGGCCTGCCGCAGGATGCGGAGGTGGTTGGAGAGCAGGCCGGGCTCCAGCCCGAGGCTACTCTGCATATCGACCACCGTTGCCTCGTGGGTCTCGGTCATGAAGTCGACGATCTGGATGCGGAGTGGGTGGGCGAGGGCGTGGAGGATATCGGCCGCCTGGTCGAGCTTGCGTTGCGGGAGGGCCGCGGTGAGGGTAGACATGTTTTACGGGTGTGTAGTGTTTCGGAACGTGACCTGCCGGGCGCGCGAGCGCCACCGGGTTACGGCGACAAAGAACGCCCAATCCGCCAGCTTTCCCGGGGTCCACCTTCGCCAATCCACCATTACCGCGAGAATTACCTAAGCTTAGTGAGCCGCGACTTACGTATGCCGTATTACCGAAATGCACACGGGCCACACCCTCAGTTGGGAGTGGCCCGCGGCATACTGACTGTTGAGTGAGGCGTTCGCGAGGCAGCCCCCCGGCAGCTCCCCGGATATAGGCGAGGCCTGTGGCCGGGGCCGGGTAGCGTCGTTTAGTCGGCGAGCTCGTCGATGAGCCGACCGATCTGGTCGAGGCGCTCGGGATTGATGGAGTAGTAGATGAATTTGCCGTCGCGGTCGGTATTCACGACGCCCGCCCTGCGGAGGATCGCGAGGTGCTGCGAGGCGACGCTCTGCTCGAGGCGGAGCTTGATGTAGAGGTCGGTGACCGTGAGCTGCTTGTGCTCCACGAGGAGCGCAATCATCTGCTGGCGGAGGTCGTGGTTGACGGCCCGCAGGACGAGGACAGCCTTGCGGAGGTCACCGTAGTCGAGGTCGGGCCCCGAGAGGCCTGCGCGGAGCACGCTGGCCTCGCTGTTTGAATTTCCCATCTGTGTTTTTTCTCAATGTGTTACTCCTGACATTCTAAAATAATGCCAAGCGAGTCGCACACATCTATGCTCGTCCAAATTTGTAATGCGTTTCAGTCGTGCGGGAATACCCTTGAGCCAGGCCAAACATACGTTAATACGTTCATGCATAAGAGTTTAGCCCAATCGTCCGTTCTCCACAATGCAGGGCTCACAACCTATTTTTTGCTTTCGTAATGTGTGGAGGGCGTAGGTACAGCGGCGCCGTCGATGCTAGGTCATCGAAGCTGTTTTTTTTTATACGTAGCGCGCACTCCGAGAGTAGGTTGCTGGCCCTCAGCGGCACTACCGCCGTTTCGAAGGGGCTTTCGCCAAAACCTGCGAGCACCGTGACGTCGGGCGAACACACCAGCGTGACCCCCCGCGCCACCATCCCCCGGCGCCAGGCTTCGGTGTTTTCATATACGGCCGGATGCGCGAGCTCGGTGAGGTCGGCGGCGTAGAGCGCGGCGTACACCTCGTTGCGACGGGCGGGTACGAGCGCGAGCGCGACGCCAGTGATGGCGCTGCCCTCATCACTCCCCCCTGGGGTAGGTGTGGGCTCGTTAACCAAGTCTCGCCCCGCAGCCGCCAACCCCCGCAGCGTGGAGGCCTGCAGGAGGACCTTGTCGAGGGCCAGGCAAATCCCCTTAGCCGAACTCAAGCCCGCCCGCAGCGCCGTGTAGCTGCCCGGCCCCGACGAGCAGGCAACAGCCCGCAGGCGCCCGAAGCCACCCTCGGGCAGGAGCGCCCTGATCATCGGCAGGAGCTGCGCCGTGTGCTCCATCTCCGGCAGGGGGGCGTGGCCGGGGGCGGGTAGTTCGGCCACCAGCTCCCACGTCTCCCCCATGACCCGCGCGAGCGCCACTGAGCAGGCCGGCCCCGAGGTCTCGATCATCAACAACAAATCCTCCATGTCCGCGGGCTAAGGTCGTGGTGCACACGCAAACCTCGTAGATTCGCCGCCCGCATGTTAGATAAGCTCGAAGACCTCTACATCCGCTTTCGCGAAACCGAAGAACAGTTGGCCGACCCCGCCGTGATCGGCGACCAGGAGCGCTACACGAAAATCTCCAAACAGTACAAGGACCTCAAGGAGGTGACCGACGTCTACCTGGAGTACAAGCTCGTGCTCACCAACATCGACAACGCCAAGGCCCTGCGCCGCGACCCGGACCCGGAGATGCGCGAGATGGCCGACCTAGAGCTCGCGGAGATCGAACCCCGCGCCGAGGCTATGGAAGCGGAGCTCAAGTTACTCCTCGTACCTCGCGACCCCGAGGACGAACGCGACATCCATTTCGAGATCCGCTCCGGGACCGGCGGCGACGAAGCCGCTATTTTCGCGGGCGACCTACTGGGCATGTACCAGCGCTACTTCTCGACCCAGGGCTGGCAGGTAGAGTTCCTTGAGGAGAACGAGGGTACGGCCGGGGGCTATTCGAAGATCGTACTGGAGGTCCGCGGCGAGGACGTCTATGCCCGCATGAAGTTCGAGTCCGGCGTCCACCGTGTACAACGCGTCCCGCGCACGGAGTCGCAAGGCCGCATCCACACCTCCGCCGCTACCGTGGCCGTACTGCCGAAGCGCGAGATGGAGGACGTGGACATCAACCGCGCCGACCTCAAGATCGATACCTTCCGCAGCTCGGGGGCCGGCGGGCAGCACGTCAACAAGACCGAGTCCGGCGTGCGCTTCACGCACCTCCCCACCGGGATCGTGTCGGAGAGTACCGACGGGCGCTCGCAGCACCAGAACCGCGAGACCGCCCTCCAGCGCCTGTACCAGAAGATCTACGACGCGAAGCTCGCGGCCCACGACTCGGCCATCTCCAACGAGCGCAAATCGCTCGTCGGCTCCGGCGACCGCTCGGACAAGATCCGCACGTACAACTACCCCCAGAACCGCGTCACCGACCACCGCATCAACTTCACGAGCCACAACCTCACCGGCATCATCGGCGGGGACCTGGACGAAATCCTGGACGCACTCGCCCTGGCGGAGAATAGTCGGAAGCTGGAGGAGGCGAATTGAGCGAAGTCCCCCGGCCGCACCTGAGGAGCGATAGACCGGTGGCGCCCGATCGGGGGGGGATCGCCTGCGCCTGATGAATCATGGATTGCTATGCAGGCTTGCCGTGCGTCCGTCCACGTGGCCGGCGTCGTTCGACACCGTGGCCGACATAGAGTGATCATTCGGCTGATGATCAGCGCTGGGGATAGCCTCTGGTCGACGCTTATCACGGACGGCGGGCGAAGTCCCTGGATGTATTGCGGCAGGACCCCCTCGCCCGCTCGTTCGTGATAGAGGCGCGGTCCGCGCCGGCACACTTCCTACGTTTCGACCGCGCCAGCTCCGCAGCCTAACGAAGCGCCGTAAGTGCGGAAGCTCATTGGCGGAGTGCGCGAGCGCCGCGTCGCAAAAGCACAGCGCGAGGATCGAGCGGTGGAGAACTCACCCGAACCATTCCCCTCGCCTCGCGTTTGGCCCAGTACACTAAACCCCCGCAATATGAAATTGCAATTTTTGCTTCTACTCCCCCTCGCCATTACGCTAGCCTCCTGTGGCGGCGAAACCAAAGCTGAAGCCATGGAGGACGATATGGAAGACGCCATGGAGAACGGTATGGAGAACATGAACGAAGGCATGGACAACGCTGCTGGCGCCGATGCCGCGACCATGGGTTACTACCAAGAGACCGTCTCCGCCGTGACGGGCGCCGGCGGCGACCTCACCGCACTTCCGCCCGCAGCGGCCGTGGCCAATATCGACGGCTGGATCTCCCGCCTCGAGGGCAAGGACGGCACCTACGAAATCGTAGAGGGCCTCAAGGAGCTCAAGGAGGAGCTCACCGACGACGACGGCATCGACGGCACAGCCGTAGGCACCGTACTCAACTCTCTCGGCGAGGACATCGCCGAGATGAACAACACAGCCCTTGCACCCCTGTCCAACGCCCTCACTGCGGCTGGCCAGAAGCTCGGCGGCATGTAAATCGTGTTTGCACGAGCTTAGATCGAGAAGCCTCCCAGAAGTATGTCTGGGAGGCTTTTTCGTTTCCAACACTACTCTTTCTGCGGTCGTACCTTCCGGGCCATGTGCTCAAACCCCTTCGTGCGAGCGCAACTGCCCTCCTCCTCCCCGCGGGAGCCACGAGGCAAACTCGCAGTGCATTCTTAGGGCCGACCTCCCGCACGTGAACGCCATCGAGGCTGGGGGCCCGTCTACCGCGATGTTCATCTCCTGAAGGAAGACGGACCTACCCGGGGAGCAGGTCTAAATCCGTCTGGCCACCACCGCCGAACACGATCACAGAGCCGGGCGTTACTCACCGCCGTACAAAACCTTAGGTACCATGCAGATCAAACCAATTCTCCTCTTCCTCCCGCTCGCCCTCGCCTTTACCGCCTGCGGTGACACCAAAAGCGGGGAGCGAATGGAGGACGACGTCGAGAATGCCGCAGACAACGCCGGCGACGCCATCGAGCGCGGCGTAGACAACGCCGGCGACGCCATGGAACGCGCTGGTAACGACGTGGAGAACGCCGCCAACCGCGTCGGTAACGATGTCGAGAACGCCGCCAATCGCGTCGGCAACAACGTCGAGGACGCCGGAGGCCACGTCGGCCACAACACCGGCTCCAATCGCCGCAACGACGCCATGCCGTACCTCGACCAGACCATCAAGGCCGTGTCGAGCAACCGCAACGACATGACGTCTATCCCTGTGGCCACCGCCTTGACCTACATCGACGGCTGGATCGAGCGCCTCGACGGCGTCGACGGCATGTACGAAATCCGCGAGGGCCTCAAGGAGCTTAAGGAGGAACTCACGGAGGAAACGATCAAAAGCAAGGCGGTAGGTGGAGCCCTCAACGCCCTCGGCGAGGACGTTGCCGAACTCAAGAACCCCGCCCTCAAGTCCCTCAGCGACGCCCTCAAAGCTGCTGGGAAGAAGCTCGACGGACGTTAGGACACCGCGAGCTTCGCCACGGGAGGCCTCCTTCGTTATGCGAGGGGGGCCTCCCGTCGTTAACGGCGTAGTGGCTTAGCCGCAGTCGAACCTACGACTCCCTGTGCAGGTGCACACTCCGCGCTCCCCGCCCGATCCGCACGTTGAGCAGCTCCAGGCTGATGCCGAACTTATCGAAGTACTCCTGCTGTAGCTCGTCGACGAAGTCGTCGACGCGGGTCTCCTCTACGACCGCGAGTACGCATCCCCCGAACCCGCCGCCCATTTGTCGCGCGCCCTTCGCGGCGGGGTGCGTTTCCGCAAAACGAACCACGGCGTCGGACTCCGGACAGCTCACTTCGTAGAGCTCGCTCAGGCCCCAGTGTCCGGCCAGGAGGCTTTCGCCAAAACCTGCCACATCTCCCGCCTCAAGCTGTCGGGCCGAAGCCAGGACGCGGGCGTTCTCCTCTACGATGAAGCGCGCGCGCCGCCGGGCTTTGTCGTCGAGGCTTTCGCCAAAACTCGCGAGTTGGGTGAGGTCGAGGTCGCGGAGGTTCTGGCCCGACCAGCCCGCCGCCCGCAGACCCGCCACCGCGCGTTCGCAATCGGCGCGCCGGTCGGCGTAGCCACTCGTGACGTGGTTGTGCTTGACGCCGGTGTCCAGTGCCACCAGGGTGTGGCCAGGTAGACGAATGGCCTGCGGTTTTACCGTAAGGTGCCGACAGTCGAGCAGCAGAGCCGTATCCGCCTCGCCGAAGATGCTCGCGAACTGATCGAGGAAACCCGTATTCGCCCCTACGAAGCCGTTTTCTGCCCCCTGGCCGATGCGCACCAACTCCCACTTCTCGAGCCCGTAGCCATTCAGGGCGTCGAGCCCGATGGCCAGCGCACACTCGATGGCTGCGCTCGAGCTCAGGCCCATCCCCGACGGCACGCCGCAGGTTATGACGCAGTCGAATCCCGGGACGACGTGTTTGCGGATGCGCAGTTGCTCCACGACGCCGAGGAGGTAGTTGGACCACTGTCGCTCGTTCGGCGCTAGTTCCGCAGCCAGGATATCTACCTCCTCATCGAGGTCCGCGGCCACGAGTCGGTAGCGTCCTAGGTCGTTTTGCCGCAAGGCGCACACGGCCTCGAGGTCGAGGCTTGCCGGCATCACGAAGCCGTCGTTGTAGTCCGTATGCTCGCCGATGAGGTTGATGCGTCCCGGCGCGCGGCCGAGGAGGTGGGGGAGTGCACCGAATCTTTCCGTAAACCGTTGAACGAGGTGGGCGTCTTTCAAGATGGTGCAAAGTTGCACGCCGGCGCCATGCAGCGAAATCACCTTTTACCGCCGTCTTACCCCAACCATGGATCGACTCCTACTCGGCCGCTACGCCGCATCACTCCTGCTCGCGATGCTCTCCTTCGGACCAACCCTTGTCCGGGCGCAAGCCGTCGAGCGGGTGGGCACGGGTGGCTTCGGCTTCAGCGCAGGGCTCCAGCGCTATGACCTCGGCGAGCTCAATGCCGCTCTACGTAATCAGGGTTTCCCGGTCCTCGCCGAGAATACGGCACGCGTGAGCCTGTTCGTGAGTCGTCGGTATCCCGGCAGGCTAAAGTCGACGTTCGGCTTCTACACCGAGAATTTCGAGATCCCGGATGATGTTCCACCCCCGGGTTTCACTTTTTCGCAATTGAGCACTCGCGCCGGAGCCGCGGGCATCTCGTACGCCCTCGACGTCGATCTATTCTACCCGAGTGCCTGGAACGTGTACGTGGGCGCAAGCGTGGACGCCGGCGGCCTGCGGCTCGTGACCAGTAGCGTTAACGAGAGAGGCTTCGCGGGCAACCTCGTCGAGAACAAGTTTACCGTCGGCACCTTGGGTGTGAGTCCGGGGGTCACCGCAGAGACCATCGAGATCAATACCAAGGCCGGCGGCTTCCGGGTCATCGGTAGTGTCGGCTACCGTTTTGGCGTAAGCCAGCCTCTGGACCGTGAAAATTTCACGACCCAGGAGCCCGGTGTCGAGATCGAGCCCACGGGCGCCAACTGGCAGCTGGGCGTGGTGGCGACGATCAAGTAGCTGGGCCAAAGTGCTTCTGGATGTCCCGAGGCGCCCTACACGAACGCCCCCGTATCCCGCTTCCTACGCGCCTCGGCCATGATCTCCTCCCGGTGCTCGCGCACGAGGATGGTCTCGCCGTGCTGGCTCAGGTCGAGGCCCTTCTCCTCCTGGTAGTCGCGCACGCGCATCGGGAGGACCATGTCTACGAGCTTGTAAAGTAGGAGTGAGCCCCCGAAGGCGAGCACGGCGGTGATCAGGAGGGCGAGCAGGTGCCCGCCCATCAGCCCGAAGGTGCCGGAGGAGATGAGCCCTCCCTTGTCGGCGTCCGCGAACACGGCCGTCAGCAGCATGCCGACGATGCCCCCGAGCCCGTGGCACGGGAACACATCGAGCGTGTCGTCGAACCCGAGCTTGTTCTTGTACTCGACCGCGACGTTCGAGATGAACGACGCGATGGCCCCGATGAAGATGGCCTCCCCGAGGCTCACGAAGCCCGCTGCCGGCGTAATGGCCACCAGGCCAACCACGGCCCCTATACAAGCCCCGACCGCGGACATCTTCTGGTCGCGCGAGCGGTCGAAGAACATCCACGTCATCATGGCCGCCGCCGAGGCCATCATCGTGTTGGCGAACGCGAGCACGGCCACGCTGTCGGAGGCGAGCTCGCTGCCGGCGTTGAAGCCGAACCACCCGAACCAGAGCAAGGCCGTGCCCAGGACAATGAAGGGCACGTTGGCAGGATCGTGTGTGCGGTCGTTGCGCTTACCGAGGTAAAACGCCCCCGCCAGTGCCGCGAAGCCGGCCGACATATGGACCACCGTGCCGCCGGCGAAGTCGAGCACGCCCCACTCCCCGAACCAGCCCCCGCCCCAGGTCATGTGACACAGCGGGCAGTAGATGAACACGATGAACAGGATCGTGAACAGGATGTAACTCCGGAACCGCACCCGCTCCGCGAAGGAGCCCGTGATGAGGGCCGGGGTGATGATCGCGAACTTCATCTGGAAGAAGGCGAACAGCAGGTGCGGGATCGTCGAGCCCTCCTTCGGCGCGAGACTCACGTCGTTGAAGAAGGCATACGTCAGCGGGTTACCGATGAAGCCCCCGATGGACTCCCCGAAGGCGAGCGAGTACCCGAACATGATCCAGAGCAGGGCCACGACCCCCATGCAGACGAAAGACTGCATCATGGTCGAGATGACGTTGCGGCGGTTGACCATCCCCCCGTAGAAGAAGGCGAGGCCGGGCGTCATCAGGAGCACGAGCGCCGTGGAGATCAGCATCCACGCGATGTCGCCAGTGTCGAGGGCCCCCATCGTGGCCGCGTCGTAGGCGACGTACTCCGGCACGAAGGCGAGACAAATGAAGATGCTCGTCGCGAGGACGAGGAAAGGTATCCGCTTACCCATAAAAAAAGTGGTTGAGCCCGCGTGGCGGGCCTGGTGTAGCGGTCTTACTGGTCGGGTAACGGCAAACTTAGCTCGGGTCTGCCGCGGATTCGCGCTTTGTTGATAGCGCCCTAAGTAATGCGCGCCACCCTCCCGGAATACAGACGATCCTTCGGGCAACAGCGAATTTGCCCATACCAAAATCTCAGCCGCGCCCGCGATTGAGGAGCTTAGGGTACGTATAGCCAGCTCGCGAATTCTACGTTGACTGGATCGCGGAGCGCACGCCGAGGCAATGCACGTACGGAGCAGGCTCACCGAAGGCCGGCGTCACTCTCCCACCTCACAGTTCCAGCAAGTTCACAAACAGCCGGTACGCCCCCGGCACCCCCGCTGGCAACTCCCGGAAGAAACTCAGTCCCGTGTATACGTAGTGTCCCTTCCCGTAGTCCGCCACCAGCAAGCTGCCCTTGCTCGGCTCCTCGCCCGGATCCCGCACCTCGAAGACGGGTTTGTACGCCGCGTCCCACTTATCCGGAAAGTATAGCCCGCGCTCCTGGACCCAGCCTTCGAAGTCCGCGGCGCCGAGCTTATTCGGTGTAGTGAGCACCGTGGCCTTCGCGTCGACGAAGTCCATCGGCGCCTGCTCCACCGTCACGCGGTCGCGCGAGAGACTCAGCGGGAAGGGCGCGAGCTTGTCCATGTCTACGCCTCGGTCGGTGTTGTACTGCACCACCATCGTGCCGCCGGCCTTGACGTACGCTAGCAGCTCATCGTTGACGTTCGGGAGCCAGTCCAACGTGTTGTAGGCGCGGACGCCGAGCACGACGGCGTCGAAGCCGGCGAGTTTTGCGGCACGGATGTCGGCCTTCTCCAGCATGTCTACCTGGTAACCGACCGCCCGCAGGGCCTCCGGCACGGCGTCCCCGGCACCCATCACGTAGCCGACGCGTTTGCCGGCGCGCTTGAGGTCGAGCCGCACGGCCTTCGCGTCCGCGCCCGACACCATGACCTGGAGCGGGATGTGGGGGTAGCGCACGAGCTTCACCTGCTGGTCGAAGGTCTGCCCGCCGGCCGTGGTGAGTTTTGCCGAAAGGCTGAACTCCCCTGCCGTGGCCACGGGCGTCACTTGGAAGCGCAGCGTCTGCACGGCGCTGCCGGTAGCGAGACTCACGGACTGCGTCGCGGGGGTGGCCGTCCAGCCTTTCGGTAAAACGAGCGTCACCTCACCCGACTGCGCGTCCCCGGCGAGGTGAGACACCTCGACACTCACCTCGCGCGCCGAGGCTTCGGCCCACAAATACACCGGCTCCGCGAACCCGATACCCACCGCCGGCACCACGGCCAACGGACGGTAGATCTCCCCGCGGTCGGGGTAGGTCTTCTTGTAGAGGACCGGGGTCGTAACCTCGACCACCTGTCCGTCTACCAGGAACGAGAACGAGGCCGTCGCTACGGGCGGATCCTCCCCGAGACCGCGCAGGTCGTAGCCCGGCGCGGCGTACATGCCCTCGGTCGCCTCGCCCTCGAGCCAGTACGGGTTGCTGGTGCGCCGACCCATGCGCAGCGTGGCATTGCCGGTGAGGCCCTCGTTGAGCTTCAGGCTATCGACCACCAGGATCTCCACCGTATCGCTGCCGCCGGTGAGGCGCACGGCCTGGAGTCGCGTGGCTTGCGGCAGCCCCTTGCGGACCACCGCCTCGAACTCGACCGCGATACTTTGGCCCGGTGTGGCGAGCGAGTCGCTGGCCGTGGCCTCAACGTAAACACCCATCACGTCGGCGATGAGCCGTTCTAGGTCCGGCAGCTTGCTGTCGCGGTAGCGGCCGCGGGGCAGGGCGCGCATGAGCCTGAGGGCCTCGAGGAGCTCCGGGAGGATGGCCGCGGGCTCACCGACGCGGAATCGGTCTTCGGCTTTCGCCAAAACC
>JBGTKC010000070.1:0-34609 GCA_041744755.1 Saprospiraceae bacterium
GCCGGGCTCTTCGCCGACCACGCCGAAGCTTTGGCTTCGCTGCGGCAGGTCGGTCGCTTCGAGCCCCAGGCCGGGCTCGCCGCCGCGTACGACGACTACTATGGCCGCTGGGTGGCGGGGCATGCTTAGTGTGAGATTCACAACAACTTATTCGGGCGACCGTGTCTACTTTCGCACGAATGGTAAATGACATTTTCCCTGGCGTCGGAAAAATCTTGTTCGAGGGCCTCAGCTCCGACAACCCCCTCGCCTTCCGCTACTACGACGCTGAGCGCGTAATAGGTGACAAGACGATGGCCGAGCACCTGCGGTTCGCCGTAGCGTACTGGCACTCGTTCACCGGCAACGGCGCCGACCCGTTCGGCGCCCCGACGATCCACTTCCCGTGGATCAAGGGCGACAGTGCCGAGGAGCGCGCTCGGCGCAAGCTCGACGGAGCCTTCGAGTTTATGACCAAGCTCGGCACCCGATACTACTGCTGGCACGATTACGACCTCGTCGAGGAGGCGCCGACCCTGTCGCAGAGCGAGTCCCGTCTGCGGGACGCGGCGGCTTACGCCAAAACCCTCCAGGCGGAGACCGGGATTGAGCTGCTCTGGGGTACGGCCAACTGCTTTAGCAACCCGCGCTACATGAATGGCGCGGCCACGAACCCCGACTTCAAAGTAGTCGCCACGGCGGCGGCACAGATCAAAGCCGCGATCGACACCACGATCGCCCTCGGCGGACACAACTACGTGTTTTGGGGCGGGCGCGAGGGCTATATGTCCCTGCTCAATACCGACCTCAAGCGCGAGCGCGAGCACCTGGCCCGCTTCCTCACGATGGCGCGCGACTACGGTCGCGGCCAGGGCTTTACCGGCAAGTTCCTCATCGAGCCCAAGCCAATGGAACCGACCAAGCACCAGTACGACTACGACGCGGCCACGGTGATCGGCTTCCTGCGCGAGTTCGACCTCCTCGGCGACTTCGCCCTCAACCTGGAGGTCAACCACGCGACCCTCGCCGGTCACACCTTCGAGCACGAGCTCCAGGTCGCCGCCGACGCCGGTCTCCTCGGCTCCATCGACGCCAACCGCGGCGACTACCAAAACGGCTGGGACACGGATCAATTCCCGAACGATCCGATCGAGCTCGCCATGGCGATGCGCGTGCTCCTCAAAGCCGGTGGCATCGCCCCGGGGGGCATCAATTTCGACGCCAAGATCCGCCGCAACTCGACCGACCCACTCGACCTCTTCTACGCCCACATCGGCGGTATGGACGCCTTCGCGCGCGGTCTACTCGCCGCCCAGGCGATCATCGACGACGGCAAGCTCGATGACTTCGTCTCCGAGCGCTACGCCACCTTCGACGACGGGGATGGGCGGCGATTCGAGACTGGCGAGCTGACCCTGGAGCAGCTCGGCAAGATGGCCGGAGACGAGATCACCCCTACCAGCGGACGCCAGGAGTATCTGGAGAATCTGGTGGGGAGGTTTGTTTAGGAATGTCGCGTCGTGGAGGTTTAGATCGTCGACTGCGCTGCCGTGGAGGATGGACGCTTAATCCTCCTCCCTCAGCTCGTCCTCTGGCACCTCGGTATCGTGATTCTCGGCGTACTCGACAACGGGCTGATCGTGCGCCACGGGGTTTTGTCGAAAGACGGAAGAGAGGATTTCGAATAGCTCGGGGTGGTCGCGCCGGACGTGCTCGGGTTGCGTAAAGAAGTACTCGCTGCTCACGGCCAGAAACTCTGCCTCGTTGGTGGCGGCGTAGGGGTCGATGTCGCTCTTGCCCTCGCGGATGGCGGCCATCTCGCGGTGCATTAGACGCTGCCACGGTTGCACGAGCTCTTTGTCGAGGTAGTAGTCGGGCGTCCCGTCCACGGCCCCGTCCGACATGTCGAGCAGGTGGGTGAACTCGTGAATCCCGACGTTGCCGTGTGTGTGCCGCCCAAAGCCTTTGTGTAGGGCCGGCTTACTCAATACCATCGTCCGACTCAGCTCGCGGTTGCCCACTAGCCCGAGTACGGTACGGTCTTGCGCCCCGGCCTCGGGATTGAAGTCGGTCGAGAAGTTGCCCGGGTGTAGGATGACGGTATCCAGGTTAGGATAGCGCCAGTCAGGAAAGCCGAACAGCGGGATCTCCGCACTCGCCGCCACCAGGAGTCGGTCGGTGAGCTTTAGCTCGATGCCGGCCCCGACGATCTCGACGGCCTCCAGGAACCCCTGTACGCGATGCCCAAAGGCGACTTGCCGGTCCTCGGAGAGCTCGCGGTAGTAGCGTACGCGCTTGCTCAGGATACGGTGCCACTGGTCCGGCAGCGGACCGGCGGGCAGCTTGTGGGCTCCGCGCTTGAAGAACAGGAAGTAAGCGGCGAAGATGGCGGCGAGGCAAGCGCCGGCCACGAGGTATCGAGGGTCCATGACTTGTGTGCAACCGTGTAGAAATAGGATTGGTGCGCTTCCGTCCCAGGGCTTTCGCCAAAACCACAGGCAAAGTCGAGAGTCGTCTCCTCGCCCGGGCTATACTCGATGCCGGTGCTCAAGACGCGATTACCGCGGCTGCCGCAAGAGCACCTGCGCAATCGGGCCTGCCCGCGGGCGACTACGATACGATATGTAGCGGTGGGGTGTGCGCGATCGCTCTCGCCCCGGTCGCCGGACACGGATTTCATCTAAGCGGCTCGGTCGGTGACCTCGGCGACGCCGGGTCCACGCTTCTAAGTTTCCGGAGTCGCTGGCGGGACAGGGTAGGCATCTTCCGGGTGGTAGCCGACCGTCCCCCGAAAGTAGTCGTGGAACGCAGCGAGCGTCAGCGCGTAGTCGTCCGTAGGGTAGAAAGGCGCCGACCACTGCATCGTCTTCGTGTCCCAGTGGAACGCGCACCACACGATCGGCACGCCGGCCGCGCGGGCGATATGGTGGAAGCCCGACTTGATGACGTCCGTTCGCGAGCGCGTACCTTCCGGGGTGACGCACAGGCGGAAGGTCTCGTTGCGGGCGAACACCTCCGCCACCGCGTCTACGAACTTGGTATTCCCCGTCCGCACCACCGCCTGTCCCCCGAGGGAGCGCATCACCGCCCCCAGCGGCCCCTCGAAAAGCGTGTGCTTCGCGACGAAATCTATCGTCACACCGAAGACCGCCCGAAAGAGGATCCCCACCGGGAAGTCCCAATTGCTCGTGTGCGGGTACACCACCACGACGCACTTCTTCACCTCGTAAGGCAGGGGGCCGGCCACCTTCCAGCCCCAAGTCTCGAAGATGCCCTTGGCGATTGTACGTCGGAGGCCCATGGTCGTGCGCTTGTGTGGGCGGCGATGATAAGCCTTCGCCCGCGGATTGCCGCGGCGCCGGATTAAACCTCCTAGCCCAACCAGCGTCTAGTGATGCGTGGGGGTAACCGAGGACCTAGACCTGTGCCGGCGGCTGTCCGCGCCCGCCGAACGCGGCGCCGCGGCGGCGGAGTTGGTCTGCGCCTATGGGTCACGACTCCACGTCCGTCTCGTCCAGCTGGTGGGCCCCGACGATGCCGATGACTTGTTCCAGAACACACTCATGAAGGTGATGCAGCACGCGAGCACCTTCGGGGGCAAGGCCTCCCTTTACTCCTGGTGCCACCGGATCGCCAGCAACGAGGCCCTAGACCACCTACGCAAGAGGCGTAGGCACGCGGCCTGGACCTCGCCGCTCGACTCTGTCGACTATGCGCCCACCAGCGGTAGCGAGCTGCCGGGGGCCGCGTGGATCGAGGCCTTACTCTTGGAGGCCATCGGGTCACTTCCGCCAAAACAACGCAGCGTATTCGAGGCGCGCTACTACCGTGAGACGCCTTACGCCGAGCTTAGCGTCGAGCTCGGCACCTCCGTCGGCGCCCTCAAAGCAAGCTACCACCACGCCGTGAAGAAGGTCGCCGAACACCTCCGTCTCTCGCCTATCCTTATCGCCGCATGAACCGTACACCGCCCGAACCTACACCAGGCGCTGAGCTCCGCGAACTGCACCCCGGCCTCGCCGAGCTACGGGCGCAAAGCCATGGACGCGCCTCCGCGGCCGAATTGTCTCACCTGCTCTCCCTCGCCGACGAGGCCGTAGCCCGCCTGTCGGCCGCCGAAGCTTCCCGGGGTGCCGAGACCACTGTGAACTCTCACGATATCGGAACCGCCGATCGTACTAAAGCCCCAGTGATAAGGCTTTCGCCAAAACATATTACGTCTCGAAGGGCTCGACAACCACGGGGAAGCCTCACGTGGTCGGTGGCGGCAGCTAGTCTCCTTGTCCTTGCCTTCGTCATTTGGCCGGAGCGAGTCGAGGTTATCGCGTACGCATCCGCGGAGAAGGCGAGCGCCGGGCGCACTCCTAGCGCGGGGGAGGATCCAGCGAAAGGCAAGACGCACCCAGCTGCAAATTCGGCTGCGGACCGAGCTGAGACTTCCCAGTTGTCGGGGGCGGAGGAAGCCGCGGAGCCGACTCCGGTGCCGGCCCGCAGGCAGATATGGAGGGCTAGTGCGGCGGTAGCGATCGTCGGTTCTGCACCTCGCAAAACCAACGATCGACCAGGAAACAATAGACAGGCGCAAACACCAATCGGGAGCGGGACTACGGTTTTGGCGAAAGCCGAACCCCGCCCGTACGCGTACGACCTCGCAGATCTCGCCTTCGTCGGCCTCGAACCTCCCGCGGACACCGAGAATTTGTTGGACCTAGAAGACGGCGTCGACCTCGCCGAGTCAGCTATCCTCGCCTACTACTACAGTCCCGCCGAGCTCGCTGTGCTGGCCTGGGCCACCGGGGACGAAGACCTGGAATGGATGGCCGCCGCGGTCGATGATGTGGCCCTCCCGTGGTAAGGAGCGCCACTGTAACCTAAGCCAGTAGCTTTCGCGTTTCTTTGCAGTAGGTACGTGTCGCATGATGCGGCCTACCGCACGGTCTGCCGGCGCCCAGCGCCCGCCGATGGTACGGCTCGCGTGAACGTCGGAGAACCCGCGGCCAGGACGGCCGCGCGACGGTGTTGTCATCGCCAAGCGCGCCTGGATCCTAACCACTCGTACAGGCGCCCTCGGAACACACCCCCCCCCGCCGATCAGCGATCCGTACCCACCGCCGCTTGGCCGGTCGACCGTCGCGTTTCGCCCTTTCGGCTCGGCTCAGCCGCGTCGGAGCTTTTCGAGTAAACGTGTCTGGCCCGGCGAGTGTAGCGCCCTGGGTTGGGTTGCGGCAATGCCTACGGAGTGTCTCTGTTTCGATTCCTCATCCGGATATACAACCTCTACCTCTCACCTGAGCGCAACTTCGCCAGGAAGGTGAGACAACTGACGGGTTTCGTGCCCTCGCAACTGTCCCTGTTCCGCCTCGCGTTCTCGCACAAGAGCGGCAACGGCGTGCGCGACGGAGTGGTGGGCCAGAGCAACAACGAGCGCCTGGAGTACCTCGGGGATGCCGTGCTCGGGACGGTGGTCGCGGAGTACCTCTTCAAGAAGTACCCCGACGCCGACGAGGGCTTCCTCACGAAGATGCGCTCGAAGATCGTCAAGCGCAAAAGCCTCAACCTCATCGGCGACCGCATGGGGCTCAACGTCTTTCTCCAGGAGCAGAACCGCACCCGGCTCAGCTCCTCGATGCTCGGCAACGCCGTGGAGGCCCTCGTGGGCGCGGTCTACCTGGAGCGCGGCTACGACCTCACCACGGAATTTATCGTCCGCCGGATCCTGAAGCTTTACGTCGACATCCACGAACTCGAGACCACGGACGACAACTACAAAAGCCAGCTCCTGGAGGCCTGCCAGAAGCAGGGCAAGTCGATCACCTACAAGCTCATCAGCAAGTACAAGCAGGATCGCCGCGACCGCTTCCAGGTCGGCGTCATCATCGCGGGGGAGCAGGTCTCGCTCGCCGACGATTACAATAAGAAAGCCGCCGAGCAGCTGGCCAGCCTCAAGGCCCTCGAGAAGCTCGGCCTCTTAGACGCCGCGGAGGCCCCCGTGGAGAAGATGCGCAACGCCCGCATCATCCAGTCTACCGACGAGGACTCCCACTCTACCAAGCGGCCCGCCGGTGGCGAACGCCCGGGGCGTGCGGACAAAGCAAAGAGGCGCGACAAAACAGAGGGCGGGAGTGAGCGCGGCGGCCAGCCCCAACCAGCATTACACCCGGACCCAGATGAGGTGCTGTATCAGTTGGCCGAGGAGACGCCCGCGGATGCGGTTGCGTCGGATATGGACACGGCCCGGGCCAAAGACGGGATGAGGAGGAGCGAAAGAGGTCGGTCGGGCGGCCCGAAGCGCACGGGTGGCCGCCAAGACCCGGTCGCCTACCACGTCCGTCACGGCGTCCGGTCGGCGGTGGCGGCGGCCGGGGTATTAGATGCGTTCAACGGGGAGGTAAACCCCTACCCACCCACGCCTGCTCAGGGACCGGAGTTCCGGCCCAAGGACACTTCGGAACTCAACTTCGCCGCAGACCCGACGCTGGCGCCCGCGCGGGACTCCGCACGGCCGCGGCCGAAGCGCAAGAAAGGTCGCCGCCGCACGTCACTCGAGTTTCACGTCGGCCACGCCGTAAAGGGCGGCGTGGCCGTCGCGGTGGCGATGGATGGGCTCTTCGCAGAGCAATCACGACTGCCGGAGGCGCCGCTCGACGGTTTTGCGGAAACGCGCAAACCTTCAGGGCTCAAAGCAATGGCGGCGGCAGTCCCGAAGCCCGCGACTCCGGAGCGGAGCCCTGGGTCGCCGCCGCTCTCGCGGCACGCTTTGCGTAAAGTGATCAGAGATGCAGCCGCTGGCGTTCGACTCATCGACGCCGACCCGGAGTACGCCGCTACGACCGTGGTCGCGGCCCTTACGGTCGACGCCGAGTAGCGCCCCGTCGCAACCCCACGCCCTTAGACAAGTTTACTACCCATGACCGCCACGCCAACCACCAGCCCCGTGATGTTGTACACCGAGCAGACCCCTAACCCGGAGTCGCTCAAGTTCGTCACCAACCGGATGATGTACACCGGGACCGCCGACTTCCGCGAGGCCGAACTGGCCGATACTTGGAGTCCGCTCGCGAGTGCGCTCTTCGAGCTGCCCTACGTCAAGGGCGTCTACATCTGCAACAACTTCGTGACCATCACCAAGGAGTTTAACTACGACTGGGATGACGTGATGTTAAAGGCGAAGGCCTTCATCAAGACCTGGGTCGAGGGAGGCCAGGAAATCGTGAAGGAGGGTTTTGCGGAAGCGTACGAGACGATGGAGGCCGAGCGCCGCGCCAATTACGAGTACTCCGGCGACGATGAGGCGATTGTGAAGAAGGTCGAGGACCTGATCGACACTTACGTGCGCCCCGCCGTCGAGATGGACGGCGGCAACATCGCCTTCAAATCGTTCAAGGACGGCATCGTGACGGTGATTATGCAGGGGAGTTGCAGCGGGTGTCCGAGTTCGACAGTGACGCTCAAGAGCGGCATCGAGTCGATGTTGCGGCGGATGATCCCGGAGGTCCAGGAGGTCGTGCAGGAGATGGGCTAAACCTCCGTTCCGATGTTCGAGTCTATCCTTTCCCTCGTGCCCGAAACCTGGCAGCCGCTACTGCTGATGGGGATCGGCCTGGTGGTCGGCGGTGTCGTGGGTCGGCTTGTGGCGCACTTACTGCTATCGTGGATCAAGCGTGTCGGCCGGCGCGAGGGCGCCACGGTAGCGCTGTCGACTTACCGCAACCTCGCGCGGCCACTAGCCGCGTTTCTGACTTTGCTCGGGATGCTGATCGGCGTCGCGATCCTCGAAGACCCGCGCAGTATCGTCTTCGACTACGCCGAACGCGGCATCGAGATCTTACTGTACGGCGTCGGGGCGTGGCTCGTGGTGCAAATGGTCGAGGTGGCCGGCGATACCCTCCTCTCGCGCTACAACTACGCCGACGCCACCGACAACTACCGCCAGCGGAAGGCCTACACGCAGTTGCTTTACATCAAGCGTGTCGTGACCTTCCTCGCGGTGATCGTGGCGTTCGCCTTCGTGCTCTTTCAATTCGAGCGCGTCCGCGAGCTCGGCACGGGCCTCCTCGCGAGTGCCGGGGTGGCGGGGATCATCATCGGTGTAGCCGCGCAGAAGTCGCTAGCCAATCTCCTGGCCGGCTTCCAAATTGCGTTCACGCAACCCCTCCGCATCGACGATCAGGTCGTCATCGGCGGGGAGTTCGGGCGCGTCGAGGAGATCACGCTCACCTACGTCGTGATCAAGGTTTGGGACGAGCGCCGCCTGATCGTACCGCTCAACAAGATTATCGAGGACACCTTCCAGAACTGGTCCCGCAAGTCGACCTCCCTGATTGGGACCGTGATGCTGTACCTCGACTACGGCGTGGACTTAGACGCCCTCCGCGCAGAGGCCGAGCGCCTCACCGAGGCACACGAGCTGTGGGACAGGCGCGTGGCCAATCTACTCGTGACCGACAATTCCGAGACGTGTATGACGGTGCGCGTGCTGGCGAGCGCGGCGACGCCGGGCCAAGCGTTCGATCTGAGGTGCGCCCTCCGGGAGGGCCTGCTGAAATACCTCCGCGAGCACGCACCTGGAAGCTTCCCGCAGCGTAGAGAGAAGATAGATGTGGGCGGTGAGACCGTGGGATCGCCACGGGGGCCGAGGGATCGCTAACCTGATTGGAGTAAATTCCGTATGGCACGGCCGTGGGTCACGGGGTGGAGGTAAGGGCCGAAAGGCCGCTTGCAGCGGAGAATCAGACTGTGGAGGGCTTTCGCCAAAACCTGCAAGCGCCGTGACGATTGTGCGGCTACCCACATCGCGGGAGGTGAAGCCTACCTTGCGGTATCTACCTTTGCGGAACTTACACCATTAGACGAAAGCCGCACTTCATGAAATTAGCCTTTACTCTTAGCCTTGCTTTCTTTCTCGCCTGCACTTCGCTCTTCGCCCAGACGATCATCTACGTAGCACCCGTCAATAGCGGCAGTGCCAACGGGACTTCTTGGGCCAATGCCAGTGCGGATCTAGTGGGACGGATGCTGAACGCAACGCCAAATACCGAGATCTGGGTAAAGCAAGGTACCTACCGGCCGATCAGCTGTACGAATTGCAACAATAACCAGCGGAGCACCAGTTTTGTGTTAAAGCCGGGAGTTCGCGTGATCGGTGGCTTCAAGGGTGACGAGACCGCGGCCGCGCAAGCGGATGCCGCAAACGTGACAACCCTCAGTGGGGACATCGGCACCGCGAACGTGAAGACCGACAACTCCTACAACGTCGTCCACGCCCCACAGGTCGGTGACGCCGCTGGCCTGCGCAACCTCACCATCACCGGTGGCTACGCCTTCCAGACGTCTGCTGCCAACGTAGCGTCGCGCGGCAAGGCCGGCGCAGGCATCTACATCGATGGCGACGGCATCGGCGGGCTCTCGAGCCCGACGATCGTAAACTGCTCCATCGTCAATAACGACGCCACCGGGTTCGGTGCGGGAGTATTCGTCTCCGGAGCGGCCCTCAGGACGGGCGAGGCCGGTGGCGAAGCGTCACCAGTATTCAGGAACTGCTTGATCTCCGGCAATACGACTCGTGGTTCGGGCGGGGGCATCCACGTCAATGCGGCCGGGGGTACGGCCAGCCCAACCTTCGCCGACACCCGGATCACCAACAATGCCACCGTGTCCACCGCGACCACCGACGCCGGCTCCGGGGCGGGCGTCAGCCTAGCCGGAACGGCCGGCGTGAGCCGCATGACCTTCGACCGTTGCTTAATCAGCGGTAATTCGGCTGATCCCAGCACGTCCGGGAACCCAATCGGGAATACGGGCGCGACCGGCGGCGGGATGTACATCCAGATTCAGGGAGGGAGGAACCCCAATGTGGTGGTCTCGCTACGCAACTCGGTCGTGTCCAAAAACACCTGCTACTCCGGTGGGGGCATCTACAACAACCGCGGCGTCCTCAACCTGACAAACGTAACGGTGACCGACAACGAGGCCCGCGGCGAGGGTAGTTCCGGGGGCGGGCTCTACATCAACGGCGGGGTCGCCGACATCGTCAATTCGATCATTTACTTCAACAAGCTCGGTGGCAACCCCTTCGGCGGTCGGGACATTCGCTTTGTCGAGCCCGCGAGGGTCAACATTAGCTACAGCCTCGTCCAGGCCGCCTCGCGTAGCGATCTGTTCTCCTGCTCCAACGGGACCTGCAACAACGACACCCTGAATACCGGTGCCGGGATGAAGTACGGGCGAGACCCGATGTTCGCCTCCTCGGGCGCTGCCGTCCCCGTCCCCCAGGCTTCGAGCCCCGCGATCGACGCTGGCCTCAGTTCGGAGGCCTACGTCGAAGGCGGCGATTACATCGGCGCCCAGCGCATCCAAAACGCGGCCGTCGACCTGGGCGCCATCGAGAACGGAGGAGCCCCGCTTCCCGTCGAACTACTCTCCTTCGCCGCGGAGCCTCAGTTCTCGGGCATCCAGCTCGAGTGGTCGACCGCGTCCGAGGTGGACCTCGAGGGCTACCGCATCCTCCGCAGCACCGACGGAATCGACTTCGTCGAGATCGGCGACGCCCCGGCGACGGGCTCGGGCGATTACTTCTACACCGATCGCGCCGTGGTGCCGGGCCGGACGTACTACTACCAGCTGCGCAGCGTGGACCTCGACGGGACCTCCTACGATTCGGAGGTCGTCGCCGCAACCCTCGGCGGTAGCGGGAGCTCGTCGACGCTCCTGTCGAGCGAGATCTACCCGAATCCAACCAGCGCAGAGGTGCGCCTCACGCTACAGCAGAGCCCCGGCGCTCGCACGGTTTACGCTTCCGTCATCGACTTCACCGGCCGCACCCTAAAAGTTTGGCCCCTCACCACCGACGGGACCCACAGTCTCGACCTGAGCGACCTGCCGGAAGGGAGCTACGTCCTGCGTCTGCGTGACGGCGAGCGCGAGGAGTCGAGCGCGATCGTGGTACAGCGTTAAGCTCGCGGTATAGTGCCTGGAGCCCGGTCGACGTCATTGGCGCGGCCGGGCTCTACGCTTTCTATAGGAGGCTCTCCTAGAACTTGCGCGCCAGGGCTAGCGTCGCCACCTTCAGTTCCGCGAGATCGCCTTTCAGGAGCTCCCGGCCGACGGCTTCCAGGGTAGCGCCCGTGGTCATGACGTCGTCTACCAACAGGATGGTCCGCCCGCGGACCTCGTGTTTTGGCGAAAGCCGGAAGACCTCTTCCATATTCTCCACCCGCGCGAAGCTCGACTTCGCTGTCTGGGTGCTCGTGTGTCTGACACGCTGTACGGCTTCCGCCAAAACCTCCACGCCGGTGGCTTCCGCCAGGCCCTGGGCGATGCGGAGGGCCTGATTGTAACCGCGGGCCTTGAGGCGGAGCGGATGCAAGGGCACGGGTACGATGGCGTCAAATGAGCCGAAGGCGCTCGTCTCCCCTATGATTGACCCGAGCCAGCCCCCGAGGCTGTTGCCGATCTCGGGACGGTTGTCGTACTTCATCGACCACATCAGGCGCTGGGCCGGGAGCCCCTGTCCATACGGCAAGAGGGCGGCCGCCCGGGCGACGGGCAGCCGCCCCCAGAAGCGGTCGGTCATCTCGTTCTCGACGAGGGTGTGGAGGTCGAGCGTCGAGATGGCGGCACGGCACCCGAGGCATATGAAGCGCACACTCGACTCGAGCCGACCGTTGCAGTGACTGCACACGCGCGGGTACAGGAGCTCCAGAACGCCCTGCCGCCCCGACGCCAACCGACTCTTTACGAAAGATGCAACCACGCACGCAAACTACTACGCCTCAGCGGCTTGTAGTAGTGAGGCCTCGATTTCACTCGGAACGGACGTGTACATGATCCTGTAGTAGTCGTCCGCCATGCGATCGGAGCCGAATTCAGGCAACACATCGGCGATGCTGTGTTTGACAACCTCTTTCCAGATCGCCTGGTCCTGACTGTAGTAAGCGGGGATGATCTCGTTCTCGAGGATCTCGAACAGCGCGCCGAGGTCGTGCTGGTCCACGGTGTACTCGTCCTCCTCGTCGAGGGAGTAGACCGGCGCAATGACGTAGCTGTTGACGCCGTGCTTGGCGAACTCCGGAATCCACCCGTCGTGGGTCGAGAAGTTGACCGACCCGTTCATCGCCGCCGTCATCCCGCTCGTACCCGAGGCCTCGCGCGGGATCCGCGGATTATTGAGCCAGACATCCGAGCCGCGCTTCATCATGGCGCTCAGGTGCAGTTCGTAGCCGTGGAGCACGGCCATATTTTTGCGGTCGCGGCTCAGGTGCACGAGGCGGTCCCAGACGCTCACCGAGTCGTAGTCGGTTGGGTAGGGCTTACCGGCGAACAGGAGCTGGATTGGTCGATCGGTGCTGTTGAGGAGCTTGTCGAGGCGATCGATGTCGCGCGTGATCAGATCGGCTCGCTTGTACCCGGCGAATCGTCGCGCCCACACGACCGTCAACACGTCTGTGTCGAAGAGCTTGCCGGTCTGGTCGGCGACGATGCGGAAGAGACGCCGCTTGTGCTTGGCCTTAGCCGTCATCACGGCGTCCATGTCGCCGGCGTCGTGGGCCTCGCGGATGTCGCGGAGCTGCCAGTACTTGGCCTCCTGGGCGTTGGTGATGTGCGTGATCGGCGGGATGCCGTCGTAGCCGCCCCACATATCTCGGGCCACCTCGCCGTGGATTTTCGAGACACCGTTGGCGAGTCGGCTCATCCGCAGGGTGGCGAGGGTCTGGCTGAAGCCGTCACCCTCGACCCCTACTATTTCGCGGACCTTATCCGCGCTGAGCTTCCCGAAGAAGGAGAGCTTGTTGAGCATCCGGAAGGAGTGGATCTCGTTGCCGGCCGCCACGGGCGTGTGGGTGGTTACGACGCACTTGGACTTGACTCTCTCTAGGTCGCCATATTGCTCGTAAAGGTGGAAGGCCGCCGGCAGCGCGTGGGCCTCGTTGAAGTGGTAGGTGTCGGGTGCCATGCCGAGTTTCTCGAGCAGCACTGCTCCACCCTTCCCGAGGAGGATGTACTGCGCGATCTTGGCCTCGACGTTAGAATCGTAGAGGCGCTTCGAGATCTGGCGCGCGAGGTAGTCGTTCTCGGGGATGTCGGTGGACAGGAAAAACATCGGCGCCGTCCCAAACACCTCGGGCGCGAGGTAGTAGGCTCGCACGTGGACGGGGTGGTTGTTGACTTCGATCTCGAAAAGGACCTCCGTCTCTTCGAGGAAGCTGTAGTTCTTCTCCAAGAACTCGGCCCGCATGGTCCGGTCTTGGTTGCGGCCCTGATCGTAGTAGCCCCAGCTCCATTTAATCCCGATACCTATCAGATTTTGCCGCAGGTTGTACGCCGAGCGCATGTGGCTCCCGGCCAGGAAGCCGAGTCCGCCGGAGTAGATCTTGAGGGCCTGGTCGATGCCGAACTCCATGCAGAAGTATGCGGTGGAGTGCTCGTAGCCCTCACCTGGCGTGTAGGGTAGTTTGTATGGGGTTTCAAAGCTCATAAGCTCACGTGTGATTTTCCAAAAGGAGGTGCCGGCAATTCGTTTTGCTCCGGGCACGGTTTGCAAATATGCATGCACAAAACTTGCGCCGCCTTTTGGTGCTCACCGAAAAGAGGTAGTAGAGGCTCGCGTCGGTCAACTCACCCGCTCGACGATACACGCGATGCCCTGCCCCCCGGCGGCACACAGGGCGACGAGTCCGTAGCGGCCGCCGCGCTCGTGCAGTCCGTCAATTAAAATCCCGAGCAGTATCGCTCCGGTTGCACCAACCGGGTGCCCGAGCGCGATGGCGCCACCGTAGATGTTCACCCGCTCGACCTCGACTTCGAAGTGTCGCATAAAAAGCAGGGGCACCACCGCGAAAGCCTCGTTGACCTCGAAAAGGTCGATATCGCCGATCGTGAGGCCGGCGCGCTCCAGGACGCGCTCCGTAGCGGGGATCATCCCCGTGAGCATGATGGTCGGCTCGGAGCTCGCTACCGCGATCGAGACGATGCGTGCGCGGGCCTTCCTGCCGGTGCGCTCGCCGAAGGCAGCGCTGCCGAGGAGCACAACCCCAGCGCCATCGCTCAGCCCGGAACTACTTCCGGCCGTGTGGAGATGCTCGATGCACGGGAGCTCAGGGTAGCGCGAGAGAGCCAGGGCGTCGAAGCCGGCAGTGGCCACGCGTCCTCCGCGGGCTAAAGTTTCCGCGGCAAAGGCGGGCTTTAGCTCGGCGAGGGCTTCTGCCGAAGTGTCCTCGCGGAGTAGTTCATCGCGATCGAGTACGAGGATACCGTTCGCATCCGCGATCGTGACCATCGTCGCGCCCGACGCTCCGTCACGCGCCGCCGCCGCGGCCCGCTGCTGTGACATAAGCGCGAAGCCATCGAGCTCCTCGCGTCTAAAGCCGTAGAGCGTGGCCATCAAGTCGGCCGCCACGCCCTGCGGGATGACGCCGTGCCCGAGGATGAGCTCCGGGTCCTCGAGCAGGGACCCGCCCCCGGCCCCGAGCGGGACGCGGCTCATCACCTCGACGCCGCCGGCTACGATTGCGTCGTCCCACCCGGCGGCGATCCGGGCGGCGGCTTGGTGGACGGTTTCGAGGCCGCTGGCGCAAAACCGGTTAACGGTAGCCGCGGCGACGGACTCTGGCCAACCGGCGTCCTGGACGGCGGCCTGCGCGATATTGTAGCCCTGGTCGCCGACCCCGCTCACACACCCGACGAGGACATCGGCGACGCTCGCGAAATCCATCCCGGGGTTACGCTCCCGCAGGGCAGCGAGCACACTGGCCAGCAGTCGGTAGGGCGGCAGCTCCCGCAGGGCGCCGTCGGCCTTGGCGCGCCCGCGCGGCGTCCGTACGCAGTCATAGATCAGGACCTCTTCCATGCGACTGCGAATTTAGGCCGGGGATAAGGAGTCGGATGCGTCATGAACATGTCTGGGACATTTAGCGCTTCACTCTCACGAACACCAAACCAACACAACCCTTTTTTATCATGGATCAAGTTTTTTCCCAAGGCCTCTTTCTAGATGCCACTCTCGCCCTGCAGGCTGGGGTACTCAGCTACGTCTGGACGGCCCTTATCGCCGCCGTCGTGCTGATCATCTGCTCTTTCGTCTTACCGGGCGTCCACATCGAAGGATTCGGTAGCGCCCTCATCCTAGGTGTCATCGTCGGGGCCATCGTCGGACTCATCGGCTTGGTGCTCCCGGGCTTCGGGTGGATCGGTGCCCTCATCATCACGACCCTCGCGCTCCTCGGAGGCGACGCCATGATGGACTCCGTACGCCTAGACGCGTGGTGGTGGGCAGTCATCGTCGCGATCATCGTCGGCATCACTTCCGGTCTGCCGAACTTCATCGGCTAAATCACGGCATGTAGTCGCGCAAGTAGATCAGTCCTCTTCCACGACGGCCTTGCGGGCTGCGCGCATCGGGATCCCGATACACTTGCGCTCCATATAGTGCATCATACGCTCGATCAGCTCCCTCGTGGGCTGGTCGAGCGTTTCTATTTCGCGGTTGAAGACCTCCTTGATGGCCTTATCCTTGACGGCCCGAATCTCAGTAGGTAGTTCACTAAAGGCGAGTTCAACGCGTCGCTGTTGAACGCTTTCGCGAAAACGCCCGAGCTGGATCCCGATCATCTTGCGGGCGGCACGGACCTCACTCCCGCGAAAGGCGAGGTTCTCCTCGGCGAGTCGCCGTAGGTCGTCAATCTGGATGTAGGTAAAGGCCCCGGCATCGATGACCCATTGCTCCAGGCCGTGCGGCACGGACAGATCCACGACGACCTTCTCCTGCCCTGCCTCACCGGCGAGCAGCGAGGTCATGAGCGCACCGTCAATAATGGACTCCGTAGCTCCGGTGGCAACGACCAGCAAATCGAAGCCCCCCACGTAATGAGGCAAATCACGCAGCTCGAACGCCTGGCCGTCACGATACGTCCTGGCGAGCTGCTCGGCGCGCTCGAGGGTGCGGTTGAAGACCACGACCCGCTCGAAACCCTGCTTTCGCAAGAATTTGGAGACGAGCCAGTTGGTCTGACCGGCGCCTATGAGCAACACGCGACTCGTGGCAGCGTCGAGGCGCTGCTGCCGGATGCGCTGCGCCGCGAGGCTCACTACGGAAACGGGCTTCTGGCCAATCTTGGTCCCGTGGTAGACCTGCTTGGCTACCGCCACCGCGCTCTGCATCACGATACGGAGGTGGTCGCCGCAGTGCCCGGCCTCGTGGCAGGCAACGTAGCTAAGTCGAAGCTGCCGCAATATCTCTCGCTCGCCCACCACCATACTGTCTACCGAACAAGCCACGTCGTAGAGATGCATGATCGCCTCGTCGGCGATCATAAAGACCGGATCCACCACCTCTGCAGCGGCGCTGAGGCCGAGGGCCTCCTTGAACTCTTCTACCGTGGTCGGGTCGCGGCTGTCCTGGTAAAAGAAAAACAGAACCCGGTTGCAGGTATTGAGATAAAATGCCTCGTCCCAGTGCAATACTGTGCGCAGGTGATCGAGCGTTGGAGCGACTCGTTCCGCCTCGATGGCGTAGGGCTCGAGCTGATCGAGCCGCGCTTGCCGGAAGGTGAGGGTAAAGAGGCGGTAGTTGCTGAGCATCAGTAATCGCCTGCAAACATAGCCGCGCGCGGCCCCGGGCACTGTCAGTGAGCAGTCACACCCCTGACGGGCGTATGCGCGGGGCACTGCTATTACCGGCGAGAGACGCAATAGGCGGCGCCCTACCTTCGCCGCCCTCTCCCGCGCCCGGAGCCCGCGCGCCACGACTAAGTCAATACCATATGTACCGTTCTCACACCTGTGGCGAATTGCGCCTAGAACACGCCGACGCCGACGTCATTCTCGCGGGCTGGGTCCAGCGCAAACGCCAGTTCGGAGGTCTCGTCTTCCTCGATCTGCGCGACCGGTACGGGATTACGCAGGTGGTCGTGGATGCCGATTCGGGCGAGGGTCTACAGGCGGCGGCTGAGTCGCTCGGACGGGAGTTCGTGGTCCGCGTCGAGGGTCGCGTCCGCGAGCGTGAATCCAAGAACGCCCAGCGCGCCACCGGGGACGTAGAAGTTTTCGCGAAAGCGCTCACCGTCCTCAACGCGGCCAAGACCCCGCCCTTCACCATCGAGGCCGAGACCGACGGTGGGGAAGACATCCGGATGCGGTACCGCTACCTCGACCTGCGGCGTGCACCCCTCCAGGAAGCCATCTTGTTTCGGAGCAGATTGGCGCAGGCCGTGCGGGCTTACCTGAGCGGCGAGGGCTTCATCGAGGTGGAGACCCCGGTCTTGATCAAGTCCACGCCGGAGGGCGCGCGCGATTTCGTGGTGCCTAGTCGGATGAACCCGGGAGAATTCTACGCGCTACCGCAATCGCCGCAGACCTTTAAACAGCTGCTGATGGTGAGCGGGTTCGACAAGTATTTCCAGATCGTGAAGTGCTTCCGGGACGAGGACCTGCGTGCGGATCGGCAACCGGAGTTCACGCAGATCGACTGCGAGATGGCCTTCGTGGAGCAGGAGGATATCCTCAACACCTTCGAAGGCTTGACGCGGCACCTCTTCTCCGAAGTGCTCGACGTAGACCTTGGTGAGTTCCCGCGCATGGAGTACGCCGAGGCGATGCGGCGCTACGGTTCGGACAAGCCGGACTTACGCTTCGGGATGGAATTGGTGGATCTGAGTGCGGAGGCGAGGGGGCACGGTTTCCAGGTCTTCGACGAGGCTGGATTGGTCGCGGGGATTTGCGTGAAGGGGCAGGCCGAGTTTTCGCGAAAGCAGCTCGACGCCCTTACGGAGTGGGTGAAGCGCCCGCAGATAGGGGCGAAGGGCTTGGTGTACGTTAAGGTCAATGCGGACGGCAGCTTGAAGAGCAGCGTGGATAGATTTTATGACGCAGCGGCCTTGGCGGCTTTCGCCAAAACTGCTGAGGCCGTGTCCGGGGACTTGTTGCTCGTCCTCTCGGGTGAGGCCGAAACCGTGCGCAAGCAACTCGGCGAATTGCGACTCGAGATGAGTCGGCAGTTGGACCTGACTGAGCCCGGCGACTTCAAACCCCTTTGGGTAGTCGATTTCCCCCTGCTGGAGTGGGATGAGGCTGGGCAGCGGTTTCACGCCATGCACCACCCCTTCACGAGCCCGAAGCCCGAGGAGCGCGAGCTCATGAGCAGCACCGACCGCCAGGAGCTCAAAGGCTTGCGGGCGGACGCGTATGACTTGGTCATCAACGGCGCCGAGATTGGCGGGGGCTCCATCCGGATCCACGACCGCCAACTGCAGGCCCGCAACTTCGACTTGCTGGGCTTCACGAGGGAAGAGGCCGAGGCACAATTCGGCTTTTTGATGGGGGCCTTCGAGTACGGGGCACCACCGCACGGGGGGATTGCCTTCGGCTTCGACAGGCTCTGTGCGGTGATGCAGGGTAAGACAAGTATCCGTGACTATATCGCCTTTCCAAAAAATAACCAGGGGCGGGATACGATGATCGATGCGCCGGACAGCGTGAGTGCGGCGCAGCTGGAGGAGCTGGGGCTGAGCTTGGTGGGGGAGGTGAAGGTGTAGGTAGAGGCTGGCTACATGCTGAGCGAGGATGAAGGCTCCACGTTTCCTGACACCACACAAATTGTAGCACGCGCTACCTTCACGCCAAATGGACTTTGTCGCCCTCGACTTCGAGACCGCCAACCGATTCTGGAGTAGCGCCTGTGAGATCGGACTCGTCGTGGTCGAGGACGGGCGCGTAGTAGATACCTACCGCCGCCTCATCCGCCCGACTCCCAATCAGTTCGACTCCGGCAACATCCGCATCCACAAGATCACCCCCCAGATGGTGACCCAAGAGCCGACCTTCGCCGAGCTCTACGAAGACATGCTGCCCTACCTCGCCGATAAACACATCGTGGCGCACAATGCCAGCTTCGACATCGGAGTCCTACGGGCGTCGGCGCGACTCTACTCCCTGCCCGAGCCATCGCTCACCTACTCCTGCACCGTGCAACTCGCGCGCAAGTGCTGGCCAGAGGCGCCGCGCTACGGCCTCGGTATCATCAGCAGCTACCTGGGGATTGAGCTGGCTCATCACCAGGCCCTTTCCGACGCCAATGCCTGCGCGCAGATTATGATTCAGGCCGGGCGCATGTTCGGAGCCGAAAGCGTCGACGAACTGCTCGCTGGAGTGGGCGTCAAGTCGCGCTCCATCGAGCAGTACGGCACCTCGACCAAGCAGGGTGCCAAGCGCTGGGCACCCCGCGAGGCGCCCCAACAGCCGCAGCCCCGTTACGAGCGCGAGCGCACGTACGTGCAAAACTGGCCGAGCCACCCCCGCATCAAGGACATCGCCTTCGACGCCGAGAAGTGCGACGCGCGCCACCCAGCCTACGGCAAGCGCTTCGTCTTCACCGGTGAACTCACGGACTGCACCCGCGAAGACGCCATGCGCCTCGTCCTCGAGGCTGGCGGCAAGTGCACCAACACCGTCTCCAAGGCCACCGACTACCTAGTGCAAGGCACGCCCAGCTGGCGGAAGCAAACCTCGAAGACCCAAAAAGCATTCGAACTCCGCGACCAGGGCACCGGCATTGAGCTCATTGACGAGGCCAACTTCCTGGAGCTCTTCGAGGCGGTGAACACGGGCGGATAATCGGCTTAGATCACCCCGAGACCCGCAAGGCGCGTCGTCGCTTTAGGAAGTTGAATAGCAACCAAATACTAAAGCTTAGTATCGGCAAGCCATGAAGTAAAAGGTCGGCCCAATCCAGGGCGCTCATACCTTCTGCGCCACCGGCTACCCAGCGCAGCTTACCGGCCAAGTGCGGTTCGCTCCCGATAGGTGCCAACGCCAAGTAGAACGAGGCCGCGCCAATCCACCACGGCCAGGTGTTTTTGCGCTTCGGGCGCTCCTCTCTTGGGGCAAATCTCACGGCAGCAAAGTAGACACGAGGGGGCCACGGCAAACGCACGTGATTAGGGTTCCTACGGCAGCTTCTTCAAAATTTCCACACTTCAATCTTTGCCCTTCGGCACGGCTCTCCTCGCTTGCCGTTCACGGTAGTACGCCTTATCGGCTACGTACACCTCGCGCTCCTGCTCGGCCACTGCCCTACCCTCCGCGTCGAGCCAGTAGATCGGCAGCCACGCCGTCCAGACCCCTTCCTCGGCGACGGTTTTGCGGACACGCGCCAACAACTCGTCGTCGATCACGATCCTCATCCTCAGCTTGCTCTTGCCCGGGCGTTTGAAGCGGATACGCGCGGCCTTGTCCCAAACCACGAACTTGTCCCTGCCGAGGATGTGGAAGAACATCAACATTAGGAACGGATCCGACGCCGAGAACATCGACCCGCCGAAAATGGTCCCGACGTAGTTGTACGTAAAAGGGTTGAGCCCGAGCGTGAGCCGCACTTCCCGAAAATCTCCGGCGATGTACTCGATGCGGCCGCCCGTCCCCCAGTACATCGGGTAGGCGTTCATCCCGAGGCGGAGGGATCGCGACCGCCAACTCTCGCCGCTGTGTCTGAAGATGCCCAAAATTTATTCTTTTATGCCGGGCTCCGACGCGTCCGGCTCGAGTTCGACCGGCGGGGGACCCGGCACCGTCTCCGGCAAGACTACGGCGGCCGGCGGCGCAGTCACGGTTTCCGGTTTCTCGAAATTGAGCCGGAAGCCGATCTTCTGGTGCGGCTCGTCATCGTCGTAGTCCTCCCACTTGGTGGCCTCCGTGAGGAGCTCCTCGACGTGGCGCTCGAAGTACGGTCCGCGGAGCTCTTCCGGGCGGTAGATCGCGATCGTCTTCGGGGCGTGGCGCTCGCCGTAGCTCTCGATGAAGGGGTATTGGACGATGACGATCACCTTGCCGTTGAAGAGCTGCTGGTAAACGAGCGAACCGTTGTGCTTGATGAGGTTGCGCCGCACCCCGTCGACCACCTCCTTCACCATCCCCGAGCCGACGTTGCCGAGCGAAAGCGTGATGGCCTCGAGGTTGTCGATCTGGCCGCGGCGTTCGATCGTGGCCGAGAGCCCGCAGGACTCGGCGGTGGACTTAAGGGCGGCAATGATCTGCTCGGCTAGGGTCTCGCGCCACACTTTGCGGTAGGCGTTCGTGTTCTCGAGTACGCGGCGGTACTCCTCGGCCTTGCGCTGTAGGTTGTGCGTATTCAACATCAGGCGAAAGGTAGGTGCGGCATCTATGCACCGCAGTCGGCTGCGTGCTACATTGCCGCCGTGCCGCAGTCCTTATTCCACCTGGCTGTCCACGTCCGCGACCTCGACGAGGCCCGCGCTTTCTACGGCGACGTCCTCGGCTGTACCGAGGGTCGCAGCACGGACACCTGGGTGGACTTCGACTTCTTCGGGCACCAAATCTCGCTGCACCTAGGCGAGCCGTTCGCGACGACGGATACGGGCTTCGTGGCAGGACTCGCCGTCCCGATGCCGCACTTCGGGATCATCCTGCCGCTGGCGGAGTGGCAGGAGGTGCGCGACGGCTTAGCGGCTTACGCCAAAACTGATTACGTCTTCCGCCCGATGCTCCGCTACGAGGGGGAGCCCGGGGAGCAGTGGACGCTCTTCGTGCGCGATCCGTTCGGCAACCCAATCGAGATTAAAGGCTTTCGGGACTTCAGCCAGGTATACGCGGTGTAGGTTGCGGCTATGTCGAGTGTCGTCCCGTTTATCTCCCGCTACGAGGAGGCTTTCGCCAAAACATGGATCGCGCGCCTGAGTCAAGTCTTGCCCGCCGAAACAATCGTGCTCCCTTCGGGCCTGAGCACCGAGGAGAAGGCCGCCGCGAAGTTCGCCATTGTCGCGGGTCCCGAGGCTAAACACCTGGAGGGTTTCACGGGATTAGAGTGGGTCCACAGCACCTGGGCCGGCGTAGAGGCGTTGGTGCAAGTTTTGCCGAAAGGCGTCCACATCACCAAACTCGTCGACCCGATGCTCACCGCGCGTATGACGGAGGCCGTGCTGGCGTGGACGTTCTACCTCCAGCGCCGCATGCCGGAGTACGCAGCGTTGCAGGCGCGGCACGAATGGCACCAAATCCCCTACGTGCGGGCGGAACAGACGACCGTAGGCATTCTGGGGCTCGGCGAGTTGGGTCGCAGCGCCGCCGAGCGTTTGGCTGCCAACGGCTTCCAGGTCGTCGGGTGGAGCCACTCGCCGAAAGCTATTCCGCAGGTGCGGAGCTACACGACGTGGCACGGCTTCGAGGAGGTTTTGGCGCAGGCCGACATTACGGTGTGCTTGTTGCCCCTCACGGAAGAAACCCGCGGACTGCTAGGCGCCGAGAGCCTCGAGAGGTGTAAGGAAGGCGCGAGCCTGATCAACTTCGCCCGCGGACCGATCGTCGACGAGGCGGCTTTACTCGCAGCGCTCGACGGCGGCCGACTTCGCCACGCGGTATTGGACGTCTTCGACCGCGAACCACTACCCTCGGATTCTCCACTCTGGGCACGTCTCGACATTACTGTATTGCCGCACATCAGCGCCGTCACCGAGCCGGACTCAGCCGCACAAATCGTGGCCCGCAACGTCAAGCACTGGCGCACCACCGGCGAGCGGCCACCTGGCGTAAATCGCGAGCGGGGGTATTGACAGGAGAGAAAGTGGCGCGACGGCACCTCCAGAAACGTCGAAGCCTGGGCAGAACCCAGGCTTCAGTTGCGGTCTCGCTTCTGTGAAGCGACCTAACCGTCGAGGGGCGGGCTCCACGGCTGTGCTTATAACCCGGGTCATCCAAGATAAGTTCCCGGCTCACGCCGCCATTTTCAATAATTTGTAAGCCCCGATAAACGGCAGCAAGCGCGTCTGTACCGGGAGCCCGTCCAGCTCGTGTCCGAAGCCATCGAGTTCGAGGATCTCCGAACCCGGCCAGGCGGCCTGAATCCGTTCGGCATCAGCGAATGGATAGCGTGCATCGGCGAGGTCGTGGACGATCATCCCCTCGACACCCTCGAGCCTGGCGGCGGCCTGGGTGTTGTCGAAGCTATCGAGCGGGATGTCGGCCACGGCTTCCAGCTTCCGCCAAAACTTCAGCCGAACCTTCTCGTCAATCCCGAGGGAAGCCAACCGGCGCTGGAAGATCTCCATCGAGTCCGCGTTGGCCCCGAGGGTCACGATGCGGCGTGGGCGTTCGGCGGCGGGGACCTGGGCCATGGCCTGCAGGACAGCCGCGGCGCCGAGGCCGTGCCCGACGCAAGCGTGCCAAGGCCCGGTGAGTTCGCGCAAGGAGTGAATGGCGTTAATGTAGTCGCGTAGGCTGAGTCGGTGGCCGGGCGAGCGACCGCTGGCCGGGGCATCGAGCGACACGATCGTACAGCCCTTCTCCACCAGGGGCCTTACGTAATCCTTGAAGTAGCCCGCCTCCCGCTCCCAGTCGTGGAACATCGCCACCGTCGGTCCTGAGCCATCGCCCGCCCAGTGGTACGCACGCAAGGCGACCTTCCCGAAACCTAGATCGAGCTGCTCTGCCTGGTCCAACACCGTTGCCCCCTCATCGTCGGCCACGCGGCGCTGCGGGTAGATGAAGCTGCGCATGAGGAGTTTCATGGCGACCTCCGGGGAGACCTGCGCGATGTCGTTGATGGACTTGCCCTCCGCGCGGAGCTGGGCGATGCGGCGCGGGTTGCGACCGAGTTTGGCGTTGGTGAAAGACATGTGAGAAGTAGCGCTTCTTCGTGGCTACAGGTTCGGCCTTGTGGAGAGCTTCACGGGTTCGAAGTGCTGAGAGCGCTGAGGGTCCTGAGAGCGCAAGGTGCGCTGAGTGTGCCGACGAGGGTGCTCTGAACAGCATTTCGACGGGACGCAAGACAAGCGCACTTTGAACTCTCAAAACTTTGAACTCTAAGCACTCTCCACCACCCAATCCACGATCCGCTCCACGATATGATCCGCCGTAAGTCGGTGCTGACCGTCGGGGTATTGATGGAGCTCTGCGTTCGGCCAGGCGCCATGGAGGAGGAGGCCTTCCGCGATCGGCATGACCTCGTCGTCGTCGCTGTGGACGACGAGTCCCTTGATATCGCCGAGCTGCGCCACGGCAGCGGTGTTGGAGTAATCGCGCACGCCGACGCTCGGCCCGAGGAGTTTCTCGATGTGGCGATCGTAGCTCGCCTGGACGCGCGGGTGATACCCAAGCATCCGGTGGTAGCGCTCGAAGACGTGTTCCGACTCGTCGAAGCCCGCCATCACGACCACGGCCTTCGGCTTGCGCTCGGGCGCGACGCGGGCGGCGAGCTGGACGACGACCCCGCCGCCGAGGCTGTGGCCGACGTAGGCGTCGAAAGGTCCGTGGGCGCACTCGAAGTCGATGGCGGCGGTGACGTACTCGTTGAAAGGCGTCCGACGGCCCCCGCTGCGGCCTTGCGCCGGTCCGTCGAAAGCGGTGACCTGTGCGCCGGCGGCCAGGAGCCGTTCCGCCATCGGGATCCACCGGCCGGAGTGGCTCTCCCAGCCGTGGACGAGCAGGACGCGCGGTCGGTGCGCGGCCGCGCCCCATCGGTAGCCGTGGAGTTGCTGGAGCGAGGTAACCTTCAGTTCAGCCGCCCGCGACATAAAGATTTCCGCCTGCGGGCTAAACGTCGAGCGCCTCGGGCGCATGAATAGCTGGAGCGCGATCCAGCCGGCGAGTTTTGGCGAAAGCCGTCCGAGGCCGTTGATGACTTTCCCGAGGGCGAGCAACTTCGGGTCGCCGGCACCGTCGAGCATCTTGAGGGGCGGGGGCTCGTTGAGGAAATGCGGATTAGACTGATCGGACATAGACGACGGAAAGGCGAAAGCTTGGGGGCGAAGGTCAAGTGCAAGTGGGACTTACGCCCGGACGAATCCGTTATTGACGCGCTCGTAGGCGACGGTGGTTTGCGGGCCGTGCCCCGGCCACACGACCGTCTCCCTCGGCAGGGTGTAGACCTGCTCCCGGATGCTGCGGAGCAGCGTCTCATGGTCGCCGCCGGGCAAGTCGGTTCGCCCGATGGAGTCGCGGAACAGCACGTCGCCGCCAATGAGAAGTCCATCGCTCTCGAGGTAAAAGCAGATGCTCGCCGGCGAGTGCCCTGGAGCGAGGATAGGTTTTAGCGAAAGCTGCCCCACCTGTATAGCTTCGGCTTCGGTGATGTCGTACGAGGCCTCGGGGAGGTGCGCGAGCGGCATGCCGTACATCGCGGCCACCTGAGGGTTGCTGTCGTAAACGGGTCGCTCGCCGGGGTGGACGCGGGGCTGGAGGCCATAGGTGTCGAAGACGTGGGCCAGGCCGAGGACGTGGTCGATGTGGGCGTGTGTGAGCCAGCAGGCGGCGAGAACGAGGTTGTGCTTTCGCAAGAACGCATCAAATTCGTCGCGCTCGGCCTCGTCGCTCATCCCGGGATCGATGACCGCGGCCTGGCCGGCGTCGTCGGCGAGGACGTAGGTGTTCTCTTGAAATGGATTGAACGTGAGGCAGTGGAGGGGCATGGGCGCAGGCTTTGCGATGCGGGTAGACGACGGAAGGGATCGGGCGGCGCAAAGAGACCACCCTGGCGGACGAACTTTGCGTAAACCTTGCAAACGATGTTGAGTTCCCGTGTTCTACTGTCCATCGCCGGAGCGTTGGTCTCCCTCGCGCTCGGCGGCGGGAGTGGGCTCGCCCAGGGTCCGATCGATGGGTACGTCAAGAAGAAAGGCGAGCTGGACCTAGCCCTCGGCCTCTCCGCCACTGGCGCCACCAAATTCATCGACGGTGAGGGCGAGGTCATCCCGCAAGGGTTCCGAGCGCAGCTGATCGGCCTGTTCGGCGCCTTCGGCGTCACGGATCGAATCAATGTCGTGGCGAGCGTACCGTACGTCGTGACAGATGCAACGGCGGGCTTACAGGACGGGGCTGTATTTGCGAAAGGGCTGTTTTGGCGAAAGCCCTTTCGGAGTGGCGATCGGCAAATCGGTACGCTCGACTTCATTGGCGCACTCGGGGTACAAGTCCCGCTAAGCGATTACGAAGTAGTGGCGAACGGGGCCATCGGGCAACGCGCCAAGGTGGTGCAGCCACGCTTGCTCGCGCAGTGGAATGGTACGGGCTACTTCCTGAACGCGCTGGCGGGCTATAACTACCGCTTCGACGCACTTGACGAGGTTGCGCTCGCGCGTATCCAGCGGACGCGACCTGGCTACAGGCCGCAGCAACCTTACGATAACGTCAATATCCTGGTGCGGGCGGGCTACCCCGGGCGGCGCTTCTACGTCGACGCCTGGCTGGAGCTCCAGCGGACATTGGGTGGCGGCAACTTCACCGCCGATCTCGAGGAGCTGGCGCAGGCCTACGACGTCGACTACCAGCAGGCCGGCGGTACGGTCTACTACTCGGAGAGCGATCACTGGGGCTTCGCGGCCAGTGGGGCGCGGGTACTGGGCGGGAAGAACACGAGTGAATTTTGGCGTCTGACCGGCACGCTGGTGTACAAGCTGTGACAACCGGAGACGAACGGAGGGGGTTGTCACCACATGTTGAATACCGCCACCACCTACGACCCCACCTACGCCATCGGCGATTTCCAGATCAACCGCCTCGGCTACGGCGCGATGCGCATCACCGGCGACGGCGTCTGGGGTCCGCCGAAAGACAAGGCGGAGGCCATTCGCGTACTCCAGCGCGCTGTAGAGCTCGGGGTGAACTTCATCGATACGGCCGACTCCTACGGACCTTTCGTGAGCGAGGAGCTCATCGCCGAGGCACTGCACCCCTACCACGATGGGGTCTTGATCGCCACGAAGGCCGGCCTCGAGCGCGGCGGACCCAACGAGTGGACCCCGAACGGCAGGCCGGAGCACCTCATCGCGCGCTGCAAGTCGAGCCTGAAACGGCTAAAGCTCGAGCGCATCGACTTGTTCCAGCTCCACCGCTTCGACGACAAGGTACCGGCGGAGGAGTTCCTGGGGACGCTGGCCGAACTCCAACAGCAGGGCTACGTGCGGCACCTGGGTCTGTCGGAGGTGACGGTGGACCAGGTGAAGGAGGCCCAACAGCATTTCACCGTCGTGAGCATCCAGAACAAGTACAATCTCTCGGAGCGGCAGTGGGAGGGGGAGCTCGACTGGTGCGCGGAGCAGGGCATCGGCTTCATCCCGTGGTATCCGCTGAGTGCCGGGAGTCTAGAGCACGAAGGCCTTCAGGCTGTCGCCAAAACCCACGGTCGGTCGCCGTACCAGGTCGCGATCGCGTGGCTGTTGCACCATAAGCCGAACCTGCTGCCGATCCCGGGCACGAGTAGCGTGAAGCACCTGGAGGAGAACTTGGCGGCTGGAGAGATTGAACTGAGCGAGGACGATATGGAGCAGCTTAATTGAGGACTGGGGGACCGGCTTCGCCGGATGGCGCGGCTGCGACGGATGAAGGCTATCTGAGGCGGCGTGACAAAAGTTGGGGAGACAGCGACGCCGCTCCAGGACCGCACCAAACTTTCGGGACGCTATTTCCGATCTATGCGTACCCTACTGTCGTTGGCGCTTTGTGTCTTTGCCATGGGCCTCTCGCGAGCTCAGGTCCGCTTTGAAGCTGGTTACTTCGTAGACGACAGCGGCACACGCACATCGTGTTTCATCAAGGACCACGACCGGGCCAACAATCCCCGTGTGTTCGAGTATAAGCTGACGCAGTTGGGTCCTAAGCAGCAGCGTACGATCGACGATACACAGGAATTCGGGGTCGACGGATTCTCGCGCTACGTGCGGGCGGCGGTGATGATAGATCGGAGTAGCAGTGCGCTCGCGGAATTGAGCCAAGACAAAAGTTTATCGTCTATCCTGAATACATTGTTTTACGAGAGCTCGTCGTCGGGGAAGCCTCCCTGTATCAATACTTCGGGACTAACCTCGAGCGCTACTTCCTGCACCGGCCCTCCTCGTCACCGGGTTTCGAGCAATTGATCTTCAAGAAATACAGAGCGGAGCTGGACCGGCTGGGTACCAACAATGGCTTTCGCCAGCAATTACTCCTGGCCCTGCCCTGCGACAATTTGAGCACCCGCGATTTCGAGGAACTAGAGTACCGTGCAAAATCGCTCATTAAAATCTTCGATCGGTACAACTCGTGCAAAGGAGTGGAGCCGTTGAAAGCCCCGAATCTCAAGCAACGGGAGCGTTATATTGTCAGTGTGCGTCCCGGCGTAAAAATATCGTCGTTGTCCAAAGGTAGACGAAACGGCAGGGCAAGTATACTAGATGCTGGGCCCTCGTTGGGATACCGCGTAGGTGTAGAGCTGGAATGCGTCCTTCCGTTTAATCGAAAGCAATGGGCGATATCGATCGAGCCAACGTTCCAGCGGTTCCGAGGCACTTCGCAAAGCACTTCTTCGAACCTAGTGGCGCAGTATCAGTCTTTAGAAGTGGCTGTAAGCGCTAGGCGCTACTTTTTCCTGAACAACAGCTCCAAGGTTTACGCAGCCGTTTCCTACATCAAGGACGTATCTCTAAACTCGAGCGTCCGCTTCGGAAACGGTCCAGATTTTAAGCTCTTTTCGTATCCTAATTTTGCCTTAGGGCTCGGTTATAAGCTTAAGGATAAACTCGGTGTCGAGCTACGGTACAATACCGAACGCGACATAGAATCTAGAGAAATTTTTTACTCCTCTAGATACAAATCTACGGCCTTGGTCATCGGGTTCAGTCTCAATTAGCATGAGGCAACAGTTCATCATTGCGAGCATGCACCGTTCTTGATGACCTACTCAGGGGCGAAGATTTGCGAACTCTCGAGCGAGGGAATGGTAGATACCTCTTTGGAGGACACGGATCACTGCAGCATCACGCGGGAGGTTCTTACATCAGGCGGAGGCGTACCTCAGGCACCTGCGGTAGGGCGGCTTTCGCCAAAACGTACGGCGGCGCGCCAGGCCCCCTAACGCTTGCTGCGCGCGTACTTCTCCCGGTACTTAGCAGCCAGCTTCGTCTGCTTGCTCGACAGGTCAATCTCCCGGCCCTGGATATAGGCGTGCGTCAACACAGCCGTCCGCATGTCGAGCGCGTCACCGTCGCTCACGAAGAGCGTGGCGTGCTTGCCAGTTACGAGGGTACCTACCTTATCGGCAATGCCCATCATGGTAGCCGGGGTGAGCGTGAGGCCTTTCACCGCCTGCTCGTATGGCAGTCCGAAGCCTACCGCGTGTCCGGCGTGGTAGGGCACGCGGCGCTGCTCCCAGGCGCCCGACAGGCTGAAGGCGATGTCGATGCCGGCCTGCTGTAGTTCGGCGGGGGTCTCGAAGGGTTGGCTTACCAGGTCGTCGGCGCGCTCGGGTAGGGCGTGTACCGGTCCGCAGACCACCGAAATTTGCTTTTCGCGTAGCAGCTCTTTTACGAGATAGGCGTCGCGCGCGTTAACCAACACCACCTTCGCGCCGTACCGTTCGCCGAAGGCTAGGGCGTCTTCGATCTCACGGGGGTAGGTTGCGTGGATGTACAGGGTCTGCCCTTTGGTGAACACCCGCTCCATGCTGCGGAAGCGTGGGTTATCGACGTTGTCCTTCGTTTTGGCGGAAGCCTGATAAGCCTTCGCCTGTGCGAAGTAGCTGTTCAGCTTCTCGACGTCCGCGCCGTAGTCCTTGTTCTTCCTGATCCCACCTGGCTCGGCCCACCAGCCCGACTGCGAGTAGGCGTTCGGCCAGTGGAGGTGCATGCCTTCGTCGGCCCCGATCACGGAGCCTTCGTAGTTCCAACCGTCGAGGTACATGGCGCTCGACTGGCCGGCGAGGCCCCGGCCGCCGGGCGAAACTTGGGCAATGAGGACGCCGAGGTTGCGCACCGTCGGCAGGATCTCCGAGTCGCTGTTGAAAGCCACCAGCGCGCGGGCGTTCGGGTTAAAATAACCGACCTCCGCGATGTCATCCGTCGAGCGCACGGCCTCTATTTCGAGGAGCCCGAGGCGCGTATCCATAGCGATGAAGCCTGGGTAGACGTGTTTGCCGGTGGCGTCAATGACAGTCTGGCCGGCTGTCGTCGGGACGCCGGTGCGCGGTCCGACGTAGGTAATGAGCCCTCCGGCAAAACTTACCGCGCCGTTCTCGATGACGGTGGTGCCGTCGCCGACGTGGATGGTGGCCCCGACGACGGTAACCGGCGCGGACTGCGGAGCTGCGGGGATGATCTGGGCGATCAGCGCCTGCGAAAAACCGAAAAGGATAACAGCTAATAGACTTTTCATATCTCGAATTTGATTGTTTGGTTGATGGGTTAATCGATTATTTGGTTGGCGTGGCTTCGCACCAAATAACCAAACCACCGATCAACCTAATAACCCTTTTCACTAGTGCTCACTGTTACACCCGTCCGGCATCCCGCCGCGCGCCTCCACGGGCCGCGTCCGCTTGCCGGCGTTCTTGTCGTCGAGCATGGCCTGAGCGAGGCGGTTGCGCTCGACGTCGATGGCGGCCTGGCGCTCGCGCATATTGGCGCGGTCGAAGTAGAGGGTTCCGTCTACCCAGGTCTTGTCGGCCGAGGCGTAAACACTCATCGGGTAGTCGTTCCAGAGCACGAGGTCGGCATCCTTACCGGCCTTGATGGAGCCGGTCTGTTTGTCGAGGTGGAGGAGTTTGGCGGGGTTAAGCGTCACGAAATTCCAGGCCTCGGTCTCGGAGAGCCCGCCGAACTGCATGGCCTTACCGGCCTCTTGGTTGAGGCGACGGCCGAGCTCGGCGTCGTCTGAGTTGTAGGCCACCAGGACGCCCTGGTCGTGCATGATCGGTCCGTTCTGCGGGATCGCGTCCCAGACCTCGAACTTGTAGGCCCACCAATCGCTGAACGTCGAGGCGCCCACGCCGTGCGCGGCCATCTTGTCGGCCACCTTATAGCCTTCGAGGATGTGCGTGAAGGTGTTGACACGGAAGTCGTGACGCTCGGCCACGGCCATGAGCATGAATATCTCCGACGCCTTGTAGGAGTGGCACGTGATGAAGCGATCCTTGTCGAGGATCTCGGCGAGGGTCTCCAGGTCTAGATCGCGCCGGCTCTTCGGATCGGCCTTGCGGGTTTTGGCGTAAGCCGCAGCCCTCGTGAAGTAGTCGTCGAACACCTGCTCGACCCCCATGCGCGTCTGCGGGTAGCGCGTGTTGAAGCCCGAGCCCCAGTTGCTCTGCTTGACGTTTTCGCCGAGGGCGAACTTGATAAAGCCGTCCGCCCCGTCGATCTTGAGCTGGTCCGGCAGCATCCCCCAGCGCAGCTTGATGAGTGCCGACTGCCCGCCGATTGGGTTGGCCGAACCGTGGAGCTGCTGCACCGCCGTCACCCCGCCCGCGAGGTGGCGATACAGGTTAACATCCTCAGAGTTGACCACGTCCCCGATACGCACCTCGGCCGTCGACTCCTGCGAGCCCTCGTTGACGCCACGGCTGATGGCAATGTGGGAGTGCTCATCGATGATGCCCGCGGTAAGGTGCTTGCCGGTCCCGTCGACAGTCGTCACGCCATTCGGGACCTTGAGGCTTTTGCCTACCGCCGAGATCTTGCCGCCCACCACATACACGTCGGCGTCCTCGAGCTTGCCCTCGGCCTCCCCCGTCCAGACGGTCGCGCCACGGACGACGAAGGATCCGCCTTTCGGCAAAACCAACTCGCCGAAAGCGGCAAACGGCTTCGGTAGCGCGGGAAGGGTCTTGACTACCGAGCGAACCTCGACGCTGTCCTTCTTACGCGACGTCTCGGTGTCGTCGCGGGTCCCTGTCCACGCCATCCACTGGCCGCGCTCGTCATAGCCCATGCCACTCCAGTTGCCCAGACCGTCGACGCGACCCGACAGGCGCACGCGCATGGCGTTCTTGCTGGTGTCCACCGGGAAGTTGAGCGACACACGCTGGTCGTCCGCCGAGAGCTTGGCGTCGATCTTGAGGGTGTCACCGCTCGGCGAGACCGTGACCTTGTTGCCCTTCTTGACGGAGAGCAGGTAGGCCTTCGGACCGACTACTACGCGGTAGTCGCCCGTGCCCGCCTCGGCGCTCATCGGATTGACCTCAAAGCGCTGGCCCTGCACCCAGGTGTCGTACAGTTTGGTCTCTTTCCTGACGGGCCACTCGTCAACCACGGCGAAGCTGGCCACACGACCCTTCTCGAGGGTCCCGAGCTCGGACTGCATCCCGATGAAGGTCGCCGGCGTCACCGTGAGCGCGCGCAACAGATCCGCCGCCGACACGCCTGTTGCCCGCACCCGGTCGAGGCGCTCGAAGAAGGTCTTCTCGTCGTCGCCGAGTCCGTTGATCGTGAAGGCGACCTCGTGGCCGGCCTGCTTGAGGTAGGCGGCGTTGGCGTCGGCCAACTCCCAGTGGAGCATGTCGGCGTAGTCGACCATGAAGGCGTCGTACGGATCGGCCACGTCGTAGGCGTCCGGAAAGGTGAGCGGGATCACGAAGCGCTGCTTGGCCGGGAAGGCATCGAGGCGCTGGTACTCGTCCCCGCCGCCGATGATCACGTAGGGCATCTTGAACTCCTCCCCCACCTTGAGGGCTCGCATGGCGTCGAGCTTGTCGGACACGACGAAGAACTGCGGTAGCGACTGCAGGTCTCGCCAGGCGTCGAGGCTCAGGTTGCGCTCCTCCTTCACGCCGGTGCGCCCGTACCAGTCCGCATCGAGGTAGGTCTGCCGCAACAGGGCGATCATGCCCATCAGCGAACTCGGGTACGCCTGCGCGCTGGAGCCTTTGTCGAAGCTCATGACGTGCGCCACGCGGGTCTTGAGGAGACTCTCCTGCTCCGGCTGGCCCGACAAAGACACGAGGGCCGCCGAGCCCCGCGAGATGCCGTCGGGACGGTGGGCCATCACGGCGCCGAAACCGAGCCTGCGCAGGGCCTCGGCGCGCTTGGCGTCATTGGCGAAGCCAGAGGCGGCGTCGTACTCGCTCTTGAGCGACTCGTTCCAGGCGTAGGGTCCGGGGGTATTCGAAGTGTACTGCGGGTTGCGAAAGTTGCGCTCGGCGGTCTTGACCGCAGGCTGGCCGTAGGTGCTCATCAAATCGACGAAGGCCGGGATGATGGTCTTGTCGCCGAGATCGACCTTCACAGTGCCTGGCGGAATCTTGATCCCGACGCCGACCTCCTCGACGCGGCCGTCGCGCACGAGCACGGTGGCGTTCTCGAGCACGCGGTCGGGCGTGACGTAGACCTTGGCGGCGGTGATGGCGTAGAGTCCGCTGCGCTCGTCTGAAGGTGCGGCAACCGGTGCCGTGACCTGGGCTTGGGCGAGGCCACTGAGGAGGAGTGCGACGCCAAGGGCTGTACTAGAGAAAATACGCATACGGGGGAATAATTAACGCTGGCAATGTAACGAAACGGGCGGTAGGTGGGCGCTGCAGTAGGGTGACACTGCGCTAAGTGGATGAGGCCTCAGCGATTGCAACGGTGCGGGGGCCAGTTCGACTGCCTGGCTTTTTTGATGTCCTTCATTTTGCGCGGGCCGTGATACAGTGATAATGTACGGTGACGCCAAAAAGCAACGACGGCCTGCGCCAACCCGGAGGTGGACGCAAGCCGTCAAAGGTCGAGTTGGGGTTCGTCTTTGTGTGCTGCCTTACTGCCGCTTGACGCTGCTGCCGCCATTCGAGCGGACATCCACGTCGGTGACCTTGCCGGCGTAGGTGATGTCGGCATTGCCGTTGGCGGTGACCTTGAGCCTTTCGTCGGCGTGGACGCGGACGCCGCTGCCGCCGTTGGCCATTACCTCGGCGTCGGTGGCACGTAGGTCTGCGGCGTTAATCTCGGCGCCACCGTTGGCGTTAACTTTGAGGTTCTCTGTACGACCGCTGCACTCGATCTCCGCGCCGCCGTTGGCCAGTAGGTCGAGCTGATCGGTATCCACGGCGAGGGTGAGCTCGGCACCGCCATTGGCGATAACCCTGAACTCGTTCGCTTGCCACGTGTCCGCGCTTCGGACTTCGGCCCCGCCATTGGCGACGACCCGCTCGAGGGTTTTGGTGTAAACCGTCGCCTTCACGCTATTCCGCTGATCGCTGGTGAGCCGATCCCGTGCATTGTCTCGAAAGCTGATTCCGAAGATACCCGGATCGTTGTCGATCTTGAGTTCCTCCAAGGCCTCGGCGTCGCCGGTGACCTCGAGGGCGTAGCGATCCGACCGGACAATCGTGAGGTCGATTCCGGAATTGACGGCTACGGATGTGAAGGCTTGAAGGTCGCGAGTTGAGTTGGACTGGGCGAGGACGAACAGGGCGGCTGTCGCCAAAACCGTGGACAGGAGGAGTGCTTTCATGGTGTGGGGATATGCGACGGATTTTGGGTGATCGGGAAACGGCTACGCGGTAAGGCGTGCGAGGCCGACTAGGCCTTGCTCACGCGGCCACCGCCGTTCGTGGTGCTGGACACCTTCGCCGCACTGCCCGAGTAGACAACCTGCCCGCCGCCATTGGCGCTCGCGGTGATGGCGTCGCTGGCCTGGACCCAGATCTGTCCCCCGCCGTTGGCGGTAGCGCGGACGGACTGGGCGACGAGGTCGGCGGCCCTGACGTGACCTCCGCCGTTGGCGTTGGCTTCCACGGTGCCGGCGGTACCGCTGAGATTGAGGTGGGCGCCACCGTTGACCGTGACCTCCGCCGTCGCTACGGCGATCTTTAGGTCGACCTGTCCGCCGCCGTTGCCAGTAATTTGGAGGGCGCCGCCCTTCCAGGTGTCCTCGCTGTCGACGTGGGCGCCGCCGTTGACCATCACACTCG
>JBGTKC010000071.1:0-46684 GCA_041744755.1 Saprospiraceae bacterium
GCCGTCGGACCCAGACCAGTAGCGTCGGTCGGGACTTCTCGAAAGCCGACCAGCTCAAAGCCGAGCGTCTCGGCGGCGGTCTCGATCTCCTCGCGGATGGCACGCTGCGCCGCGGCGGACTTCGGCATGAAGAATAGCCCCGTGCCGTAGCTCCCCGGATCGGGCAAAAAGAACGGCAGCTCCCCGTCCGAGGCGAGCTTGCGGTAGTAGGCGTGCGGCAGGTGCGTGGTAATCCCAGCGCCGTCACCGGACTCGGGTTCGCAGCCGCAGGCCCCGCGGTGCTCCATGCGCTCGAGCATTTTGAGTGCCCGGCTCACGATGGCATTGGAGGCGAGGTTGTCTAAATTGACGAACAGCCCGGTGCCACAAGCGTCGGACTCGAGTTCGGGAGTATACAAGCCGGGCTGCCCGGCGGAGGTGGTGTTGACCATTGCGCTGTTGCAGGTTCGCAATGGTTAGGGGCGGACGGCAAAATACGAAGGTCCTAGCGTTCTCGAGCGTGACGGCTCCATCCCCGAGCGGAGGATTTACATGGCGGGAACTTTCGTGCGGGACTTTGCTTGAAGATCCAGAATAAGTTTTGGCGGAAGCTGCTTTATAGGCTTTAAAACGTCGGTTTCACACAAACGTGATCGGCAGTCTACTCGGCGACCACGACGCGCGTTACCTGTCCCGCCTGGCGGACGACGTAGTGGCCCCGCGGGAGGGCCGCCGTCGGGAAGCTAAGTCTCGCCAATCCTCGCGGAGCAAGCTCTACGACCACGCGTCCGAGAGCATCCGTTACCGTCACGAGGTCGGTGCCGTTGGCGAGGGAGACAGTGACATCCGCGCCGCCGCGTACAGGATTGGGGTAACTGTAGAGCCTCGATGCGCAATCGCCGTTTAGCCGGAGGATCTCGCCCACGACGCGAGTGCCGTCGAGGTCGACGCTCACGAGTCGTGCGTAACGCCGGCCGTTATCTAGGCTCAGGCGCTGTTCGTAGCGCCCGTCACTCGCCCCGGGGTAGGTTTTAGCGAAAGCCGCCCATTGTAGGTCCTCGCCCGCCACCTCGAGCTCGTAGTGGGACAGGTCGCGCTCGTCTTCGGTGACCCAGCGGACCACGGCGTCGCAGTACTCCCGCTCGGCGGCGAACTCAATCACCGAGACCGGCAGCGGCACACTCGACGTCAGCCGATAGACTTGGCCGGAGTTCGGGCTGAAGGTCTCGTCCGCCAGCTGCACGACGTACACCTCGCCGGATTCGCTTTCGCCAAAACCGACGATCTTGGTGCCGAAACCCTCAATCACGTTGCTCTCCCTGGTAGCGCCAACGCCCCGCACCGCAAAGCCCCGCGCGCTGGCGTAGTCGGCGAACACGTAGTAGTCCCGCAGGGCCGGGTACTCCGCCCCGCGGTAGACGACCCCGCCGGTGACCGAACGGCCGACGGCGCGGTCGTACTCGTACCACGGCGCGGCATAAGCGGCGAATGGTTGGCAGTTGCTGGACGCCGCCGAGGCCACGCCCCGGTTGTCGCGCGAGCCCTCCCAGCAGACCCACCCGAAGTTCTGGCCTGCGTCGGCGGTCGTGACGACGTCGATCTCCTCGCGGGCGCCCTGGCCGACATCCCCGATGTAGAGCGTGTCCGAGCCCGGGGCGAAGCTGATGCGCCAGGGGTTGCGCAGGCCGGCCACGAAGATCTCCGCCCGGGCTCCGGGGTAGCCGCCAGCGGCTACGTAGCCGCTGGCGCCGCTCACGTCGAGCCGGAGGATGGCGCCGAGGAGGGTGTTGAGGTTCTGTGCGTTGGCCTGTGGGTCGTCGCCGCTGCCGCCGTCGCCGCTGGCCACGTAGAGCAGGCCGTCCGGCCCGAAGGCCAGGTCGCCGCCATTGTGGTTGGCGTACGGTTGCGGGATCGTGAGCAAGACCTCCGCACTGGCGGGATCGGCGAGGTTCGGATCGGTGGCGCTCACGGTGTATCGCGCGATGGTGGTATTACCCGAGAGGTTGGAGTAGTTGACGTAGAAGCGGCCGCTGGTAGGGTAGTCGGGGGCGAAGGCCAGCCCGAGTAAGCCGCGCTCACTGTTGGTGGTCACCTTGGCGGAGAGGTCGAGGAAGGTGCCGATCGGGGCGCCATCGGCGGCGAGGACCTTAATCTTTCCACCCTTCTCGTTGACGAAGAGTCGGTCGGTGCCGTCACCGGCGTGGGTGACGTCGATCGGCAGAGAGAGGCCGGAGGCGAAGGGCGTGAGTGTGGGCTGGGGATTCTGGGCCATGAGCGCGCTTGTGCTCACCACGGCGAGCAGGGCGGCGGCGAGGCGGGTAGCGAAGCTCATATGCGGAAAGTTGTTAGGTGTAGCATCGCGGGGGGGCGGGGGAAGGTTCGCAGGGGGGGGGGAGGAGGCGGTCGATGCGACGCGAGATGGCTTACATTGCACTCGGGGCGCCCGCGACAAACAACATTTTCGACGCTTCGTCACGCTGGGCAGGTAAAATGGCGTAACGTCACCTGATCTTCCGCCCACAAGTGAGCTGCATGCAGAGGGACAATCTTCGGTTGGGCGCGTTCGGCCTCGTGCTCGCACTGTGGTGGACATACGGGCTGAGCGCCTGCGGTGAGGCCCCTTCAGACCTTGTCTCCCCAGAATGCACAATCGCCCCGGGCCGACTCGCCGAGGCCAAGCAGGCGCTCATCCGGGCCAAGGGCGAAAGCTGCCCCGCGCCGTGCGACGCGGATTACGTCCTGACGGAGCTAGCTAAGCTGCCAGCCTATGGCCGCTGCGGCACGATCACGCTCGCCGGCAACACGGCTTCCGAAGGGCCGGCTCCCGGCCGAACAATCGCGAGCTCCGGAACCTCCGTGGCCACTTTCCTTTTCGAGACCAGCGGCTCCATGAACGGCTACCTCGCGCAGCAGCGCGGGATGAAAGATCACGTACTCGACTTCATCCAGCGTGTGCGCAGTCCACAGGCGCCCCTGGTCGACACGCTCCGCCTCGGGTACATCGGCCAGCGCGTGACGAGCTTCGACGGTGAGGCCATGGATTTCGGCCAGACGCTAGTGGCCAACAAGCTTCCGAAAAACGCCGGCTCGACCTCGGACATCGCCGACCTAGTCCAGCAGGCTTTCGCCAAAACCGACGCTCGCTCGGCGGTCGTGTTCGTGAGCGACATGGTGTTTTCGCCCGCGAAGACCGTGGACCCAAATGCCTACCTCACCAAGCAGGAGATATTGATCCGCAATGCCGTCGAGCAGCGCCTCGCCGCGGACCCCGACTTCAGCGTTGCCCTCTTGCGCGCGGAGAGTTCTTTCAAGGGCACCTACTACTGCGTCAACGACAAGGAGGTCAAATTGGACGGAGACAGGCCATACTTCATGTTCCTCGCCGGTCCGCGGAAGTTGGTCGTGGCCCTCGTCAAGACCGCCACAAAAGTCACGGGCGGAACGGCGGTAAGCTTCTTCGGTGTCGCGAGCGAATTGAGCTTCGAGCTCCAGCCGGCCGATCCAACCAGCAAGTACGGGCAGTACCAGCTTCCGCAAAAACAGTCCTCGCCGCCGAGCCTCAGTTCCCCGGAAGGGGCGACGGCTGGCCAGACCAAAGGCCAGCTCGTCGTGCCGATCTTCGTGGACCTCTCCCCGCTCGCCGATCCACAGGCCGCCGCCGAACAGCTCGCAAGCGACAAACGCTTCGAGTTCGCGGGCCTCAAACCACTCACGCGCCCGTCGCCCGAGGGCTACACGCACGAACTCCGCATCCGGCGCGACGGTACGCAGTACACCGGTGCCACCGTTATCGAACTGGCCCGCCCGACCAGCGCTGCCGTCCTCGACGTTTACTTTATCGACACCAACCCCTGCACCGCGGCCGAGCTCGGCGACCGAACCTACGGCCTCCAGCAGCTCGTCAACGGGCTCGGGTTCGCCTATCGCAACTTCGCGGGCCAGCCGGCCGCCACCCTCACCTTCTCGATCAACAAGTGACCCTCGCGCAACTATGAATTCGACCGTACGCAAGGCCATCGTGGCCGTGGCGCTGGGGCTGTTCCCGGTCCTCATGCAGCTCATCCCCCAGTGGCGCGCGTTCCTACAGGACATCGGCTCCAAGATTGGGTCCAGCTTATTCTACTCTCTCGGGCTCGACAACTTTCTGAATGGCTTCTTCGAGGAATCTATCAAGATCTATTACCCGAACGCCTTCCTGTGGTGCTGGTACGCGCCGCTGATCCTCCTGGCCCTGCTTTACATCGTGATCGACAAGGTCACCTTCCGTTCAGTTTTCCACTGGTTGGCCGTCTGGCTCGGCGCTGGCGTCATCTGCGCGATCCACGCCTACACCGAGGTTAACGCGGCGCGCCAGGAGATCCCACAGCTCGACGAGGTAGCGACTTCGGGCGACGTGTTGGGCTGGGCGCTGCTCAACTTCTTAATCGCCCTTATCCTCGGACTCATCCTCTCGTTTTTCCTCTCGCGCGTGTCGATCAACGCCAAGCTTACGCCCCTGGCCGGCAACTACTAGATCCTATCCCATGCCCAGACTATTCTTACTCGGCGTCGGCGGCACGGGCGTCCGCGTCACGAAAGCCCTCCTGCACGCGATGGGTGCGGGCGTGAAGCCCAACACCCGGGAGCAGTGGACTATCGTCCCGATCCTTATTGACCCGCACCAGCAGAACAAGGACCTGCTGCGGACGAAGCAGCTCCTGCGCGATTACGTTGCCCTCCAGCACGCCGCCGAGTCCGCCCGACCCGCCTCGGGCGTCGGTGGCTTCTTCCCCGTTAAGGTGGAGGCCCTCGGGCAGATCGACGACGAGGGCGCACAAAAGGACGCCGGGGCCTCGGCCCTCCTCGCCGATATCGGCGCGAAGCGCTTCCGGGAGTACATCGGCCTGAGCACCTATCAAGACCCGGCCCGCACGGCCCTGGCGCACGCACTGTTCGACGACCATCAGCTCGACGTCTCGATGGAGATCGGCTTCGTCGGCAATCCTGGGATCGGCGTGGTGGCCCTCGACGACCTGCGCAACCAGCCCGAATTAAAGGCCATGGCCAGCGCCTTCTCGGCCGGCGACCGCATCTTCATCGCCTCGTCGATCTTCGGCGGCTCCGGCGCGGCGGCCTTCCCGGTATTGGTCAAGCTGTTCCGCAATCCGAACGCGCTGGGCGCCAACGGTGTGGCCATCAGTACGGCCACAATCGGGGCGCTCAGCGTGCAGCCTTATTTCCGCGTCGCGCAGGACAGCGAGAGCCGCATCCGCAACATTGAGTTCGTCGAGCGCGCCAAGGAGGCTTTGCGCTACTACGAGCGCGTGTTGCCGGGCAAGATCCAGGCCTTTTATACCCTCGGCGAAAACAGCACCGCCGAGATCCCGAACGACCCGGGCGACGTCGACAATCAGCAGAACCCGGCACACTACGTCGAGCTAGCCGGCGCCCTGGCGATCGTGGATTTCCTCGAGAAGGCCTTCGACGTGCAGGGCCCCACCAAGGAGTTCGAATTCGCCATGGCGGAGGAGTCGGAGGTGTTTAGCCTCAAGAGTTTCGCGGAAGCGGATCAGCGGCGCATCGTCAGGCCGTTCGCCAATATGTACGCCCTGTCGCGCTACGTCACCGAACACCTCGACGCCGATCTCTCGCGCGAGGTCTACGGCAAGACCTTCGCCCCAGGTTTTGGCAACAGCCGCACCGTCAGGGCCCTGCTCGGATATGCGGCCAGCTACCGCAGTTGGATCAGGGAGATGCAGGGCACCAATCGGTCGTTCAGGCCTTACACCGCCGAGGCCGAGGACTACGCCGGCGCGATCGTCAATTTCCCTCCGGAAAAGCGGATCCTGCTCGGGTCCAAGAAGCTTAACCACAAGGACCTCAAAGAAGCCTTCAATAAGCTTTCGCCAAAACGCGCCGAGTCCCTCCCCCACGACGACGCCCGCCTCCTGGCCATCCTCGGCGAGGGCGTGGCCGACTCTATCGAATCGACCATCCCCTTGGTCTAACCTCCGTTCATGCCCATGGCTTTTTACATTTCCCACAAGAAGAACCGGCAGGCGGACCAGGCGGGCTGGAACGAAGGCTCCGTGCTGGAAGGCAAGCGCATCGACGAGATTCAGAACCCGGACTCGCTGCGGGGCGAACAGCCGATCCGCTCGATCCCGACGCCCTTCGCGCCGATGCACCTTACTAAGGAGGCGATGTTGCGCTACGTCAACGGCGACCGGAGCAACTCCGTCAAGATGCTCATCTCCGGGGCGCTCGACGTGGGCGTGTTGTTCTTCACGCTCGGGGTGCGCGGCAGGTCCGAACTCGACTGCGTGCGCTTCCCCTGGTCGGACCTGCCCGCTTGGCGCAACGCCGGTAACGACACCCGGCGCCTAGCGAGCGCGATCGACCTCCATCACGAGCAGGACCAGCGGCACTACGGTTTTGCGGAAGCGGACGGGATCTACCTCCTGCACGAGAAGAACGTCCCGGCCCGGGTCCTCGGCGGCACCTGCCCCGAGACGCTCTTCTTCGCGGCGGCTGGCAAACGCGCCAGCCACGAGTACCGCGCGCCCGGGGGCGACGTGCTGTTCGACGCCAGCTACCAGCTCATCCACGAGCGCTTTCCGGACTTCCAGCGCTGGATGTACTGCCTGTTCGCCAACCTCAAGCTACAGCCCGGCGGCAGCGACACGGCGATGGCGAAGTACCTGGCGCACGCCCTGATCCACGACTTCACCGGGGAGGCCAAGGCCACGATCGAGGGACTCATCGCCGGCAAGGACGGGGTGCAGGCCTACAACAACGACTACCAGCAGGCCACCACGACGGATGGACAGTTGAGCCAAATCCAACTCTACCGCGGGTTGTACCTCCACCAGGCCGACCCGCACATCCGCAGCGTCGAGTCGGACTTCCACATGAAGCTCAGCGTCGGCAAGTCGATCGCGCGACCGCCGCTGGCGCTGCCGCAGGTGACAGGCGGCTCGTACAAGCTCGTGGCCGGGGAGGCATTCAACCAGGGCGTCCACCGTCCGCGACTCAAGGACCCTCGGCCGCTCGCCGAGCGCACACTACCGGGCCTGGAGACCCACCAGTACCCGTACCTCACCGTTGACGATCTCCTTGAGCCGCACTTGGTGAAGGTGCCGTACCCGATCGACAATGATCGGTGGATGAGTGTGCTGGCGTCCACCTCCGACGGTGCCTCCGGCAGGGATTACGATTTCCTGCTTCCGCTAAAACCAGCTTTCTTCGAATACTTTACGGTCGCGGATCTGCTCAGCAGCCAGGTCGGTACGCCGAAGTTTAGCCTGAAGGAAGGCGTGAGCTACACCACGTTCAGCCTAGAGATTCCGTTGCGTGGCGGTAACTCGGTGACCTTCGCGCGGGAGTACTCGCAGACGTCGACCATGCCGCCGGCGGACGGCTCCAAGGGAGCCATTACAGAGATGACCTTCGGGCTCGCAATGTTCCCCGAGCACGTCGACCAGGAGCAGCCGACGCTGCAGCGCATGATGCTCAGTACGGCCGTTGGCTTCGGCACCATGCATGTGGCGAGCGAACTCCAAGCGTACTACTCCGATGGGTCGCGGCCGACGGTCGTGAGTCCGCTCGAGCAGACGCCCTGGCTCGAGGGCGATACCTCGATGCGGATCTACGAGCCGCGCGAGGCCTTCGACCACTTTAGGGTGCAGGGCCCGAGCCAGCTTTTCTCGGGGATCGTCGTGCCGCGCAAGTTCAGGCGGTCCGGTACCGCATCCTTCTCATTTGCAGTCGACTTCGGGACCTCCAACACGCACGTCGAGGTCTCACGGGCCGGCGGGGCCTCCGAGGCGCTTTCCTTCCCGGAGCCTTTCGGCATCACCGCCACGCTCCATCCGTTCAACTACCGGATGCTCGACCCGGACTTCGACGACGTGCGCATCCGGACGATCCTCTACGGCAAGGAAGCTATTGCGTACCAACACCTGCCTGAGGAGTACCTGCCGACGGTGGTGGCCAAGACGCGCGACTCGCGTCGCTACCCGATCCAATTCCCCATCCGCACCGCCACGGTTGAGACCAAAAATAGCGCGCTCGGGCTACAGAGTCCTTCGCGCACGATCTGCATTCCGTGGAGCTACCAGGTGGTACCGTACAACGCGAGCAACCAGAGCGTCCAGACCAACCTCAAGTGGCGCATGGACGCCGGGGACGCCGACCGCAACCGCGTGAGGGCCTTCATCGGGACACTTTGCCTCGCCATGCGGGCACACGTACTGCAGCAGAGTGGCTCTCCGGCTCAGACGAAGCTGATCTGGTTTTACCCGACCAGTATGCCGACCGGCCACCGCGAGGACCTCACGATGATCTGGCGCGACCAGTTCCGCCGGGCCTTCCCGGAGGTGGACGCTGTGCCTTTGCGGATTGCGGAGAGCGTAGCTCCTTACCACGAGTGGCTCACGCGCGGGGCCCTGGCCGGCGACCGAGCCACGGTCTCGATCGACATCGGGGGCGGAACGGCCGACGTGGCTGTTTTTCGGAAGGGCCAGATCATGGAGGTCAAGTCCTACCAGTACGCCGGGGACGCCGTCTTCGGCAGCGGGCGACAGAAGCTCCAGAGCAACGGCTTCTACTTAGCCTTCAAGGACGAGATCAACCGCCTGCTGGCGTCCTCGCCGGACCTGACGCAGCTCAATAATAAGATCATCGCCGAGGGGCGCGCTGAGGACGTGATCAACTTCTGGTTCTCGCTCGGGCAGCACCCGGAGCTCGAGAAGCAGGCCTTCAACTTCGCCGAGCAGCTCGCCCGCCGCGGGAATATGAAGGTGCCGGTGATGGTGTACTTCGCGAGCCTCATCTACCGCACGGCACACGACCTAGAGGCCTCCGAGAGGGTGGACGGCATCGGGTACTTGGCCTTCAGTGGCAACGGCTCGCGCATGCTGCAGCTATTAACTTCGAGCAACTCCATCCTCAGAGAGTTCTTTAACGCCGCCTACAACACGGCACTCGAGATGACCCAGTCCAGGCACAGCTTCGAGGTGATGTTCGTGCTCGACAAACCGAAGGAGATTACGGCCAAGGGCGGGCTGAGCTACCTCAAGGACGCCGACCACGAGGCCTTCGCGCAGGTTTCCACGCGCGACATGCCGGATAAGACCTTGAAGGATTTGGATGAACCCGGCTTCCAGCAGGGCGTCATGGAGGACTACCGGGGCTTCCTCGATTTCATGGAGCGCCTGAGGGTCAAATTCAACTTCGACGACCGGCTCTCGATCTCGCGGCAGGACCTTAATCGCGGGTTGGACGTCCTCCGCGACCTCCAGCGCGTCGAAGACAGCTACGTGGCCCACGTCGAGGACCTGCGCCGGACGTACGCCAGTGACAAGCCCATCGGCGAGGATCCATTCTTCTTTGCGTTCAAGGTGATGATCCCGGAGATCGCCCGACAAATGGCGATGAAGTCATGATTGAGCTAGAGCCGATAAAGTCCCATTCGGCCGTCGTAGGCATTGTCCTGCTCTTGCTGTTGGTCGCGATCGCGTACCTGGCGTACCAACTACAAGCTGCACGAACCGAACTCGAGAAAAAACGGCTGGAGCTCAATCGCTTGTTAGCGGATCACAACCGAGAGCGTTCGGCTCTGCACCTGAACGCCTCCAGAGGGGGGACGACTGTTCAACCCGACCGGGGACCGCAACGAGGGTCCAGGAGTCCTCCGGGCGCCGAGTCTTCTACCCTGGTAACACCCGCGTCGCATGGGGAGGCACCTGTCAAACCAAGCAACGCGAAAGTGCAACAGCCCGCGAAGACTTCGCCCGCGACGGTTCCCTACAAACCTCGCGTCGTATACCTGAGCCGCGACGATATGCAGGGTAACTGGGGCAGTACTCACGTCGTGCCTCAAGGTGCACCCCAGGCGCTTTTCGTGGCAACGCAGACGGGGCTTAGCCGAAAGTTCCGATTCGATTTGGTGAAAGACGAAGTCGTTCGACGGAGGATCGTGGAGCGCCCTAGCGACTTCAACTCCAAAGTGATCACGACGAGGCTTACGGCTGGCGGGCAGAAGATCGAGGTCGAGGAGGAGGGTGAGCTCGAGGAGGTCGGCGATAACCAATTCCGCATGACGAAGCCCCTTCGCATCGTCATCACGTAGCCCCGCTCAAGTAGTCCCCACTATGTCGGAAAGTTTGATCCTCCTCTTCGTGATCGTCGCGCAGTCGATCGCCATGTTTTTGGCGTGGCGGAGCGCGAAGGCCCTGAAGGCGCTCGTGCCGACGCGAGCGCGTTTAAGCGTCGAAGCGTCAACTCGGCCGCAACTTCCCGACGACGCTCACGAGTTAGCTGAGCGCGACACAGAGGCTTACTTCGGCGAGCCAGACGAAGACGTCACCCCCAGAATATTGGTCGATGAACCCTCCGACGACTTTCGTCAAATCGTGTTCGACCTCAACGATTACGCACGGATAAATCGCGGTGCGGCCAGTGATTTCGCCCTCGTCAAGGACGTGGTCGACCGGCCGATCGACTCGGCCATCGCGCGTGCGGAGGCCTGGGTATCGGTCCCGCTGTACCTCGGGCTGGCCGGTGCACTCACGGGCATCATCTTCGGCGTGCGCGCGATGAGTCAAGGGGTTTTGGCGAAAGCCGCACAATCGGGGCCGGCAGTCAACGGTGGCGACACGATGTCGCAACTCACGGGCAACCTCGACGAATTGCTCAATGCCGTGGCCTGGGCGATGGGGGCGAGCCTGGCGGGCGTGGTCTTCACGCTTTTTCTTTCGTGGGTCGTCTCGGACGCCGTTAATACGGTAGATAAGAACCGCAATCAGTTTTTTACTTTCTACCAGACGCAATTCCTGCCGCGTATCACGCGAGATGTCAATAGTGTGTTGGCGTCACTGAATGGCACCCTGGATCGCTTCAATACCCAGTTCGGTGGTAACGTGGCCGCGATGCAGGATAGCTTTCGCCAAAACACGACGGCGATCGAGGCGCAGGCCCGTACGCTTCAAGCGATGCGGGAGCTGAGCGTCGGCGGTGCGCTCGAGAAGACGATCGAATTGTACAAAGGGCTCGAGCAGGCGATCGCGACCGTCGACGGATTACGCCCCCACATCGAACGTTCGTCCGCGATGATGAAGATGGTTGGGGACGCGAGTGATAAGTTCGTGCAGTCGGCCGGTTCGGTAGTCAAACTCAATAAGCTCACCGAAGACATTGCCGCACTTGCGAATAGATCTGTAGAGATCCAAAACTTCGTCGGCGTGCACCTCGCCGACCTGAAGAGCGGCAGCGCGAACGCGGAAGGGATCGGGCAGCGGATCGTCGAGCAGTTCGACAAGAACTTCGGTGAGTTCCAGGACCAATTGCGGACGCTCACCGGCGAACTCCGCAACAACGTCGAGGTTATCCAACGCGCCTCGGACTTGGTCCGCGATGAGGCTGCTGCCAATCTGCGGGGCTTGCCGCTCCAGCTAGACGGCATGGTGCAAGACGCCTTCGACACGAAGACCGTACGCGCCATCAAGGACAGCGCCGAGCAAGCCTCCAGGGCCTCTCGCGAGGCACAGCTCGAGGCGTCCAAAAACCTCGCAATCCGCGGTGAGATCTTCGAGGGACTCGCGGTCCAGCGGGAGGCCGTCACGCGGACGATCGATCGCCTCGACGAGGTCGCCGAGCACATGGACGCCAGCAATGAGGCCATGCGACGGCTCCTCAACCCCATTCCTTGGTATAAGCGCCTCTTCTCCGGTGGCGGACCGTACGGACCCTCCTCGAACTGATGGCACGCAAACCCAACAAATTCGCGAGCACCTTCTGGGTCGGGTATTCAGACTTGATGACGAGCCTGTTCTTCGTCTTCTTGGTCCTCGCCACCACGCTGGCCCTGGCCTTCCGTGCTCAGGCGCAGGAGGGTGAAGCTGCCAAAGAGGAGCTCGCGCGCATCCGCGCGATTGCCGACGTGTCGAGCCGACTCTCGCAGGAGCAGTTTATCTACAACTCCAAATGCGATCGATTTGAGCTTAAATACGAATTCGAGTTTGAGGCCAATCGTGCCGACATCCCCGCGAGCGCTAGGCCCAAGCTCATCGAAGCCGGGCGCGCGATCGAGAGGTTTTTGGACGGCACTCCACGTGATGCCGAGGTCCGCTTCAAGATTATCGTCGAAGGCCGCGCGGCGCGCTACATCGAGGGCGGTACACGCAATGACGACCCCGGAAGATTCGTCAAAGAACTCTCCTACCGCCGCGCGCTAGCCCTGTGGGATCTCTGGAAGACGCAGAAGATTAAGCTCAACACGCCCGTCTCCGAGTTCTTCATCTCCGGCTCCGGCTTCGAGGGCGAGTGTCGGTATCCGTTCACGCGGGAGGAGGAAGGCAAGAATAAGCGCATCATCGTGCAGATTATTCCCTTCCTCGCAGGCGGGACCTGAGACGGAGCTGATAGCTTCCGGGCGATAACGACACAGCTCACCGGCGTAAACAATCCCCCGCGGGAAGCGTCACCCAGTCCCCCCCGATGCTCATTCCGGGATTTCGCCATTCCGTCGCCCGGTACAGCGTCGTGCCCGCGAACTCCCGCAGCTCCTCGAGCACGAACAAAGCCTCGGCATACCCCACGGACGCCGGCTGGGCGCAGAGGAATATATCGCCCTCCTGGAGCTGTGACGCATCGTACACCAGGGCGATCTCAGTGCCTTGTGTCGCGTTGTACGCTTTCGCGTAAAACATCGCCTGGTCCACGTGACTGTAGTGCGCTGGACAGTGCAGGATAGTGTACCTCAAAACGGATGGGTGCGACTTGCGAAACTGCTTGATCGCGATGCCATCGGCCATAAGTGGATCCGCCACCGTCGGCACCCAGCCCCGCTCGATAATCTCGCTCGCCGGCCAGAAGGCCAGGCCCGCGACGACGGCGAACGCTACCGCGGTCGAGACCCGGGTATCGGCAAGCATCGACTCCGCCAGCTTCACGATGGTCGCTGCCACCAGCGTGGCGAACAGGGGATACGCGGGCGCATCGTAGAACTCCAACTTTACTTCCGGGTACGAGAGAACAGCCAAGAAACAAACGGAGGCGATGAACAGCATAGCCACCACCTTTCGCTCGTTTAGCGCCGAAAGCCAATACGTAACCGGTGTCAGCAGCAGCACGAAACAGAAGGGAAAGTAATTCCTGCTGTAAAGTCCTTCTAGGTAGAAGTCCCACGGTTGGCTATGCCAGGGCATGACATTCTCGACGTAGCGCAAATATTCCGAACCGTAGACCACCTCCCAGTAGCCGGGCGCGAGCGACTCCCTGAGGGGGTAGTAGCCGGCGCAGAGCCCGAGGCCCGCGACCCCCAGTGCGTAGGCGCGCCAGTCCGCGAGAACCAATCGAGATCTACCCACGACGATCGTGGCGATCAGGAGTCCAGGCAGCATCAGGAACCCGGCGACCGATTTGCTGTAGAAGGCGAGGACCGCGAGCGCCGCCATGAGCGCCAGCCTCGGACCGTCACGTTTGTTAGCTACCACGTAGTCGATGTACAGCAGCGTATAGGCCGTCGTAAACAGCACCATCAGTCCGTCGATATCCGCGGTCTGCGTCACGTGCCCCCGGACGTAGCCCCGACTGCACAGCAGGACGAGGACGCTGGCGAGTGCGACCGATCTACCTAGGTACCTTTTGGCCGACCAGTACACGAGTCCACACGTCAGGAAGGCGCTTAAGACATTGGGCAGCCTAAACCAGAACTCCTCCACACCAAACAACCTCGCCGACAGCGCCGAAGCCCAAATGGCCAGCGGCGGCTTGACGTTGTAAAGGCTCGGCGCGCAGTTGTTCTGGATCACCAGCGGATTGGCCCCTCCAAAAGCTAGTTCAAAGGCATTGTTGACGTAGATCGCCTCGTCCCACATCTGGATTGGCTGCACCCAGGCCGGCACCACGATCGTCACGAACGCCAGCGCCGCAATCCCCACCCAGACCAGCACCTCATATCTCTTGCTGATCCTCAGCTTGCTCATCCACCACAAAAGAGGGGCGAATCTCCGACATCCTCCTCATGCCGTCCTCGAACCGACACTCCGTCGCGGCAGCCCTTCAAAAATTTAACCTTCAACAACTCAAAACTTGTCCTCTACGCATACGCTCGCACGTTCCGCTTCTCGACATAGTTCACAAAAGCCTGATTAGCTACCCGCATCCCGCCGGGCGTAGGGTAGTCGCCCGTGAAATACCAGTCCCCATCATTGTCCGGACCGGTCGCCTCCCGCAGGCCCGCCACCGTCTGATAGATGACTTCGATCTCGATGTCGATGCCCGCCGGGGTGATGATGTCCGCAATCTTGGCCGATAGCTGCTCATAGCTGAACTCTGCGTACAGCTCCTGCACATAGTTGGTAGGCATCCGCTCGGGGTCGGTCCCGAGCTTCGACGCTTTGACCGTCTCTTTGAGGGACTTCTTGCAAAGCTTGTACGTCCGGTCGATCAAATCCTCCTTGCCCGTCTCGCGCAACAGCTGAATCAATGCCTGAAAAGCCACGAACTCGCCCATCTTCGACATGTCAATCCCGTAGCAGTCCGGGTAGCGGATCTGCGGCGCGCTCGACACGATCACGATCTTCTTCGGCCGAAGGCGTGAAACAGCCGCGATGATCGACTCCCGCAAGGTCGTCCCACGCACGATCGAGTCGTCCAGCAAGACCACCGTGTCCTTTTCATTGGCCACGATCCCGTAGGTCGTGTCGTACACGTGGCTCACCATCTCCCCGCGGCTCGCATCGTCGGCGATGAAGGTGCGTAGCTTCTCGTCCTTGACCACAAGCTTCTCGACGCGCACGGTCTGCTTCATCAACTTCTCGAGTTTGTCGCGCTTCATCACCTTCTTTTCGGAGAGGATGCGCTCGAGCTTCATTTCGTTGAGGCGCTCGTTGAGGCCCTCGATCATCCCGTAGAAGGCCGTCTCGGCGGTGTTCGGCACGTAGCTGAAAACGGTGTGCTTCAGGTCGCTTTTGATGGAACCCAATACCTGGTCCACGAGCTTGAAGCCCAACTCCTTGCGCTCGCGATAGATCTGCCAGTCGGTCCCGCGCGAGAAGTAAATGCGCTCGAACGAGCAGCCGCGCCGCTCGCCGGGCTCGGTGAACTGTAGCTCCGACCACTCACCGTTGGCCTTGATGATCAGGGCGTAGCCAGGACGCAATTCTTGGATCGTATTGCGGTGTACCCCGAGGGCCGTCTGCAGCGCCGGCCGCTCCGAGGCCATCGCCACGATCTCCTCGTCGGCGTAGAAGTAGGCCGGGCGAATGCCGTTCGGGTCGCGCATGATGAACGCGTCCCCGTGCCCAATCAATCCCCCCATCACGTAGCCGCCGTCCCACTTCTTGGCGGCTCGAGACAGCACGCGTTGGATGTCGACGTTGTCGAAGATCTTCTGGTTGATCTCCGCGTGGTCGGTCGACTCGTCGCGGTAGTACGAGTGCAGCCGCGAGATCTCGTCGTCGAGGAAGTGCCCGATCTTCTCCAGCACTGTCACCGTGTCGGATTTCTCCTTCGGGTACTGTCCGAGTTCCACGAGCTGCTCGAACAACTCCTCGACGTTGGTGAGGTTGAAGTTGCCGGCCAGTACGAGGTTGCGCGAGATCCAGTTGTTCTGCCGCAGGAACGGGTGGCAAGCCTCGATCGAGTTGCGGCCGTGCGTCCCGTAGCGCAGGTGCCCCATCATCAGCTCCCCAAGGTAGGGGTAGTTGTTCTTCAGGCCGCGGATGTCGAGCCGCTCCTCGGCGGTGATGTCCTTGAAGGTGCCGAAGACCTCGTCGAAGAGGTGCCTGAGGGGCTGTGTGGCGTTGGAGCGCTTGCGCGAGATGTAGCGCACACCCGGCTCCGCGTTGAGCTTGATGGTCGCGATCCCGGCGCCGTCCTGCCCGCGGTTGCGCATCTTCTGCATCAGGAGGTGCAGCTTGTTGAGCCCGTAAAAGGGCGTGCCGTACTTGTCGTCGTAGAACTCGAGCGGCTTCAGGAGGCGCACCACGGCCAGGCCGCATTCGTGTTTGATGGAATCACTCATAGCAGGGCGGGCTTGGGAGAGTCGAAAAGGAGGAAGGGGGCACCTCAAAGGTAGGCCCTTCCCGTACCAACGAAAGCCGTTCCGTCCGGGTGCTCACACCGTGTTGACAGTTATCTGCGCCAGGCGTGATATTTCCTCGGTCGCCCAGGAGGTGAGTGGGGTGCCGGAGGGTTTTGGCGAAAGCCGTCTCCCGTCCGCATTCAATGCGCGCAATTCTAGGAGGGCTTTCGCCAAAACACCCGGCCGCCCGATCGCCGCTTGCGCGACGCAGACGCCCCGCCCCTGTTCGCTCAGGCTTCTGCCCAGCCACTCCTGCTCCGGCTGCCCGGGCGTCGGCACGACCAGCGCCCTGCGCCCGAGCGCCGCGAGGTCCATGACGGTGGTGTAGCCCGGCCGGCAGATGAGGAGGTCGGCTTTCGCCAAAACCTGTCCCACGTCTCCGGATGTGAGTAAGTCTTCGATTGTCCACGGCTCAGCGTTGGCATTTCGCGATCTGACAGGTACGTTGGCCCTGCGCGTTTGCGTGCCGCGTACCAGCGTGACGTGGGAGTCACGGCTACCGAATACCTCCTCCAAGGCGCTTGGTAACTGCTGATACAGTGCGCTTTCGAACTCAGCCCGCGTTGGCTCGGGACCCGAGAGCAGACACAGCACGAGCTCCGGTGAGCGCCCCGCGCTGCCCCGACCGAACTCGCTTGCCGGCTCGAATTGTGTCGGCGTCGCCGCGAACCTGGACACCGGGCCCACGTACCGCACCGGCATTCGGGGCAGCGGCGCACTCATCGCTCCAGCCAAACGCGGCGCTTGCGCGTGATCCGGCACCACTACTTCATCAAACCCTTGCACCCAAACATTAGCCAATACTTGCGCCACCCTACCGGCCAAGCCCGTGATCGGCAAGTGCAGTTGATGGGAGATCAGCAAACTCCGCACGCCCGGTAGTCGACAGCCGTAGCGATTGTCACTCAGGATCAAATCAAAATGGTGATTGGCGTGGAGGGGCTGGACCGCACCCGCCTCGGCGCCAATCGCCTTGAAAATCCGCGGGCCGGCTAGCGCCATGTTAAGCACCGGCCAGCGGGTAGGGTAGCGCACGCCGTAGCTCGGGAGCTCGTGGTGGGCGTCATTCGGCCGTTCACGGCGGAGCAACGCGAGCGCATTGCCGTCGCTTGCCCAATGGAGTTCGAGCGTTAAGCCCGCCACGGTGGCAGCAGCCTCCAGGGCACCCGCCAGCGGCAGACAACGCGTGGCGTGCCCGAGACCCCAGTTGAGTGGGGCGATGAGGACGCGGGCGGTGGGACGGGGGGCTAACACAGGCTCAATGTATCCTGCACCCGCGGGGAGCGGAGCACAAAAATCCGGCCCCCACACAAGTGGAGACCGGGCTTTGAGCTCGCCGCAGATGCAGCGCTTGCCGAACTGCTTAGTTCTGCTTAATGCTGATCACGTACTTGTCGCTCTCATTGAGGGCCAAGTCCACCACGTCGTTGACTAGGATGACGTAGTACTTATTGCGGTTCTCCTTCTTGGCGAGGTAGACGTCACCTTTCTTGATCACGTCTGAGGCCGTGAGGTCGGTCTTCGCCTCATCATAAAGGGCGATCAGCTGCTTCTCGGTGGTGAGACTATTGTAATCGGCGTTGGCGGGTGCCTTCCGGAGGGTAGTATTGTTCTCTGCGACCCACGTCTTCTTCCACGTGCCGTCGGAGTTGTTGCCGAGGTCCTGGATCTCGGACAGGGTGTCGCCATCGCTCCTGCGGAACTGGCCAAGGTCCAGGTCCATGGCGCCAGGACGAGCTGCGGTCGCGGCGCGGTTGTAGAACTCGACGTTCTTGATCTCTGCTTGCAGCGGGGTCGGAGGCACGCTATTGACCAGAGTGATGTTGACCTCCGCGTCGCGGGCTTCGGCGTCGCGCACCGTGAAGGTGTACTTCACCGAGTCACCGAATGCACCCGCGGACCGAAGGCGAATGGTCTTCGTGAAGCCGTTCTGCTCGGCATTGAGGATTAGGAGGGGGTTGGCGGGCAGGGGAGTTACGTTGCCGTCGATGGTGAGGCTCACGTCGCTCGCGGGGATGCCGACGAGGATGTCGTTGCGCTCGACGATGAATCGGTCGATGTTGCCGTCGGCGTCGGAAGCGACGAGCTTGAACTCGACGGCGGTGTTTGGGTCGAGGTTAGCGCGGCGGATGCTCGCCCCGGACATGGAGCCGTCGGGGTTTGTAACCGTGAGCGTCGGGTCGCGGTTCGGGACCTGGATCGAGTCGTCTTCACTACAGCTCGCGAGGGTCGCTGCCGTGGCCGCCACTGCGACGAAAGCTAAATTTTTGATCGAAAATTTCATACTAAGTCTGTTGGGTTTGAAGTGTGGGTCAAGTGAGCTGCCGGCGGTCACCGCGGGGATTGTCCCCGTGCGCCAGCACGCCGAGAGTAACGAGGCCTAGCCAGCGCTTGTTGGGCCGGCCTAACATATTTGGCAAAAGTTTAATCAGTGCTCGGGGTGTCGCGCGCGGTAGCCGCGGTAATAGCGGATGCCTGCGCCCAGCAAAAACACGAACACTACCACGATCCCGAAGGCCACCACGGCCCCGAGGCTATTTCTCAACACCGCCAGCAGGACGATAAGCAGCAGGAAGACGGTCGGCACCTCGTTGAGCATCCGCAGGCGCTCCGGCCTCACCTCGCGCGTCCCGTCTTCGATGCCGGTGACGTACGTTTTGGCGAAAGCCTGAAAAGCGGTCAACCCGAGGATGAGCCCGAGTTTGAGCTGGAGCCAGCCCTCCTGGAGGTAGTACGGATTGACGACCAGCATGCCGATGCCGCCGATGAGCGTGACGCCGAGACCCGGGCGCACGATGATCTGGTAGACGCGCCGCTCCATCTTCGTGAACTGCTCGAAGAGGATATCGCGCGCCGGCTCCTCGCGCGCCTGTGATTCGGCGAGGTACACGAAGACGCGCAGCCAGTAGAACAGGCCCGCGAACCAGCTCACGAAGCCGATGATGTGGAGGGCCTTGAGGTAAAGCAGCGCCATGGGTCGGCGAAGTAAACACTGGCCCCGCCGGAGGTTGTTAGCTTCGCGTAAGCGTTCGCGAAGAGCTACGACATGGAGTACATCGATTATTACAAGGTTTTGGGCGTCGACAAGGCTGCCGACGACAAAGCCATCAAGAAGGCCTACCGCAAGCTGGCGCGCAAGTACCACCCGGACGTGAATCCCGGGGACGCCTCGGCCGAGACCAAGTTCAAGCAGGTCTCGGAGGCCAACGAGGTGCTCTCGAATCCCGACAAGCGCGCCAAGTACGACCGCTACGCCGCGACCTACGGCAAGGACTGGGAGCAGGCCGAGGCCTACGAGCAGGCACGACAGCAGGCCGGGGCCCGTGGGCAGCGCGGTGGCGCGGGCGAGGATCCCTTCGCGCAGTACGGCGGCAATCCCTTCGGCGAGGGCCGCAGCTACACGTATAATAGTGGTGGGCAGACCAGCGACTTCTCCGACCTCTTCGGGGAGATGTTCGGGGAGCAAGGTGCCTTCAATGGCTACAAGCGCGGCGGCGGACAGCGCTTCGCCGGGGCCGACGTGCGGGCTACGCTACAGCTCCCCCTGGCGGAAGTGCTGGAAGACCGCAAGCAGGTCGTCACCGTCGGCGAGCGCAAGATCCGCCTCACGATCCCGGCAGGTGTCTCCGACGGACAGACGATCCGCATCGGCGGGCAGGGCGGCGAGCAGGTCGGCGGTAAGCGCGGCGACCTCTACATCACTTTCCAGATCGCCAACCCCGCCGGCGTCGAGCGCCAGGGTGACGACCTTTACGTCGCCGCCGAGGCAGATGTGTACGCGGCGCTGCTCGGCGGCAAAGTCGACATCGCCGCCCCAACAGGAGCGGTACGCATCAACCTCCCGGCCGGTACCCAGCCCGGTGCCAAGATCCGCCTCAGGGGCAAGGGCATGCCGCGCTATAAGGCCGAGGGCGCCGGCGACCTCTACGCCGTCGTCTCCATTTCGCTTCCGCAAAACCTGTCCGACGAAGAACGCGAGTACCTCACCAAAGCCGCTGCCGCCCGCCAGGCGACGCAGGCTGCCTAAACAATGATGCTACCGAGACCCCCTCGGATCAAGTAAGCATCACGTCTATCCGCCCGCACCCTCGCCCCGGCAGCAGCGCATTGAAAATTGGATAAAGAAAATCGAAACTTGAAATGACCTACCTCGTCATCGACCAGACCCTTCTCGGCGAGCCCGTCGAAACCACCCGCCTCCAGCCCCTGCTCGAACTAGAGATCGTTGAATACCGCCGCGAGCCCACCGGCGCCTTCGCCGTGGCCGAGGAGCACTGCGAGGACCTGCGCACGATGCTCCGCCTCGCCTACGACCTGGAGATCAACCCCGCTGGCGTCGAGACGATCATGTACATGCGCCGGCGTCTAGACCACCTCCAGCGAGAGGTGCAGCGCCTCCAGCGCCTCCTGGCAGTAGAGTCCTGAAGCCCCGAGCGCCGCTACTGGTTTATTTAACGAAGGTGCCGATCCAGGCGAAGCCGCCCCTTCAGCGAGCAGAGCGAGCGCCCTGTCTACCCCTCCTTAGTCCCCAACAGCTCCTCCAGCCGCGCCAACTGCTCGCGGTCCCCCAACGCGATCATACTCGTGCCCCCCCTCAAGGTCCGCGCCGAGTCCGGATTGACCTCGTAGTGCCCATCTGCATACCTGAGCGCGACCACGTTGATCCCCGTCTTGCGCCTCAGGTCCATCTCGCGCAGTGACGACTCCCGCATCTCGACCGGCAGCCGCTCCTGCGAAATTTCCTCGAAGCCCACATCCGCCGCGGGCCCACCCGCTAAGGTCGTGAAGAACTCCACGGCCGAGGGTTTGCGCACGAGAGTCGACATGAAGAAGCTTCCGATTTGCTCGGGCTGCACCACGTGGTCGGCGCCCACCTTCAACATCTTCGAACGGCTCTCCGGATTGTAGGTCCGCGCGATGATGACGAGTTTTGGCGAAAGCCCCACCTTCCCACTCCGCAGCTGCCGCGCCGTCAGCACCGCGAAGGCGTTGTCGGAGTCGTTGCCGAGCGTCACGATCATGGCCTTCGCGCGAGTGACGCCCGCGCGCTCCAAGCCTTCATCGGTGGTTGCGTCGCCCTGGACGTAGAGGAGTTCCGGATGTGCCGTCGCGATGAGGTCGATGCGGTCCTCGCTACGCTCCACGAGGACCACCGTCTCCTCGGTGACCATGAGCTGCTCGATGATCTCGCGGCCGTAGCGCCCGGCGCCGCACACGATGACGTGGCCGGCGGTGTTGTCTATCTCCTTGTGCATGATGCGTTTGCGAAGTTGCGAGACGATCCCGCCGTCGGCGAGACGCTGCGTGAGCTGCGATATGAAGAGCGCCGTGATGGCCAGGTTGGCGATCACGAAGAAGGAGGTAAACAGCCGCCCCGCGCTCGACAGCGGCCGCACCTCCCCGAATCCGACCGTGCTGATCGTGATCACCGACATGTACAGCGACTCCCCGAGGTCAAAGCCCTCGATCCGCATGTAGCTCACGGTCCCAACCGTCAGACTCAGCACGAACAGCACCGCGCAGGCCCTCAACGAGATGAGCTTGGTGTTGTGGGTCAGTTTAAGGCCGAGCATACGGGAGAGTAGGTGGCCCGAAGGTAGCCGAGTGACCCGTCGGAGGCGTGCTGATCTCAGGCGCGCGTCCGCGGCGTGTCGCTGTGTCGGGCTTTCGCCAAAACCAGCTAACCGCCCCGTCACCAACAGAACGCCTAGCCAAACAGCCAAACAGCCAAACCTCCTACCCCGCCACCCACGCCTCCGCCAATGTCACGATCTCGGCCTTGGCGACACGCAAATCATCGTTGACGATAACCCAATCGAACCGCTCTCGGTAGCTCAGCTCCTCCGCGGCGCGTGCGATCCTCTTCTTGAGCGACAGCTCATCCTCCGTGCCGCGGCCCCGCAACCGCGCAAACAGTACCTCCGGACTCGGCGGCGCCACGAACACCACCTTCGCCGCCTCCCCGAGGTGCTCTTTGAGGTGCATAGCGCCCTTGACCTCCACGTCGAAGACCACCGTCTTTCCGAGTGCCCACAGGCGCTCGATCTCCGAGCGCAGCGTACCGTAAAACTGATCGGCGTACACCTCCTCGTACTCGAGGAAGTCTCCGGCCGCCACCCGACGCGCGAACTCCGCCTGGCTCAGGAAATAATAGTCGCGACCGTGCTCCTCGTGGGCCCGCGGGGCGCGGGTCGTGGCCGAGACGCTGAAGGCCAACTGCTCGGGGAGGGTAGCAAGGAGGTGGCGCACGAGGGTCGTCTTGCCTGCGCCACTCGGGGCAGTGAGGACGAGGACTTTGTGGCGAGGGGCATCGCTCATGGCGGACAAGCTTTCATCGGCGGGACGGCCGGATTCGATCGAGGTCACAATGCATTCGCCAGCTGCTCCTTCACTTTCTCGAGCTCGTCCTTCATCCCTACCACCACGCGCTGGATCGCGGAAGAGTTGGCCTTCGCGCCGAGGGTGTTGATCTCGCGCCCCATCTCCTGCGCGATGAACCCGAGGCGCCTGCCTTTTTCCAGATCGCCGTCGGCGAGGCTCTCGGCGAAGAAGGTGCAGTGCTGCCGGAGGCGGGCCTTTTCCTCGGAGATGTCCATCTTCTCGAGGTAGAAGAGCACCTCTTGCTCGAGGCGGTTGCGGTCGATGGCGCTACCGGTGAGCTTCTCGTCGACGAGGCGCGTGAGCCGCTCGCGCATCTCGCTTTGGCGGCGTTCTTCGAAGGCTTCGAGATCCGGGATCGCCGACTGGATGGCCTGTACGTGGGCGGCGACATCGTCCGCGAGCGCCTGTCCCTCGTTTTGGCGAAAGCCGACGAAGGCCTCCAGGGCCTCGGCGAAGACCACGTGTAGTAGTGCGACTTCGCTGGCGCCCGGCTCGGCCTCCGCGGCACCTACGAGGTTGGGGAGACGCAGAACGGCCGTCGCCAGGGCTACCGGATCAGCGGCAAACGCTGGCTCGGCTAGGAGAAGCTGGCGCTTCAATTCACCGTAGAGCGCCACGTTGACCCCGGCCTCGGCGGGGACCCCGCTCACGGACCGCCGCTCCACCACGGCGTCGACTTTCCCGCGTACCGACGATTGTTGGAGCAGGAGCCGCAGGGCGGGCTCCTCGTCGCGGTAGGCGGGCGGCACCTTGGCGCGGGCATCGGCTTGGCGGGCGTTGACGGCGCGGATCTCGACGGTGATCAGGACGTTATTGTCGTGGCCGGTGGCGCGGCCGAAGCCGGTCATGGATTGGAGCAATGGATGCGGGCTTGTCTGGGGAGGGCGCAAGATAGGCCGACCGGCCAAGGGCGGCCCGCGGGCCACGGTAATGTGGCGAGCCCACACCGGGCGTGTCAAAAATTCATATGTTGCCCTTGCACATGCCGTCTTTTTGCCGACATTTGCCGACCAACACTTCCCGTCGGCTGCGCTTAGTAGCTCACAGACAAATACTTAGCATGCGCAAAGCAGATCTCGTAGCGGCCATCTCAGACAAGACAGGCGTCGCCAAGGTGGATGTCCTCGTGAGCCTCGAAGAGTTCTTCAAAGAAGTCAAGACCACGCTCGCCGGCGGAGAGAACGTTTACGTGCGCGGATTCGGTAGCTTCATCATCAAGCGCCGCGCCGAGAAGGTCGGCCGCCACATCAAGCGCAACGAGGCCATCGTCATCCCCGAGCACTACATCCCGTCCTTCAAGCCCGCCAAGACCTTCATCGACGAGGTCAAGGCCCAGGTCAACTCCTTGCCGAAGGACGACTCCGGCAAGGAGTCCAACTAGGCCCCGCTCCGCAACGCTATGGGTCGCCCACAGTACCTCGCTGTCGCCGTCGTGGCCATCCTCTTCGCCGTCCTGTACTGGGGCCTCGAGCGGGTGCCGCCGCAGATGCGCGAAGGCGCGAGCGCGACGCAGCGGCTGTCCACCACGAGTGCGCAGGCCCTCATCCGTGAGGCCTCCGCGGGCATGGACGCCCGTACTGAGGCCTCGATCCACGGGTTCGAACGCATGCTCGACGCGGCGGAGAGCGAGACTCGCAAGGTGGAAGTGTTGAAGCAACTCTCCGGGGCTTGGTACCGCGCCGGCCAGCCCGCCCTCGCCGGACACTACGCCGAACAGGTTGCCGAGACACTGCCGAGCGATACGACGTGGGGTATAGCCGCCACGACGTACAGCCTCTGTCTGCGGGCGGATAGCCTTTCGGCAAAACAGAAAGCCTTCTGTACCGAACGCGCTATCGTCGCTTACGAGACCGCGATCTCGCTGGCGCCCGGGGCGACGACATACAAACTAAACTTCGCCGTCCACCTCGCCGACAATCCTCCGGCCGACAACCCGATGCGCGGAATCTTGATCCTGCGGGACCTAAATACCGCGAATCCGGATGATGTGAGTGTGTTGGTACAGCTAGGTCGCTTAGCTTTGCGCACCAATCAGTTGGACAAAGCTAGCGAGCGCCTAACCCGCGCTGTGCGGCTCGCCCCCGACAACCTCAGCGCCCAGTGTCTCCTCGCGGAGGTGGCCGGGCGGCTCGGAAACGTGGCCCAGGCTGCCAACGCTTCGGAGGCTTGTCGGTTGCTACAACAGACCACGGACTAATTTCAACGAACTAAACCCCACTCTATGCCCTGCGGCAAAAAGCGTAAGCGTCATAAGATCTCTACCCACAAGCGCAAGAAGCGCCTGCGTAAGAATCGGCACAAGAAGAAGAACCGCTAGTTCTCTGGGCCGAGCCTGACGTGCTACACTTAGCCCCGGTCGCCGATTAGTCTTCACCGCGGACCTCTCCGCGTACGGGAACCCGGTCGGCAGTCGCCGGCCGGGCTCTCGTTGCTTAATGTCCCCTTCTCCCGAATAGCGGTAGCTCACCATCCTTCTCGCCGGAGTCCGCCGCAGGGCGCGACCTGCGATCGTCTCGTTGTCCCCACGAATCCCTTATGGCCTCCCCCGACTCCCCGGAAGCGGCTCATCTCCCGAAGAAGCCCTCCGGGACGAAGCGGCGCGCCCGTGCCGTGCCCCCCCGCAATGAAGCGGAGCGCGACCTGATCATCAAACGCCTCGACGACACCGTCGAGATCGCGCTGCTTGAACACGGTCGTCTTGTCGAACTTCATCATGAGCAGCTCGACACCGAGTTGAGCGTCGGCGACATCTTCCTCGGGCGCGTGCGCAAACTCAATCCCGGACTCAACGCGGCCTTCATCGACATCGGGCAAGACAAGGAGGCCTTCCTGCACTACAGCGACCTCGGCCCGCAGTTCCGCTCGATGACGAAGTTCGCCAACGGTGCCGTCAACGGAACGTTTAAGACCGCCAAACTCGACGGCTTCAAGGCTGAGGCCGACATTGATAAGAATGGCCTCATCGCCGCAGTCTTGAAGCCCAAGCAGGATCTGCTCTTCCAGGTCTCGAAAGAGCCAATCTCTACCAAAGGCCCCCGCATCGAGGCTGTCATCAACTTGCCGGGGCGCTACGTGGTCCTCACGCCTTTCGGCAAAGGCGTCAACGTGTCGAAGAAGATCGGTAGCCCCGAGGAGCGGCAGCGACTCAAGACCGTGGTCCAGAGCCTGCGCCCGGCCCAGTTCGGCGTCATCGTCCGCACAGCTGCCGAAGGCCGCCAGACCGACGAACTTCTCGAGGATATCCAGAAGCTAACTGAGCAGTGGGACGAGGTGTTCCGCCAGCTCCACAAGGCGAAGGCCCCGACCAAGCTACTTAGCGAACTCGACAAGACGAGCGGTCTGCTGCGCGACCTGCTGAGTGACTCCTTCAACAGAGTGGTCGTCGACGACGCGGCCATGCATGCCGACCTGCTCGACTTCATGCGCTCGATCGCCCCGGAGCGCGTCGATATCCTTAAGCACCACGCCGACACCTCCGATGTCTTCGATCGCTATGGCGTCACGCGTCAGATCAAAGCGAGCTTCGGCAAGACCGTCACCGTGGCCGCTGGAGCCTACCTCGTGATCGAGAGTACAGAGGCCATGCACGTGGTCGACGTCAACTCCGGCAACAAGGCTGGCCGCAACCACGACGATGCCCTGCTCAAGGTTAACGTCGACGCCGGGCGCGAGGTAGCCCGCCAGATGCGCCTGCGCGATATGGGCGGTCTGATCGTGGTGGACTTCATCGACATGAAAAACGCCGAACACCGCGCGCAACTCCTCGCCGAGGTCCGCGACGCCATGGCGGGCGATCGCGCCCAACACACGGTGCTACCGCTCAGCAAGTTCGGCCTCATGCAGATCACCCGGCAGCGCGTACGCCCCGAGATTAAGCTCAGCACCGCGGAGGTCTGTCCAACCTGCAAGGGCACCGGCGAAGTCAACCCCACCGAACTCGTCATCGACGACATCGAGCGCGACCTCACCAAACTCCTTGTTTCCGTACCGCACGCCAAGCTCCGGCTGCAGATCCACCCCTTCGTACATGCCTACCTCACCAAGGGTATCCCAAGCGTCCAAATGCGCTGGCTCTGGCGCCACCAGACCTGGCTCAAGATGGAGCCCAAGGATAGTCTCGGGCTCACGGACTACCTCTTCTTCGACCAGGTCGGCGAAGAGATCCGGCTGGGGATGAATTGATCAATCGTGAGGTCTGCTTACCGCGCAGAAGTTACGCCAGCCCAAGGCAATGCGGTACCCGCAGCCGCTTGACCATTTATACTTCGCTGTCTAAAGCTTCACGGTCCTCACGACCCGAACGGAGTCGCTCTCCTGCAAACGGAAAGTGACGACCCCCGCGGGGTAGGCACTCGTGTTAATGCTGACTTGCTGCTCACCCATCGGTAGTCGCCGGTCGAAAAGCCTCTCGATGCACGCGCCCTGTACGTCGTAGGCCTCCAAAATGACCCGCGCGGCACGCGCGAGCGAGAAGTTCACCGTGAGTCGTTCGGTGAAGGGCGACGGGTAGGCCGCGAGCGTGAGTGCGTCGGCGTCCCGGCCCGAGACATCCGACACGGAGGTATTGCACTCCCGCAGGATCGGGAGGCGGTGGTAGCCGTTATGTAACAACTCGCGGACCGCCGCGGCCGGCAAGCCGAACCAGTCCTCGAGGATCGAGCCGTATACGTCGCGGAAGTCGTACTGCATCGCGACGCCTTCCTGCACATCGACGTCGCGGGCGATCTCGGGGCTCTGGCCTAGCGTTCCTGCGCGAACGCATTCGCCGAATAGCACGAGCGGGGCGGCGCTGCCGTGGTCGGTGCCGGTGGCATCGTTCGAGCGGATTCGCCGCCCGAATTCCGAGTAGGTCATCCCGATGACGCGCTCGGCGAGGCCCTGTTTTTTCAAGTCTTCCAGAAATACGGCAATGGCATCCGAGAGAGTCGCGAGGAGTTCGGCGTGGTTGCCTTCGTGGGTATTGCCAGCCTCCACTTGATTCGCGTGCGTATCGAACCCGCCTAAATTTACGATATACGCTTTGGTCCGTAGGCCCCCAGAGATCATCTGTACGACGGAGCGAAGTTGCTGCGCGAGTTTGTTGCCGCTCGGGTAGTCGGCCACGGTTTTGCCGGTAAGGCTCTTCGTTTGTACGGCGCGGCCATAGCTGTTGGCCTGCGCGATCGTCGTCCTCACGAAGTCGAGTTCGGAGCCGTGTTCATTGTCGGGACTCGATCCGCCGGCGCCCTCGAGGAGGGACGTCATCGAGAGTGGATTGCTGACCGTGAGGGTGAAGCTGCCCAGGAGCCCTTGGCAGGTCTCACTAGCGACCGTCCCGATGGTGACGGCTACCGGATCAGTGTCGACCGCATTTGGGTACCCTTCCGGAAAACCCGGGTAGATAGTGTCGAAGTAGCGACCCATCCAGCCCGTCCGCGATACCTCGCGACTGTCGGAGCCGGTATTCCAGATGTCGCTGGAGCGAAAGTGACTTCGGTTCTGGTCCCGGTACCCGACCCCTTGCACGATGCTGACCTTGCCCTCGTCCCACAGGCCGCGCACGCTCGTGAGGCTCGGGTGCAGCGCCGTGCGGTCGTCGAGCCGTAGCAGGCGATTTTTAGGAAGCAGAATATTACTGCGTACCGCTGCGAGGTTGTCGAACTGATCGAGGGGCACTACGGTGTTGAGGCCGTCATTGCCGCCCGTCAGATTGATGAGCACCAAAACCCGATCTGAAGGATCGGCGAGGAGTGCGTCGAACAGCTTGCCGGTCGGAAATCCGAACGGAAGTTTCGTAGTCGCGAGCGGGAGGGCGGCTGCGGTGGTAGCCAAGAATTGGCGTCGGTTAATAGACATGTGGAGTGGGGTTGCAGCGATGCTAGTAGAGGCGGAATTCCGCGGAGGAGGCTACTGTGAAAACGAGGTCGTTGAGGCGCTTGCTCACTGCCTTGCGGAGGTCGCCGTCGTCGGGGTCGTCTAAGTGCTTGTTGTACTCCACAGTCCACTCGAAGTCCGGCAAACCGGGTATGAGGACGTTCTTGAGGGCGGTGAGCTGCTCAGTGCTCAACGATACGGGCAACGTGCGCTCGACCAACTCGGCTATGAGGTCATTCGGATCGGCGGGATTGTCGAACGTCGCAACCAGTTTGAGGATGTCGGCTTTGTAAATCGTGTCCTCGCTGCGGCGGTACCCGGTGTAAATCCCCGAGCGCGCGGCCCGCGTGCGGTACTGTAGGGAAGTGCTGTTGATCCACATACGGTTGTAGTACGGAGCTTGGTGGTACGGTTTGTACCCCGCCACGCTCGGAGGGTCGTTGAGGCGCATGTCCTGCTCCTGGACTGTATAGTTTAGTTTTTGTAGTAGCCAGTACTTCCCCTCGACCTCCTCCGGGAGCGTGAGTCCAAGGCCGACGGTGAGGTCGAGCGTCTCTTCGAGGGGACTTTTCACGATGGCACCCCTGAAGCGCTCTTCGTAGAAATGCTCGCTGCGCAGGAGCATTAAGATCGGTACGGACACCGTATAACCGGACTCGCGGAACGCCTGCGCGAGCGGCTGGATGATATCGCGCTCGATGGTCTCGTCTATCTGGTGGTATACGAACCACCGGTAGAGCTTGCGGCAGAAATAGTCCCCGGCGTGCTCCTGTGCGAAGATCAGGTCTACTACGGCCGCGTACTCGCGGTCGCCCGCGTCGGGGATACTCGCCCTACCGAAGGCCGCGCTCAGGGTCTTGGTCGTGGTGTCGTGGTGGGCGGGACTGAAGTAGGATTCGGGCTGTTGGGTGGCGTCTTCGCTCCCGATGTAGCGGGTCTTCCAGCCCGTAAGGGCCCGCGCGAATGCCCGCACGTCATCCTCGGTGTAGTGCGTATAGTTGCCCGACCCTATCTGGGGCCCCTTGCCTATGGTAAAGAGTTCGAGCAGTTCGCGGGCGTAATTCTCGTTGGGGCTCTTCGCCCGATTGTCCCTACCGTTGAGGAACATGAGCATAAGCGGGTCGACGGTCACCCGCTTGACAAGATACGGGAGCTTACTGTACATCCCTCCGCGCAGGGTCTCGTAATAGTTGTAAACGGGGCGGGCGTCGTCCATGTAACGTGCGCCGAAGTGGTTGATGAAGAACAGGAGCATGCGGCGCTCCAGCGAGAATCCCGATTCGTAAAAGTTGCCAAATAGCCAATTGCGTAGGGAGGTAGCGCGATAGTTATTGACTTTGAGCCCGGCTACGTACGGCGCGCGGATCCAGGTTTTCCCGTGGGGTACGTTCGGGTCTTCAGCGTTTTCGTAGTTGACTGGCGGGGCAATCGTGGCGTCGGGGCGGAGCAATTTGTTGAGCGTACCGCCGAACCCGAGTCGCACGGCTTCGGCCACGCGCGATGGCGTCACCCCGTATGTCGTTCGCCTCAGAAGGTGGTAAGCTTCGTTTTTGCCGAAAGGCCCCTCGTAGGGCTGTAGAGCCGCGGATGTCGTAGCCATATTATCCTATTCAATCCCGAGATCAATTGGGCGTATCAAGATCGGCCCTCGTCGCGCACGAGCCGCAAGGCCAAACTCTAGGCATAATGCGTACCACTTTTGTGGTAGCACAGCCAAACGGGGTCAGCTTTCGCCAAAACTGTCATATTTCAAGGTGCGGCCATAAATTTCGCAATTTTATCGTTCCACCCCTGCGGTTTGCCCTACAGAGCATAAGGAGCGCCGTATACTTACCGAGTCTTAAACTTATCTATGTCGATTTCCCTTTTTTCCGAAAACAGCCCCCGCGACTACGACGCCATCGTAGTTGGCTCCGGGATCTCCGGCGGCTGGGCGGCGAAAGAGCTCACGGAGGCCGGGTTGAAGACCCTCGTCCTCGAGCGCGGACGCCATATCGAGCACGGCGACTACCCGACGGCCAACATCGATCCCTGGGATTGGGAGGACGACGGCCACGGCGAAAGCGCCCTGCGCGAAAAACTCAGCGCCGCTGAGGCGGAGGACTACCTGAAGCAGGCCCGCACGGGCTACACCACCAACCGTAGTCATGTCCACCACTTCGTCAAGGACACCGAACACCCTTACAAAGAGGTGTCCGGCAGTCGCTTCGACTGGATGCGCGGCTACCAGACCGGCGGCCGATCCCTGGTCTGGGGGCGGCAGAGCTACCGCTGGGGGGATCTCGACTTTACGGCCAACGCCAAGGAGGGGATCGCCGTCGACTGGCCGATTCGCTACGTCGACATCAAGCCGTACTACGACAAAGTCGAGCGCTACATTGGTGTAAGTGGGATGGCCGAGGGCTGGGAAGCGCTGCCGGACGGTGATTTCGAACCTCCGATGGACTTCACCGCACCGGAGGCATACCTCCGGGACCAAATAAAGGAGAAGTTCGACGACCGCATCCTAACGATCGGGCGCACGGCCCACCTCACGGGTCAGGCCGGGCGCCCAGAGCAGAATCGGCAGAGCTGCCAGTTCCGCAATCGCTGCATGCGCGGCTGCCCGTACGGCGCTTACTTCAGCTCGAACGCCAGTACGCTCCCGGCGGCCGAGAAGACCGGCAACCTTACCCTGCGGCCCTTCTCCATCGCGACGAAGATAATCCGCGACGAGTCCACCGGACTCGCTACCGCCGTGCAGGTCGTCGATCAGGAGACCAAGCAAACTCTCGAGTTCACAGCCAAGATCTTCTTCCTCAACGCCTCGGCGATCGCCTCGACGGCCATCCTACTGGCCTCCGGTGACTGGGCCAATGAATCCGATCAGCTCGGGCGCAACGTCATGGACCACCACTTAGGCGTCGGCGGGGGCGCCCGCGTCGAAGGGATGGAAGACAGCTACTACGCCGGGCGACGCGCGAACGGGTTCTACATCCCGCGCTTCCGTAACCTCGGCGGTAAAACCAACATGGACTACCTGCGGGGCTTCGGCTATCAGGGGGGCGCGAGCCGCGGCAACTGGAGCTCGAAAGTCCGGGAGCTCGACTACGGCGGCACCTTCAAGGACAGCCTGTTCACACCCGGGACCTGGAACATCGGCATGGGGGGCTTCGGGGAAATGCTCCCGTACCAGGCCAACACGATGAAACTCGACTACAGCGAACTTGATGCCTGGGGCCAGCCACAGGTCCTGTTCGACACACGCCTATTTGAGAACGAGGAGAGGATGCGCAAGGACATGGCCGACTCCGCGGCCGAGATCCTCACGGCGGCTGGATTCGCGGACGTCACGTCGCGTGACGGCGGTCACGGCCCGGATGGCAACTACGGGGTCGGACTCGGTATCCACGAGATGGGCACGGCGCGCATGGGCAAAGACCGGCGTACGAGCGTGCTAGACGCCCAAAATCGCGTACACGCCTGCCAAAATGTGTACGTCACCGACGGCGCCTGTATGACGAGCGCTGGCTGTGTCAACCCCTCCCTCACCTATATGGCCCTTACCGCGCGCGCCGTCGATCACGCCGTCGGAGAGCTGAAAAAAATGAATATCTGACCCATGGGAACTACCACTCGGCGAGATGCCCTCAAGTTTATCGGCCTCGGAATCGGCAGCGCCGCGATCGCGCCATCAGTGCTGTTTCAGGCATGTAAGAAAGCCACTACCGACGCCACGTACTCCTACGCAACGTTCAGCGGGCTACAGGCTTCGGCGCTGCGGCTCATCCAGGATACTATCCTCCCGAAGACCGACACGCCCTCCGCTTCGGAGATGGGCTCCGTCGAATTCGCGGATGCCTACGTGACGCATGGCTTCAAGGAGAAAGAGCGCAACCGTCTCTTGTACCAACTTGACCGTTTTGCCGAAAGGCTGAAAACCGACCACGGCGGCGATATGGACAACGCCACGCCCGAGCAGATGGCCTCCATGATGGACACCTACTTCGTAAAGTACAAAGCGCCCGAGAACAAGGAGTTCACGGTGGAGATCGAAGGCAACAAGGTCACGAAGGTCGACAAGAGCAAGGACGCCGACGACAAGAAGGGCGACGAACTGGGCGAGGACAGCGAGATCGTCGAAACCGCCGAGGGCGCCGGTGACATGAACACGCACGAGCAGGCCGAGAACAACACCTACAACGAGGCTGTGGCCGGCAATGACGAATTGGAGCTCAATGACCTCCTCACGAAACTGCGCTGGATGACGATGGAGAGCTACTTCTTGAGCGAATACATCGGCGAAGAGGTGCTCAACTACGAGGAGGTGCCCGGCAGGTGGGTGGGACAGTTACCGATCAGTGAGCTGCCCCGCGCAGGCAGGGCCTGGAGTCTGTAGCGCCCGGCTTTCGGTCGTGCGGCTTTCGCCAAAACATACCCTTTCTCGCTGCGCCGCATCGGATCATCGACGTGGTGCACTACCTCGACCGCGCATGACGCTCTTCGACGAAAATACATCCCCCCGGCGCTACGACGCCATCGTGATCGGCTCCGGGATCTCGGGCGGGTGGGCAGCTAAGGAACTCTGCGAGGCCGGGCTTACTACCCTCGTGCTCGAGCGCGGGCGCCACGTCGAGCACGGGGACTATCCTACGGCCAACCTCGACCCCTGGGACATCAACGATGACGCAGAGGGGATATTTAAGATCGGCGAGGGCCACGTCAAGGCCATGGGGGACGACCGTTACACCCCCGAGGAGGCCGCACACTACCAAGTGCAGACGCGGATCGGGTGGGGCGCCAAGCGGACCACGGCCCGGCACTACGTCGACGACCTCGAGCACGAGTACCTCGAAGCCCCGGGCGGTCGCTTCGACTGGATCCGCGGCTACCAAACCGGCGGTCGCTCCCTGATCTGGGGGCGGCAGAGCTACCGCTGGAGCCCGATCGATTTCGAGATGAACGCCCGCCAGAAGATCGCCGTCGACTGGCCCATCCGCTACGAAGACTTGGCCCCGTACTACGCGAAGGTCGAGGCTTACATCGGGGTGAGCGGCAGGGCCGAGGATCGTCACGACCGATTGCCAGACGGCGTGTTCGAGCCGCCCATGGACTTTACGGCTCCCGAGGAGGATTTCAGGACCTCACTCACGAGAAACTACGACGACGGCCGCTTCCTCACCATCGGGCGCGCCGCCCACCTCACCGGCGAACCTCGTCCCGGGCGTCAGCTGTGCCAATTCCGCAATCGCTGCGAGCGCGGCTGCCCGTACGGCGGCTACTTCTCGAGCAACGCGAGCACGCTTCCGGCCGCCGACATCACTGGTAAGCTTACGCTCCGCCCCTTCTCCATCGTTAAGTCCATCGTCCGCGACGAGGACACGGGCCTCGCCACTGGCGTGGTCGTCGTCGACAAGGAGACCAAGCGAGAGCACCTCTTCGAGGCCAAGGTCATCTTCCTCAACGCGAGTACGGCCGCCTCGGCGGCGATATTGATGCAGTCGGGCGATTGGGCTAATGAAAGCGACCAACTCGGTCGCAACATCATGGACCACCACTACCAGCTCGGCGCGCGGGCGGACGTCGAGGGCTTCGAAGAGACCTACACGAAGGGCCGAAGAGCCAACGGCTATTACATACCCCAGTACCGCAATCGCGGCGGCAGGTCCGATGTGAAGGACTTCATCCGCGGGTACGGCTTCCAGGGCGGAGCCTCGCGCTCGGGCTGGCAACGGGGCGTGGCCGAGCTCGCCTACGGGAGCGAATTCAAGGATGAGCTCATGACGCCCGGAGGCTGGGGGATCGGGATGTCCGCCTTCGGAGAGATCCTCCCCAACCCCGATAACCGTATGACGCTCGGTGCCGACCTCGATCCCTGGGGCTTGCCGAAAATCGTCTTCGATACCAAGCTCGGTCCGAACGAGATCGCGATGCGCAAGGACATGACCGCCCAGGCCGCTGAGATGTTCGAGCGCGCGGGTTACAAAGATGTAGAGACCTGGGAAAACAAAAATTACGCGATCGGACTCGGGATCCACGAAATGGGAACGGCCCGTATGGGGAAGGACCGGCGTTCGAGCGTACTCGATGCCCACAACCGCGTGCACGCCTGTCGCAACGTGTACGTCACCGACGGCGCCAGCATGACGAGCAGCGGAACGGTTAACCCGAGCCTAACGTACATGGCCCTCACCGTTCGCGCCGTGGAGCACGCGGTCAAATCCCTGAGTTAGGACCCGGGACGATTCTAGGCAGTATTGCCGCAGCAACCTATTAGCTTAGGCCTTATGATGAACCGACGTAATTTTTTGACGACCAGTGTGGTAGCCACTGGCGCTGCGGCCTGTACTCCTGTGACGGGTTACGCCGAAAAAGCGACAGCGACTACGCTCTCCGCCACGGCCGCAGCCGGCGTACCGATCGCCCAGCAGTCGGTAGCCTACTGGAGCGTGGGATTCCTGCCGTTGCCTGAGCTTTTGCCCAAGTTGCGCGAGATGGGCCTCTCGGCCATCGACCTCATCTCTCCGAAGGATTGGGCGATGATCTCGGACATGGGCTTCACGTGCTCGATGGCCTACGGGCGCGAGGACGAGGATATCACCACCGGCTACATCAACGAAGAGCTGCACGAGAAGCTAAATACGGCTTACGCCAAAACGATGCCCGAGGCGGCGCGCCGGGGCTACAAGAACATGATCTGTTTTGCGGGCAACCGCCGTGGGATGAACGACCTGGACGGCATGCGGGTCGCGGCCAAAGGCATTAAGAAGCTCATGCCGGTCGCGCGCGACAACGGGATCGTCCTCCAGATGGAGCTCTTCAACTCCAAGGTCGACCACCCCGACTACATGGCCGATTCTAGTGCCTGGGCGATCGCGCTTTGCGACATGGTCGACTCGGAGAATTTCAAGCTCCTCTACGACATCTACCACATGCAGGTCCAAGAGGGGAACATCATCCAGACCATCCGCGACTACCACGATTATTTCGGGCACTACCACACGGCCGGCGTACCGGGTCGCCACGAACTCAACGACATGCAGGAGCTGAAGTATCCGGCCGTCATGAAGGCGATCGTGGATACGGGCTACACTGGCTACGTCGCCCACGAATTTCTGCCGACCTACCCAGAGAAGCTGGATGGCCTGCGGGAGGCGATCAAGGTTTGTGCATAGGTTCGGACGAAGGGTACCTTCGCCAGCCGCTGTCCGCGCGGGTGCCGTGGTCAACAAAATCTAACGGTCCTTCCTTCCTGAGGCGATGGGAAACCCGAATGACGGTCCGGCGCCACCGACGTGGAAGTTGATGCTCGCCAAGTACTGTGGCTTGCTACCGGCCCTGTTGATCGTAAGCTACGCTATCCAGTGGTCGCCGATCGACCCTCCGCTCTGGCTAAAGCTCATTATGGAGACCCTGATCGTGGTCCCGCTGATGAACTACGTCATCACTCCCCTGGTCGACGATCTCTTCGAGGACTGGCTATACGCTGGCGTCGATGACAGCAGGAGTGACCGGAGCTAAGTGTGAAAATCGAAGGGGATAAGGTCGACGTCGATGCCTCCGACAGCGCCCGCGATCAGTAACGACGTGAGATAGCCCAGTGGTAACCCCTACGACACGATTGTAAAACCCACACCTACGACACGCGCCCCCGCCGCGACCGGGACTCAGTCCCGACAAGGCGCGTACTCCTCCTCTTTGATGACGCCGTTCACACCGCGGACTTGCCACGTGCCACAGGGTGAGCTGTTGAGGGCCACCGTGCGCGTAGCCGTTTGATCGGTGATCGGGTCGTATACTTCGATCGTGTCGACAGCCTCCCCACGGAAGTACTGTCCCTCTTGCAGCATCGTACCAGCGGCGTCCACGCGGCGGTACGGACCGACGCGTTTGCCGTCGCGAAAGGTGATCTCCTCGGCGAGGCGTCCTTGCTCGTCGTTGATCCGCCAAACGCCGACGCTGTCCTTTGTGCCTACGAAACCTCCCGTGGCGCCGGTCTTTCCGTTCGGCAGCACCTGCCGGTACGGCGTCTCGCGATCGGGATGAGCGGCGTAGCGCTCTCCGGTAGCGTAGCCCCGACCGTCGATCTCGTAGCAGGTGTAAGCACCTTCGTGGATGTAGGCTTCAGACTTGACTATCGCGGAGGTAGGCTTGTCGGTTTCGGGATCGGTGAAGCGCACCGTGTCGGTGATGACTTGTCGCGTCACCTCGGCGCGGTAGCGCAGGCGCCCGCTGCTGCCGAACTGCTCCTGGACCCACACGTCGGCTCGATCTGCGGGCCTACGCGTCATGTATGAACGGTCCCTAAATTCGATGCGGCCAGTGGTGTCGAGAGTCGAGACGAGCTGGCACGAATTGGCGGTCCGGGCCTCCTGTCCGTAGGCAGTTGCGCCGGTGACCAAAAGCAGGCACGCTGAGACGATTGCTAATGTATTCATGTCGTCGATGGGTGTTCCCGATCCGCGCCAGGTGGTTAATTAGCTTCGGACGAGGAGAGCGTGCGGCAGATTGGTGGCCACGATCTCGGCTACGCCATTGCGGTTGTCCTTTATTAACCTTCTGTAGTCTACATCGGCCGCACCCAAATATTGCGAAAACTCATCGGATTACCGTGGTCTTGCAGCTTGAGCGGGCCGGCGCCGTGGGCTTCGTAGATACCGCGACCGCGGTAGTTGGTCGGGCCCTGGACGGCGGTATGGTTTTGTACGAGGACGCCGTTGAGGAAGGCCGTCACGTAGGCGGGGGCGATGAGGGTACCGCGGGCGCTAAACACGGGCGCCGTGTACACCACGTCGTACACCTGCCACTCGCCTGGGCGCTTGCCCGGATTGGCGAGCGGGGGAGACTGCTTGTAGATCGAACCGAGCTGACCGTTGGAGTAGGTCGGGTTTTCGTAGCTGTCGAGTATTTGGAGCTCGTAGCGACCCTGGAGGAAGAGCCCGGAGTTGCCGCGGCCCTGGCCGTCGCCCATGGCGGGCGGCGTGCGGAACTCGAGATGGAGCTGAAAATTGCTGAAGCTATCGAGCGTCATGATGTCGCCGCTGCCGTATTTGGGATCGCTTTTGACCGTCATCGCGCCATCGCTCACGAGCCAACCCGCGGCACGTCCGTCGGCGTGCATCCAGTGGTCGAGGTTTTTGCCGTCGAATAAGACGATCGCATCCGAAGGGGCGGCGCCCATGGTCGCACCCGGGCTTACCATCGGCACGTCGACGTAAACCTCAGTGACGCGCGGGTCAATGTCCTCTTCGGAGGCGAACTCTGTGTTGTACTGCGCGGAAGCAGTTTTGGCGAAAGCCGCGAAGAGCAGGAAAAGCGATAGGGCTTTCGTGATTCGGTTCGTTTGGCTCATTTGGCGCAGATTATTCATTTAATGCAGGTGTAGCGTAGGCAAGCAGGGTTGTCGGCATGAACGGTGTGCACAGCATGCGTAACGTACGCCTTCCCCATTTAGAGGCCCAATATCCGTCGGTTCGCCGCCTGGTCGGCACCTGAATCTGCGAAATCGTCAAACGCGCGTTCGGTGGCCTGGATGATGTGCCTCTCGATGAAAGGTGCACCTTCCTCGGCGCCCTGCTGGGAGCTCTTGATGGCGCACTCCCACTCCATCACCGCCCAGCCGTCGTAGCCGTAGCGCGTGAGCTTCGAGAAGATGCCCTTAAAGTCGACCTGGCCGTCGCCGAGCGAGCGGAAGCGGCCGGCACGATCCGCCCAGCCTTGGTAGCCGCCGTAGACCCCGGAGCGGCCATCCGGGTTGAACTCCGCATCCTTGACGTGGAACATCCGGATGCGCTCGTGGTAGATGTCGATAAACTGGAGGTAGTCTAGTTGCTGAAGGACGAAGTGGCTCGGGTCGTAGAGCAGGCAGGCGCGGTCGTGGTGGTCGACGGCATCCAGGAAGCGCTCGTAGCTCACGCCGTCGTGGAGGTCCTCCCCGGGGTGGATCTCGTAGCAGGCGTCTACTCCGCAGTCCGCGAAGTGGTCGAGGATCGGCGTCCAGCGTTTGGCGAGCTCCTCGAAGCCCTGCTCCACCAACCCTTGCGGGCGCTGGGGCCAGGGGTACACGAACGGCCACACGAGCGCCCCGGAAAAAGTAGCGTGCACGTCAATCCCGAGGTTGCGACTTGCTGTAGCGGCTTTCTTCACTTGGTCCACGGCCCAGGCCGTCCGCTCTGCAGGCTTGCCGTGGACGTGTTTTGGCGCGAAGCCATCGAACATCTCGTTATAAGCCGGGTGTACCGCCACGAGCTGTCCCTGGAGGTGCGTGCTGAGTTCGGTGATCTCGAGGCCATGCGCGGCGACCCTTCCCTTTAGATCGTCGCAGTAGTCTTTGCTTGCGGCGGCTTGGTCGAGGTCGATGAGCCCCGCTTCCCAGGTCGGGATCTGGATGCCTTTGTAGCCGAGGTCGGCCATGTAGCCGCAGATGCCGTCGAGTGTGTTGAAGGGGGCCTCGGCGCCCATGAATTGCGCGAGGAAGACGGCGGGGCCTTTGATGGTTTTCATAAGATCGGAAGGTAGGTGCGCGCGCGGGTCTCGAAGTCGCCAAGGGTGAATGTGCGCGCGGGCAATGTAAAGTGGGGTAGGGGGGACGGAATAATCGTGCGCCTTTCGGCAAAACCGCTGGGCTGCTGCTGCTGCTGCTGCTGCTGCTGCTGAGGTCGCTACAGGTCTACCCAGACGTTGCCATCCGCCGAACTCCGCACCACTGCCTCGATGAAGCGCATGCCCGCGAGTCCGTCGTAGACATCAGGGTAGTCAAGCAGTCCCTCGTCCGGTGTCTCCTCGCCGTGGTAGGCGCGGATTGCCTGCGCGATACCGCAGTAGATATTGGCGAAGGCCTCGATGAAGCCCTCGGGATGGCCCGCGGGAATCCGTGCCGCCGCTTTCGCCATCGGGTCTAAGTCACCGACGTTAGTACGCAGGATGGTCGCCGGACCTTCGTGGCGAGTGACGCGAAGCGTGTTGGGCTCCATCTGCTGCCAGTCGAGTCCGCCGGTCTCGCCGTAGACCCGCACGCGGAGCGCGTTCTCCTCCCCGGCGGCGATCTGGGTGCAGAACAGCAGACCCTTCACGCCGTCCTCGAAGCGTAGCATCACCGAGGCATCGTCGTCGAGCCTGCGCCCGGGCACGAAGGTGTTGGTCTCGGCGAGGAGGCTCGTCACGCGCTTGCCCGTAATGTAGCTCGCGAGATTCTCGGCGTGCGTGCCGATGTCGCCGATGGCCCCGGCCGCGCCGGACTTCGCCGGATCGGAGCGCCAGGAAGCTTGTTTGTGGTCGGTGTCCTCGAGGCGGTGCGAGAACCAGCCCTGCGGGTACTCCACCAGCACGCGTCTGATCTTGCCGAAGGCGCCGCCCGCCACCATGGCGCGCGCCTGCTTCACCATCGGGTAGCCGGTGTAGTTGTGTGTGAGGCCAAAGATGAGTCCGGTGCGCTCGACGAGCGCCACGAGTTCCGCGGCCTGCTCCGCGTCGAGGGTCATGGGCTTGTCGGAGATCACGTGGAACCCGGCCTCGAGGGCAGCTTTTGCCGGGGGGAAGTGAAGGTGGTTCGGGGTCACGATGCTGATGAAGTCAATGCGCTCACCGGGGGGCCGGGCGGCCTCTCGCTCGATCATGGCCTCCCAGGAGCCGTAGACGCGGTCGGCGGGGAGGTAGAGTTCGCGACCGGCTGCTCGGCTGCGGGTTGCCGAGGAGCTGAAGGCCCCACACATCAGTGCGATCCCGCCGTCGAGGCGCGCGGCCATGCGGTGGACGTTGCCGATGAATGCGCCGGGGCCCCCGCCGATCATCCCCATGCGCAACTGGCGTCCTGCGGTACTGATTCGTTCGTCGTTCATATCGGGGAAAGGTAGGCTAGACGGTCTTTTTCGGGGGCCGTAGCCTGCATTCATAAATTGTCGTTTTCTTAGGCCCGCGATTCCCGCCTTAAATTCTGCCCGTGGCCACGATCATCGACAACAATTCATCCCCGGCCGCGGCCATCAACGGCGTTCCCGCCAATCGCGACCGGCTCTTCCTCGCGGCCTGCGTGGCGCTCGTCGTCACGTCGATGACCTTCGCGATTCGCGCGGGGATCCTCACCGAGCTCGGGGAGACCTTCGCGCTCGACAATAAGGCCCTCGGGCAGATCAACGCCATGGCCTTCTACGGCTTCCCGCTCGCGATGATGCTCGGGGGCCTAATCTACAATAAGGTCGGCCCCAAGGCCATGATGTGGATTGCCTTCGTGAGCCATGTGCTCGGACTCGTACTCACGATCACGGCTGGTGGCTACTGGGGCCTGATGATCTCGACGTTCTTTATCGGTTTCGCGAATGGTTCCGTGGAGGCGGCCTGCAACCCGCTCGTGGCCGGGATGTACCCCGAGAAGCAAACCACGATGCTCAATCGCTTCCACATGTGGTTCCCCGGCGGTATCGTCATCGGCTCGCTGGTCGCGATCCTGCTACCGAAGCTCGGCTTCGGGTGGCAGATCCAGATCGCGAGTATGCTCGTGCCGACGGCGATCTACGCATTCTTAATCATCGGGCAGAAATTTCCCGTGAGCGTCGGCGTGGCGAGTGATACGAGCCGCAACCTCCGCGGGATCGTCTCGCTGCTCTTCCTCTTCATCGCGGTCTCCATGACCCTCACGGCAACGAGCGAATTCGGCGCCACGCAGTGGATCGACGTCATCTTATCGAACGCCGGCGCAAACGGTATTGTCCTGCTGCTGCTCACTTCGGGCATCATGGCCACAGGCAGGTTCTTCGCGGGCCCTTTAGTGCACCGTCTCAATCCCGTGGGCGTGCTGCTTATGTCGGCCATCCTCGCGGCCATTGGCCTGTTCCTCCTCTCCACCGTCACCGGTCCGTTCATCTATGTCGCGACCGTAGTGTACGCCCTCGGGATCTGCTACTTCTGGCCGACGATGATCGGACTAGCGGCGGAGTACGTACCGGAGTCGGGCCCACTCGGGCTGTCGCTCATCGGTGGCGCCGGCATGCTCGGCTCTGGGCTGTGGCTCCCAATCATCGGCGGGTGGATCGACAAACACAAAGCGGAAGCCGTCGCCCGCGGCGTCACCGACGAAAATCTCGTCGACCTTGCCGCCGGACAGGCGACCCTATCGCAAATTATGATCTTTCCCGTCGTGCTCGTCGGCCTCTTCGCGGTTCTGTACTTTTGGTTGCGCGGCCGCAGCACCGCCTCCGAACTCTCCGCCGAACACCTGTCCGGGCTCGACATGCCCACTCCGGCCTCCGCTCGCTAAATTTCAAACTTAAGTCCCGCTACTATGAAGCTCCACGCCTTACTTGCCCTGCCACTCCTCGCCCTCGGCGCCTGCGGCACCGAACCGGCTGCCACCACCGACGTCACCACGGACACCCCCAATACCGCGATCGTCGACCTGCCTTACAAGATCTCCCTGGCGCAGTGGTCGCTCCACAAGAAGTACTTCGACGGCGGCGGTGATCCGTATGCCTTTCCCGCCGATGCGAAGGCGATGGGTTTCGAGGGCGTCGAGTTCGTCTCCCAGATCTACCGCGATGACCTTGCCGGCCCCGACGCGGACCCCGCCACGCACCGCACCAAGGCTCTCGCCGTCATGGCCCGCCTCGACTCCGCTGCTAAGTCGGCCGACGTGACCCAGGTCCTCATCATGATCGACAACGAGGGTAACCTCTCATCTACGGATGCCAAGGAGCGCCAGCGCGCCATCAACAACCACAAAGTCTGGATCGACGCCGCGGCCAACAATGGGATACCAACGGTGCGGCTCAATGCCGGTGGGCACGGCGACCGCAAGAGGATGCACGATCTCAGCGTAGCCAGCCTCAAAGAGTTGGGGGCTTACGCCAAACCGAAAAACGTCAACGTCGTAGTCGAGAACCACGGTGGCAACTCCTCCGACCCACGTTTCCTCGCGAACGTCATGGCCGCCGTCGACATGGACAACGTCGGGATCTTGCCGGACTTCGGTAACTTCTGTCGCGAGCGCAAGGCCGACGGCACCGGTTGCGCCGACGAGGTTCCACGGGACAGCACCTATACCGCCGTGGGGATGTGGATGCCCTACGTCCACGCCGTGAGCGCCAAGAGCTACGACTTTGACGCCAGTGGCGCCGAGACCAAGATTGACTTCCGCCGCATGATGGACACCGTCGTCGCGCACGGCTATACTGGCTTCGTCGGTATCGAGTACGAAGGCGAGGTCACCCCGGAGGTGGAGGGCATCGTCGCCACGAAGGCTCTCCTCGAGAAAGGCGGCAACCGCAAGATGTAGGCCAGCGTCCACACCACGCGGCCCGGAGGAGACCACCGCTCAGCGGCAGTCCTCCGGGCGGGCGTAGGACCGGCGCGCGGCAAGCCTGCCGTCGCTCCCGATCCGGTAGCTCCGGAGCCCGCCACGTTCGTCTACGGAGAGGGCGGGCTGGAGGCTTGCGTCGACTCCGATCGCGAGCCGGGTGACGGCCTCGAGGTCGGAGAGCGTCTGCACGAGCCGCGGGGTGTAGTCGCTCGACTCGATCGATGCCCGGGCGTAGACGTAGAGAGTTCTCGCGGTGCCGACGTAGATGTGGTCGTTGTAGATCGCCAATGCTTGCACCCCCGGCTGCTCGATGGTGCCGATGACGGCGGGAGCCTCGGCAGCCCCACCGTGCGATAGGATCTTGACGGCGGACTCCAGCCTCGAGCCACAGGAAGTGGCGGGGTTCCGTGCAGCGACGACGAGTTTCCCGTCGCTCGCCACTATGTCGCACGGACCTATCGCCGACGGGAGACTCGCGCGCTCGAGGGAGGTACGGAACAAGAGCGACCTCCCGGACCCAATCTCGGCCAGCAGGGAGCCCGGCGTGGGCCTGAGGTCCCCGACGACCTCGGAGAACTTACGCTCGACGGTTTTGACGAAAGTCTCCCCGATGGATTGGTAGGCCGTAATCCGCTGCCCATCTGCAACGAAAGCCTCGAGGTCGTAGAGCGCTAGGCCCGCGAGGCGTTCGCCCGTGACGATCGTCACCTCCCCGCCGGAGTTCGTCGGCACCTCGCTACCGATCGGCTCGAAGCAAGATGGACACCGCCAGGCCACCAGCACTGTACCGTCGGAAGTCTGCTGCGTCGGAACCACCCGCGTCTCGAAGCCGGTGATCAGTTCCGTAGCACTCACCGGGAGGCTGTTGGCGGGTGCTAGGCCATTCGGCAATGTGCTATGGACCGACGCTTGCATTGAGGCGTAGTCGACCCTAAGGCGCACCACGTCCCCGTAGCAGTCCGCGAGCACGACTGCACCTTTTGGGCTCACGACGTTCGTCCCCGGGATGCGCAGGAAGGCAACCGGGGTCGCGCTGCCGGTATCGGCGTGAGACAGTAAGTGATAGCCCTCGTTGCCCTCGAGGACGAAATCGTAGTCCGTCCCCACGAAGGTCTCTCCGGTGGCGCAGAGCTGCCGCGGGGCTTCGATTCGGATGGAGTCGTGCACCTCCGCGCGCGGGCGCACCAACGGCACGGATAGCCGCTGCGACACGCTGGCGTCGAGCGCGTCGTTACTACAGGCTGTCGCCAAAACGACCGTCGCGACGACCGCTAAGCTCCAGCATATGCTATTTTGCATGATCACCTAACGCTTCGCGACGGCACTACGCTGCCAGTTCAGCGGAGCGAACATAGCGCGACTTCCCCTACCACACGACACCGACCCGGACCCGCGGTCCACTGTGGACTTGCCGTTCGCGGAAGGTAAAATCGCGCCAGTCCTGCTGGAACTCGTAGCCTTGTCGAAAGACGGCTACGCCAATGTCGCCGAAGACCCGGGTCCGGCCACGTCGCCCGAGCGCCGCGCGGGCTCGCAGCCCGTAGCCGTAGCTCGAACCCGTCTCCTGACCACTGAAATCGTTGAGGGGGAGCAGCAGACCAGCTCCTGCGTAAATTCCGAACGGAGCGCCGAGACCAGGCGTGAGCTGTGGAAAGTACACGAGGTTGACTGATTGCTCGACGACACCAGCCGTCGTGTTGGTTAGCGTGGGTTTGTACTCGACGCCGATACCGGCGCGACTCTCGTAGGCGACGGCGACGTCTAGGCTCACGGCTGCGCACGCGCAGCGGCTTGCCTGCCCCCAGGCCAGCGTCCCGAAGCCTATGCCGAAGTGCCAGCCCGCGTCGCGGTAGGCATCAGGACCGTCTGCAGGGTAGCCCCCGGCCGGCGTCGCGGCCGATCCGACCTGACACCTCACCGCCCCGAGGCTCCAGATCGACAACGCCACCAGGCCGAGTGCCCGGGAGACGGCTACGGTGCGACGCATCGCTCGGCATTGAGGGTGCTCAGGAGCGTGACCAATCCGTCGGCGTCGACGGCGTACTGCGACACGGTGCGTTGTCCGACGCCGAGCAGGACCGTGCCCGCGGTGTACGGCAGCAGCGCCAGGTCGACCACGTCCGCGTCGGGGACCGTCTGCCGCAGCGACGACGCCAGGCGACCCGGGTTCTCGGCGTCGAAATCGTAGACGAGCAGGCCGCTGTAGCCATCGCAGACGTACAACTTCCCGCCGCGCAGGGCCACACCGACCGGGTGGTGAAGGTTGAGGGTGATCATTACGCGGGGATTGCCGCGGTCGCTGATGTCGTAGACCATGAGGCGCCCGTCGAGATCGGCCGTTGGGGTGTTGCCACTGCGGAGCGCCACCACGGCGCGTTCGCCCTCTATCGCGACGGGGTCATCGTTCCAGAACCGTGGCGCAAACGCCCGTTCTACGGGGAGGCCGCAATTGCCGATCTCGAAGATGCGCAGGCCCCACTGACTCGCGACGTAGAGGAAGTCGCCACTGAGGACAAGCGACTCCTGGCCCTGGCCGAGGATGGTCTCCCGGGCGTTGACGAGGGTCTGGCCCTCGAGCCGAAAGGTCGTGAGGCGGTCGGCCGCCAGCACGTAGAGGCTACGGTTGCAGAAGGCCAGTCGGGCGAGGCTGCCGCCGGTGTTGATCTGGGGATTGGGAGCGCTCGAGCCGCTGCTATTCACCTCGGCAGTAACCGCGAAGAAGTCAAGTTGGCACCCGGCGCACCTGCCACGCACCTCTCCGTCGCAGCCCTGCGTGAACGTTACCTCGCGGTCCTCGAAGCCCACGGCGACGCGGTCGACCTCCACCTGGAAGCCGTCGGTCTTCAACAGGAGGTTCGGCGTGGAACTGAGGAGCCGGAGGTCGGTCGGACCCCCGAAATCTAAGACCAACATATCGGCGTAGGAGTCGCTCACCATGCGGCCGTCGACGAAAGCCATGTGGGTGGCGCCGGGTACTCGCAGGAAGGCGACGTTGCGCGGGTTGGCGGGGTCGGTGTTGTCGAGGAGGTGGTAGCCCTCGCGATTGGCGTTGATGAAGAAGTAGTTGCCGTAGGCATACAGGTTGCCGCCTGTGCAGAGCTGTCGCGCGGGCATGGCCGCGATCGAGTCTTGCACGGCTTGACGGTTGGCGGTCACGGGTACGGATACGACCTGGGTCCAGGTCTGGACGCAGCTGTCTTTCTCGCAGGCGCCCAGGCCGAGGCCAAGTAGCAGGCACAGGTAGGGTAGGATTCGGGTCATGTGTCTCAAGACGGCGGCTTTCGCCAAAACGCTGCACTCGGGTTTTGACGAAAGTCGCAGAAAGTTTCTGAACCTCGTTTTGGTCGAAAGCTTTCTATCGAGATGTCCGAATCGCAAGCCCCGCAGCTCACCTACTGGCACGTCTACACCGGCCCAGACGGCCTGAGCCACCAGCGCCGCGTAACGCTCGACAGCTTCGAACAGCAGAGCATGGGCCGGGGCGCCGCTCGGCAGTGGAACCTCCACATCGGCGACGCGAAGACGCACGTCATGTTCGCCGAGCTACCGGCGGATTGGGTGGGGGAGTGGCACGAGAATCCTGAGCCGCAGTGGATCATTCCCCTGAGCGGCGGGTGGTGGGTCGAGACCCAGGACGGGCAGCGCGTCGAGATGCGCTCGGGCGAGGTAAGCTTTGGGCAGGACCAGGACACGAAGGCCGACGCGCGCGGGAATAAGGGCCACCGCTCCGGGAGCCTCGACGGCGAGGCTTGTAAGATGATGATCGTGCAGGTGTTAGGGGAGGTGGCTACTTAGCAGGGGTGGTGATAGGGAGGAGCTTCGCCACCTCCACCGTCCCGAAGCGCTCGTGCTCGAAGGAGGCGTCGGTAGGAAAGACCTCCGTTTTGGCGTAAGCCCCTTTGCCCTTAATGGTCGTAGGCTCGGTGGAGCGCTCGAGTTGGCGATCATTGAGATTCAGGATCCAATACTCTTTGATGCCTCCTAGGGCATAAAGCGGCAATTTCACTTTGCGGTCGGTACGGAGGGTCTCGTTGGCGACTTCCACGAGGAGGTGAACTTGCCCGGCGGTTGGGTGCGCGTGAACATAATTATCTGGCCGCATGTCGACTACAGAAACATCAGGCTCAGGTACA
>JBGTKC010000072.1:0-3764 GCA_041744755.1 Saprospiraceae bacterium
GCCCGCGAGGGCGTTGAGCTCCGCGTAGGCGAGCGGCGCCCCACCGGCCGAGAGCAGTCGCCGCAGCCAGGCGTAGGCCGAGCCCGTGCCGTTGAGGCAGAGCAGTAGGCCGAGCCGCGCTTCGGCCGGCGTGCTGTTGACGTGGAGGAAGGTGTTGATCCGCTGCTGGGTGTCGTAGCGGCGCTGGTCGGTGACCTGGTAGACGACCCCCGAGGTGCCGGCCGTAGCCGCTACCTCGCCCGGGGCCAGCACGTTGAGGCTGTAGGCATTGTTGGGCTGGTCGCCAGCGCGGTAGCTGACCTCCGGGTTTTGGCGAAAGCCGAAGCGCTCGCAGTGCTCGGGCAGGACGGCGCCCTGCGGACCGAAACTCGGGCCCGCCTCCGGGAAGAGACCCGCCGGCAGGGAGAAGGCGTCGAGGACGGGCTGTGCGAGATGGTTTGCGTAGAAGTCCCACAGGATCATCTCACTCAGGCCGCTATCGCTCGTGCGACGCTCGCCGGTAAGGCGAAACGCGAGGTAGTCGCCAGGGAGGAAGGCCGTGTGGGCTTTCGCAAAAACCTCCGGCTCGTTGGCGGCCACCCAGGCTAGTTTGCTGGCGGTAAAATTGCCGGGACTATTAAGGGTCGACTCCGCGAGACCGGTGATCCCGATGGCCTTCTCGGCGACGCGCCCGCTGACCACCGCCCGCGAGTCGCACCAAATGATACTCGGCCGCAGCACCGCGCCGGCCTCGTCGAGCAGGACGAGCCCGTGCATCTGGTAGGCGATCCCGATGGCCGCCACATCGGCGAGGGATTGCTTGCCGCCGAGGACCTCGAGCGCGTCGCAGGTGTGCCGCCACCAAGACTCTGGGTCCTGCTCGGCCCAGGACTCCTGTGGCGCGAGGATGGGTAACTCGGCGTCGACGGGCGATTGCGCCGAGGCGAGGGCGCGGCCGCTGGCGGCGTCGACGAGGGACACCTTGACTGAACTACTGCCGAGGTCGATGCCGAGGAGGTGGGCCATGGCCGCGAATGTAAACCTAGGCCGCGATCCGGATACCGAGCGGCTGCGCGTTGACGGCCTTGCCGAGGGCCGCGACCGGGACGGTGCCGCTGAGGCTGGCGCTGGCGTAGTCGTAGGCGATCTTGAGGACCTCCCCGTCGGGCAGGGTGGCCTCGAAGCGGAGGGTGTCCTCGGCCGGGTCGCAGATGACACCTGAGATCTCGTAGGCGTGGACGTGCTTACCGGCGGAGTCCGGGAGATCGAGATCGTGCGCGTGGCTCACCCGCGCCATCAGGCGCTCGGTCGCCTCGCCGCGGGGGCCGAACAGCAGCTGGGACTCCGGGCGGATATATTCGTAGCGCTGGCTGCGGAGCCACTTCAATGGCACGTTGGTGATGGCCAGCTCGAAGCCCATCGCTTGCCCGCCGACCTCCGTCTGTACGTCGAGGAATAGGATGTCGCTGGCGAGGCGGGCGTGGACAACGGGTGCCTCCAGGTGGAGGAAGGCGTTTGAGCGGGCCGTGAAGATGGGCCGGAGGTAGGGCTGGTCCAGGCGCGTCTCGAACAACACGACTGCGGGGCGCTCCTGGAGTTGGGCCGAGCGGCGGCGCTGGAAGAGGACCGCGACGATGAGGACGGTGAGGGAGGCGGCGGCAAGGGCGGCGATGAGGAGCATGTGTCGGTGTGTAAGCTTGGTCGAGCAAGTTTAATCCTGCTACGCCTCGTTTTGCTGTAGTTATCTGTTAATCAGACCTTTGTAGTTACTTGAGTATGGGTATTTCTGCCTTTTCGACCTTTGGACTACACATGGCACCGAGGGGCGCTCAAGGGGCAGCTTTCGCTTAAACCGGCGCGCTTTCGCACGTTGAGATTGTTGCCGGATAGCCGATCGGCCCGAAAGTTGTGATCGGGTCAAACGGTAGACTTCCGGGCGATCGGCTACCTTCCCGGCGATTCTAGCCCGGCGCCCATGGACATTAATAAGGTCACTCAGCTTGCCGAGGAGCTCCGCGCACTGGCCGATCCGAAGCGGGCGGCCTTTGGGCTCTACCGCGAGGCCCACGAGGAGGACGCCGTGGCGCGGGCGACCACCGATGGAGTAGTCCTCTTCGCCGCCGAGCTCCTCAGTGGCCTGGCGCGAGTCGACAACCCCGTCGGCAACGCCACCATCGCCCTCGATGACGATGTCGCTTACCTCGACCGCGAGGCCGACCTACACCTCTACGCCGTGGAGGTCTACGGGGATGACCTCGCCCCACCGCGGAAGCGCCGCCTCCGGATCACGCGCTTCGAGTATGCTGCGGTGTTGGGCTGTCTAATCGCCTTTGTGCTTACGAGCGTCTTCGCGGTGGTGGGTGCGGTGTTTATAACTCGTTGGCTATGGCAAAATTTATTTTAAGTAAAGTGTGTATATTTGTATCCGTACTGTGAACGCTATTAGTCTTTTAGACATATATCCCAGTACTTATGGCCACTGCTACGCGTTTTCCCCATCGGCACCTGCTCCTTTTGCTGCTGGTCTGCCTCACCCTGTACATTCTGCAGTCTGGTGCGGCTGGCTCGCTTTAACTCACTCTCGGCGTCGCGATCCGAGCCATGCGCTTGGCCGCGTCCTCGACTCTTGCTAGATCGGGGCTCGCGTTGTTCCGACGGAAGTATCTCCTATCGAGATCGAGATTAAGACTGATGTCGAGCTCGGTCGGGGCTGCGGAGAGTCGCCTTCGGGATTAGATATGGCAGGGTGTTCCCTGATTGACAGTTGTCATTGAGCTCACGGCCGCTCGGGACTCATACGCGCTACGCACTACCCGCTACATGTTGCGACGGTACTCACCGCCCACCTCGTACAGCGCCGCGGTCGTCTCCCCGAGCGAACAAACCTTGCCGGCCTGAAGCAGCGCGTCGAAGAGATTATCGCCGGCGAGCGCTGCGGTTTTGAGGTGAGCTAAGGCCTCGGGCGCTGCGGTGGCGTGCGCGCGGTGGAGCTGCCCGATCCGCTCGATCTGCGCATCCTTCTCGGCGACGTCCGCGCGGATCACCTCTCCCGGCGTGACGGTCGGCGAGCCGTCCGGACCTTTGAAGGTGTTGACCCCGATCACGGGCAGCTCCCCGGTGTGCTTCAGCATCTCGTAGTGCATCGACTCCTCCTGGATCTTGCCGCGCTGGTACATCGACTCCATGGCTCCGAGCACGCCCCCGCGCTCGGTGAGGCGGTCGAATTCGAGCAGCACGGCCTGCTCAACGAGGTCGGTGAGTTCCTGAATGATGAAGGCGCCCTGCAGCGGGTTCTCATTTTTCGCCAGGCCCAACTCGTGGTTGATGATCAGCTGGATCGCGAGTGCCCGGCGCACCGACTCTTCCGTAGGCGTGGTGATCGCCTCGTCGTAGGCGTTGGTGTGCAGCGAGTTGCAGTTGTCGTAGATGGCGTAGAGCGCCTGCAGGGTCGTGCGGATATCGTTGAAGCTAATCTCCTGCGCATGGAGGCTGCGCCCGGAAGTTTGGATGTGGTACTTCAGCATCTGCGAGCGCTCGTTGGCGCCGTAGCGCTCGCGCATGGCCTTGGCCCAGATCCGGCGCGCTACGCGGCCGATGACGGCGTACTCCGGGTCGAGCCCGTTGGAGAAGAAGAAGCTCAGGTTGGGGGCGAAGTCGTCGATCGCCATGCCGCGACTCAGGTAGTACTCCACGAACGTGAAGCCATTCGAAAGTGTGAAGGCGAGTTGGGTGATCGGATTGGCGCCGGCTTCGGCGATGTGGTAGCCCGACACCGAAACCGAGTA
>JBGTKC010000073.1:0-1692 GCA_041744755.1 Saprospiraceae bacterium
CATATCGCGCTGGTAAGCCACGTGCTTGAGAACGTCGTACAAATCGCTGTCCTCGGCGTGGACGAGATGACGTAAGTCCTCGAGTTGCTCGAAGGAGTAGCCGCGCTCGGCCATCCGCTCCAGCAGTCCACGGCGGGTGTCCGGCTGGCTCCACATCGCCCGCAGGTGCTCCTCGTCGTTGAAAAAGGAAGGCAAATCACCGAAGAGCTGTCGCACGAAAGCCTCGGCGCTGATCGTGCCGCCCGTCGCGCTGTAGAAGTGCGTGCTCACCATTGAGTCGATGGCCAATTCCTTATGCGGCGCGAGGTGGATGCGCGTCATCGAGCGCGCGCCGGGATCGCAGAGGCAGGGCTCGGTGTGGCAGTTCTCGCAAAGGCTCGGTGGCGGCTCCTCGGCGACCATGCCGGGCTGATCGCCAGCCGAATTTGGACGCGTGGCGATCTCCTCCACGGCCAGCGCCTCCCCGTCCCAGGCGGGATCATTAAAGTGCTCGTGCGCACCGACGAAATCATAAATCGTGAAGTAATCCTTGCCGCTGTAAAGTCGCGTACCCCGCCCTACAATCTGCTTGAATTCGACCATCGAATTGATCGGCCGTAGCAAGACGATATTCCGAATCTCGGGCGCGTCCACGCCCGTACTCAACTTCTGCGAAGTCGTAAGAATCGTCGGGATATCTCGCTCGTTGTTTTGGAAGTCGCGCAGGTGCTGCTCGCCGATCGCGCCATCGTCCGCCGTGACGCGGCAGCAGTAGTCGGGGTGGTCGCCGTCGGCAAACTGGTTGATGAGGTCACGGATTGCCGCGGCGTGCTCCTGTGTAGCACAGAACACGAGGGTCTTGTGCTTCGGATTGGTCTCCTCTAAAAAACGCTTGACGCGAAATCGCTCCCGCGCCGGAATCTCGATCACGCGGTTAAAGTCGCGCTCGGCGTACTCCTTGCCGTGCTCGATCTTGCCGGCCACTACGTCGTCGTCCGGACCGTAGGTATAGGTGTCGAGCGTTGTCTGGATACGGCGGACCTTAAACGGTGTCAAGAAGCCATCATTAATTCCTTCGCGTAGGGCGTACACGTACACCGGCTCCCCGAAGTAAGCGTAGGTATCGACGTTGACATCTCGCTTGGGCGTTGCGGTAAGACCGAGTTGCACCGCCGGCGAAAAGTGCTCCAGTATCTCCCGCCACGTACTCTCGTCATTCGCCCCGCCGCGGTGACACTCGTCGACGATGATAAAGTCGAATAGATCTGGCGCGTAATGCGTGTAGTAAGGTTCGCCCTCCGGACCCGACATCAAGGTCTGAAAAATAGAGAAGAACACCGCGCCATTGGTCGGCACACTCCCGCGCTTAGCGATCTCGGCAGGACTGATCCTCACCAGCGCATCCTCGGCGAAGGCGTTGCTGAAGCTGTTGAAGGCCTGATCGGCGAGGATATTCCGATCCGCCAGAAACAGAATCCGCGGCTGGCGCTCCCCGTCGCGGGCGAGGTTCCACTTGGCTTTGAAGAGCTTCCAAACAATCTGGAACGCAATCGCCGTCTTACCCGTCCCCGTCGCGAGCGTCAACAGCAAACGATCGCGCTTCTCGGCCACGCCCGTGAGCACGGCATCGATCGCGTTTTGCTGGTAATAGCGCGGCTGCCAGTGCTTGTTGTCCGTATTGAGCGGCACCGCGAACAGCCGCGCCTGCCAGTC
>JBGTKC010000074.1:0-85089 GCA_041744755.1 Saprospiraceae bacterium
TTGGCGATGCTCGACAACGCCCCGCTCGACGCCGTAACCGCGCAGGTGCAGAGCCTCGAGCTCACGCGGGAGGCCTCGGGCAGCGATGGCCCTGAGGCAGCGGCGGCCCACCTCAAGCTCGCGGAGTACTACCTCAACAACGACGAAACGCAAATGGGGGAGGCGCATTTCCGCCAGGGGCGACGGCTCGTGGAGACCAACGCCGACAGCGCCGCGCCAGAGCTGCGGGCGCAGGTGCAGCAGCTGTCCGACCGGCTCGGCATCGACTAGGCCCCTACTTCAGCGACGCAGCCAGCGAGTCTACGGCGCTTTCCAACAAAACGACCCCAGCGGATCACCTTGGCGCCAGCCGCATCTCAGGGCACTGCCATCGGGTAGGAGTTGGAGGAAGTCCGCCCGCGCGACCGCGACTTGCATGATGGTAAACCGCGCGAAGGCCATCTGGTCCTCCTCGGGGCTGAGTTCCATCCACGAAAGCGGTAGGTCGCCGTCGGGAGCGGCGATCACAGAGCCCGGGGCGTGTTGCGTCAGGTAGTTGGCCTTGGCCTTCGGCGCCACGCCCGCCCAGCGTTCGTGGCGCTGCGCTCCGTCGGTCACCTCTACGGCGCGACCGTAGAGCCGCAGCTGGCGGCGCTCATCGCCGTGGTAGAAGACCAGCGCCACCCGCGGATCGGCGGCGAGCTGGGTCATCTTCTCGGAGCGTCGATCCGTGTACCACTCCAGCGTACCGTCGTCGCGGTTCGCCGCTCTGAGCACGACGATACGGTTGTCGAGCGCCGTGGCGAGCGCCGGCCAGTGCCAGGGGTGACGCGGTGCGTCGACGGCCTCCGAGAGGGCGCGGCGCACGTGGTCGATGACTTCGCTTGCGGTGCGGAGGGCTGTCGGCATACGATGGGGACAAAGTTGGCAAGGTAGGACTTGCGGGGGCGTAGGTTTGCGCACCCCAAAATCCGCCATGTACCACGAATTCTTTCTCGCTATCCTCGGCGCGCTGTTCTCGGTGGTCAATCCCCTCGGTGCGGTGCCGGTGTTCCTAGCGCTGACGCCCAACTACACCCCGGCCGAGCGAAAGGGCACTGCACTGCGGACCTCGATGTACTTCGCCATCCTCCTGACGGTCTTCTACTTCGGCGGTACGCTCATCCTCCAGTTCTTCGGCATCTCGCTGAGCGCCATGCGGATCGCCGGTGGACTCGTGATTCTGGCCTCGGGCTACGGCCTGCTCTACGGCAAGATGGAAGACTCGCGCGCGATGAGCAAGAAGGTCAAGCAGGAGGCGCTCCAGAAAGACGACATCAGCTTCAGTCCGATGGCCATGCCGATGCTCAGCGGCCCCGGTTCGATCTCGCTGCTGATCGGCTACTCCGGCCAGTACGACGCGATCGACCAGCGGGTGACGGTCGTCGCGGTCATCGCCACGCTCGCCATCCTGATCTACGGCATCCTGGTGTCCTCGCCGAAGCTATTCCGCGTGCTGGGCTTCGCGGGCCTACAGGCGATGACGCGGATCATGGGCTTCATCGTCATGGCGATCGGGGTGCAGTACGTCATCTCTGGAGTCGTGCAGTTGGCTACCGAGTTCCTCAACGCCTGAGGGTTTAGGGGAGGCGGCTTTCGCCAAAACGCGCGCCGGATCACTCGTGGACCAGCAGCCGCGAGCGTGCCCGACCCTGCGCGCCGTGAGCGGCTGGATCCGCACCTCGGCGCAGGCCTCATATGGTATAGATATTGCCTAACGTAGCGTGAAATACGCCGTTTACGCTTGCCTCCCAGCCTTCACCCGTCCCGGACTTTTCTCGTCGGGCTGTGCCTTCTGTGCGGCGTGGCGGGTCGGGTTTTGGCGCAAGCCGAATCCGCCGTCGAGGCAGTCGTAACCCTCCCCGTTGACTCGCTAGACATGGTGACTCGCCTCGTGGCCGACCTACGCGGCGGGCACGCGCGGGCCTTCCGGGACCTGGCAACCCTCGTCGACGACCCACGGTCCGGCGCGCGGGCACGCGAGGCCCTCGTGCGTTACACTTTGTTCGAAGAAGACCTCGACCCGGCAAGGGCCAGTCGCCAGGCCCTCCTGGACTTCTACTACCGGCACGCCGACTCCCTGCGCTACAGCGACCTGCTGGCCGGCTACCTCGTGCGCCCGCTCGAGCGACAGCCGGTGAAGTACGAGCTCGTGAGCCTCGACGCCCACCAGCGCTCCGATCGCTCGATGCACCTGCGGAAATACGTCCTCTACACCGAGCAGGCCATCCAACACCACAGCGTGGCGGACCTGCGTGACCTCGCCGAGAAGATCGCCGACCTCCAACTCATCGAGGGCCACAGTTTCCTCTTGCACTGGCTCGACGGCGAGGCGGCGCGGTTGCTGTCGACCGACCTAGACGCCTACCTCCACTACCTCAACCAGCTCATGACGCGGCCGAGTCCCGAGGTGGCCGAAGCCATCTTCGAGTCCGAGCGCCGCGGGTACCTGCGGGCCGGATCGATGGCGTACTACCTGAGTCGACTTTGCAACGTGCCCTTTAGCGCTGCTTGGGACACGAAGGCGCACCGGGTGCACTTCGATAATCTGCTCGACTCGCTCGGCGGGTTGGCGCGGGTGCGGGAGTTCGGCTACGAGAGATCCGTGGGGTTTACGACTAAGCACTTCCGGGAGCCGGTGGACTACTTCGGCCGGATCCTGGCGCGGCCTACCACGCCGAGCTACGTCCAGCACAACGCCCTACTCGATCTCGCGGCCACGCACCACCCGCGGGCGCTGTTTTACATCAGTACCCAATTCCTGGCCGCGCGGCAGGGGCGCGCAACGGCTTACCCAGCGGTGTACTACCTGTACCTCCTGCGCAAGCTCGCCAACCTCGGCGTGAGCGTCCAGGACGCCAGCGGGGAAATGGTCTACCAGCTCGAGGTCACCGGCGACCGCCTGGCGTGGATCAACTACGCTCGCTACTGGGCGACGCGCTACGAGGATTACGACTTCGACGAACATCGCGGGAGCTTCGTCAATCGCCACGACCAGACCCTGGAGACCGAGAACCTCGAGCGCCTCTTTCGACTGCTCAACTCGGAGAGCAGCACGGTCGCCCTCCAGGCCTACACCCGTCTTTCGCGCGCGGACCCGGTTGAGGTACAGCTGCTGGTCCTCAAGTACAAGGACCTCCTCCGGTCTACGAATCCGCAGGTGCCAGCCCTCAAGGACGGCCACCTCGAGAACACGGCACAGCTCACGGCCTACTGCCTCCAAAACCGTATCGAGTTCGAGCCTAGCCCCCGCCGTCGCGCCCAACTCGACAGCCTCCTGCTCCCGCTCGACCCGCGTTTGCGCGTCCGCCTAGAGAACGATATCCTCGGAAGCTCCCGCCTCTCGGAGCTCACGTCGATCGAGTACTGGGCGGCGATCCATCAGTACGACCTCGAGGCGGGATTCTCGGTGGGCCGCATCCTCGATTACGCGTACACCAAGCACTGGGAGGAACTCACAGCCTCCGATGCCCAGCTGCGACTCTTCCTCAAGAAGGCCGTGCTGTTCTCGCGCATGGAGGGCATCGGGATCAGCGACAGCTACTTGATAAAGTTCGCGAGTATCGGACCGCTCGCGCGAAAACGGATCGAAGACCTCATCAAGAGCGAGTCCGACAAACACATCGCCCGGACCCTCAAGCGCCTCCTGGCCATCGACCAGGCCGTCCAGGGCGGACTAAGTGAGGTGGACGACTTCCTGGAGTCCCCGGAGGTCTTCACGCGCGAGGAGGCGCTCGCGTTGCCGGCCCCGACCTTGGAGCAACTCAGCGAACTCCTCTGGCGCACCTCTGACGCGAGCTCGGCGAAGGCCCGCAGCCTGTACAACGCGTACTTGCGCAGTCGCCTGGACCTCGACATGGTACCGGACCTGATGAACCTCCTCATCCGGGAGGACCACCCGGAGATGGTCTCGGGTCTGCTGTCCACCATCTACCACTACACCTGGGACGACCAGACCCAGGTGCAGTCCGCCTCCTGGCTCAGGCACTGGCAGGCGCACAATCCCGGCTATCGCGACTGGGGCCAGGCGTTCTACCGCGAGCACCTCGCCAATCTGCAGCGGGCCACAAGCGTAACGGGCGCGGAGCTCAACGCCATCCTCACCTCTCCGCACTTCGACGCGCCCGACCGTGGGCTCGTCCTCGCCTCCCTCACGCGGCTCGTCAGTCCGCGACAACTCTTCATGCTGCGTTTCGTGCCGGCGCTGAGTTGGTCGGAGCACACCTTCCTCGATGGAGTGCCGCTGAAGTACAAGGACCTCCAGGACCTCGACAAGCTCTTCGACGCCGCTCAACCGGCGCCGCTCGTGACCTACATCCTCCAGCGGGCCGCCGACCTCGACTCCGAGACGATGGGGAAGCTCGTCAACGAACTCATGCGAAAGCCCTGGATCGACAACCTTCTCGACAGTCCTGATTTCGCTTACGCCAAAACCTTCACTGCGGCCCTCGAATCCTACCTCGAGAAGAGCGCCTACCTCTCGGAGTTCGAGGAGCAGTACACGACGCTCAACCTCGCGCGCCTCGCGTCTATCGGCAAGACGTCCCTGGAGCGGCTACAGGCTAGCCTGGCGCTCGAGGTCGACGCCGTGGCCCGGCTCCGGATCCAGGAGACGATCCTGGCGCGGGTCGCGTACTCGGAGCTCGCCGAGATCGTGGCGCTCTACCCTCGACTTCAGAGCAGCGCCGGCAAGCGGCCCTACAACTTCCTCAACCGCGACTTCGGCCTGCCGATCTTCGAGCTCACCGCCAGCGCCGAGGTCGACACCTTCGTAGCGCGCCACGCGCGGCTGAGCCCGCGGGACCTCTACCTCGCCTACTTGGATGACTTCGGCGTGGAACTCGCGCTGGCCGACGGTGAGCTCGACTACGTAAAAATCTATAGGATCCTGAACTACGACATCGTCCTGCCCTTCATCGGCGGCGGCGGCAACCGCCGCGACTGGTACACCTACGGCGTCATCCGTCTGCTCGAACTCGACGAGGGTACGCGCCTCGGTTTCCACGAGAAGCTCAACGAGAACCAGTCATTCTACTCGTACACCTCCAGCAAGCGCGCCGACGCCTGGTCGCACTACCTCCTCAAGACCGGCAAGGTGACCGCTAAGGAGGCGCACATCCTGCCGAGCTTCAATACCGCCAGCGCGGAGGAGCAATAGTCGGCCGGGAAGACAATTCTCACTTTTGTGGCGCTCGGGCTTAGCTAAATCCCGCTACATCACGTTTGATCACCAGACAAACTCGCTCACATGCGCTACGGCCACCCTACCCTCCTCCTTCTGATGCTCATCGTGCTCGGCTTCAGCGCCGAGGCCCAGCGCGGTGGCCGCAACGACGGCTCGAACCGCCGTCCGAGTTCGCAGGCGAGCGGCAGCGACCGAGGGGGGGACCTGTCGGATCTTAAGTTTCAAGACCGGCTCTGGTACGGGGCCGGGGGGACATTCTACTTTGCAGGACAAAATGGGAGATCCGAGACCGCGCTCGGGCTCACACCCCAAGTCGGCTATAAATTCTCGGAGGTGTTAAGCGCAGGACCCCGGGTCGGGCTCACCAATATCTTCGTCAAAAATTTCGTGGTGTTCGAGGATAATTCCGCCCGAGCGCCCGAGCGTCGCCGGTATAGCCTCCTAAACTACTCCGCGGGCGGTTTCGTCCGCGCGCGATACCGGGCGCTGTACGTGCAGGGTGAGTTCAATCTTCTCTCCTTTGAGTATGCCCCTCTGCTCAGCAATAGCGGGTACGCGATCGTCGATGAGCGTGATGAGATCCTCAAGGTCCGCGAGTCCGTAGAGCAACTACAAATCGGGATCGGGTACAACCCCAGCCGGGGGGGCGTCGGCTCAGATATCGGCATTTATTACAACCTCTTCGACGACGTGAACTCGGTCGCCTCGGCGATCCAATTTCGCGTCATGCTGACCTTTAAATACTGAGTCTTTCGCCCGGCTCACTGCCCGCCGATCGTGATTCTCGCCCCCGCCATTACCTGAATGCCGGCCTGCGGGTAGACGCCTTTGTAGAGGTAGGTGTCCCCGTTTTCGCGTAAGCTGTAGGGATCGTCCGCACGGGGGTCGTAGCCGGGACTGTTGTACCGGTAGCTATAGCCATTCGTGATCGGGTGGCCATTCGTGAGGTTCTGTACCTGTAAGGTGAAGAGCGTCCGCGGCCGTGTGGCGGGCGTGAATCGCAGCTCCAGGTCGATCCGTCCGTAGGCCGGAAGCTCCGCGATGTCGCTCCCGGAGTTATCGACGTACTGCTTCCCGACGGCGCTGCCCCAGAGTGCCATGGCGAAACGGCTATCGTAAGCCCCCACGAAGGTGTAGGTCACGCCAAGGTTGGTCACGACGGCCGGCGAAAAGGCAATCGGTACGTCTTCGCGGATGATGATGTCCTGCGCGCCGGTCTCGAAATTGTCGACGCGCTCTTCGAAGCGGGCGATGCGGTTGCGGCTAAGCGCGAGGTTCGCGTCTATTCGCCAGGCGGAGCCGTGGGCACCGTCATTAGACTCTGCAAACTGGTAAGCCGCACTCATCTCGATCCCGGCCCGGTAGGAGTCGTCGGTGTTGACGCGGATCGCCTCGCCAACCTCGTTGATGGCACCGGTGAGAACGAGCTGGTCCTCGTAAAGCATATAATAGCCGCCAATCTCATAGCTGAGCCTCTGTCTTGACGAAGACCGCAGCCCGGCTTCGAGGTTATAGAGCTTCTCCGCTTCCGGGGACACGCCCTGGGGTGCGTCCTGGAAATCGTTGCGGTTGGGTTCACGTTGGCCGACGGCGGCCGAGACGTAGAGGTCGGTCGGGGCTCGCTCGGAAGCGCCAGGCATATCCACGAGCTGCTGGGTGTAGCCGAGTTTTGGGTTGAAAAAGGTGTTCCGTCCGTTGGCCTTGGCATTCGCGTCGTCTGCGGCGAAGGTCGCGTCGTAGCGCACGTGGCGCAGCTGCAGATCGACGTACAGCAAGCCGCGGGGAGTGACTTGGTAGTTCGCTTTCGCAAAACCGTTGACGTCGTCCTTGGTCGCAGAGTTGTCGTAGTAGTTCCCGCGTGCCGCACCGGCCAATTCAGGATTGGCCACCTCGGGAACGGTGCCGAAGTGATCGCCTCGGTAACGCGAGTAGCCGGCGCTGAACGTCGTCGATAGTTTTGGCGAAAGCTGCCCAATTACGGTGGCAATACCCCCGTAGAAGTCATTGTCGAGCCACTTGCGGCGGATTAGGTCCGTGCGCATTGTATCGAAGCCAGGGCCCACGTAGTAATTACCGAAGCGCTGGTTGTTGCGCCACTCCTCGTAGTAGCCACGGCCCTTGGTATAGTGCCCAGTGAGTTGCAGCAGCAGCTTGTCCGAGAGCGCCTCCGAGTACAGCAGCTGCCCGTGCGACTGGCGGTAGTTGTCGGTCTGGTCGTCGTAGAAGCTCCCGTCCGAGCGCCCGCCCGCGGGATTGTAGGTGCGCAGCGCTTTGTCGCGCGCGTAGGACTCCGGGATCCCGAACCAGCTCTGGTAGGTGACCTCTTTGCCGGTCCAGCCGATGAACTGTAGCCTGCGCGTGTCGCTGATCGCCCAACTCGTGCCGAGGTAGGCGCTGCCGAGCTTACTCGAGGCACGGTCCACGAAGCCGTCGCTGCGGATGTAGCTCAGGCGCCCTTCGGCGCTCAGCCCTGCGGCCGACTCTCCGGTATTGGCCCTCAGCATGGCGCGGGCCGTTCCGAAGCTACCGCCGCCTACTTCAGCGGTGAGCGAGGGCCGTGTGCTCGGGGCGTTGGTCACGAGGTTGAGGTTCGCCCCGAAGGCGCCGGCGCCGTAGGTGCTGCCGCCCACGCCGCGCTGCAATTGGAGTGAGCTCGTGCTGCTTACGAAATCGGGCATGTTGACCCAGTACACGCCGTGCGATTCCGAATCGTTGAGCGGGACGCCGTTGATGGTTACGTTGACGCGCGTAGCGTCGGCGCCGCGGATGCGGATGCCGGTGTACCCGATGCCCGTCCCGGCGTCCGAGGTGTAGACTGCTCCGGGGGTACGACGCAGCAGAAATGGGATATCCTGTCCGGGGTTGGCACCGGCGAGGCTGTCGCCACTGATGTTCTGGAAGGTAAAAGGATCATCGGATTTCGCGCGGACGGCGCGCACCACGGCCGAGGCGAGCAGCTCCTGGGCGGGCTGGAGTCGGATGACGCCCGCGCCGCTACTCCAGGGCCGCACGCCGGTGAGGTCGACGCGCTGTACCGCGTAACCCACGTAGCGGACGCGGGCAACGTCCGGCGCAGGGCTCAGGTCGGGCCAGGTGGCCACGCCATCGGCATCGGTGACCTGCAGGGCGACGGCCGAGTCGCGGTTCGGGCCCTGCCTAAACAGTTCCACGGTCGCGCCGATGATCGGGAGCCGTGCCTCGTCGACGACGCGGACGCTCGTTTGCGAGACCTGAGCGACTGCCGGAAGGCAGCTCGCGGTAAGTAAGACGGCCAAAAGAGTAGATGCGGTTCGCATGTTGCACGAGGGTTGGCAACACCGAGGGGAGACGCACCCGCGCTACGGGATCGTAGCGCCGCGAGTGGCACAGCTTCCTTGTCGGCACGACCCGACCAGGTTCGACGGGTATGATCTCAGCCCCAATACAGGGCACCCCGGTGTCACGGGCGAAGGTAGGTGCAGCGGCTGATGCCTAGGTAGGGGTAGCCAAATTTGTCGTCATGCCTCGCAGGCCCGCCAGCGCTTCGGCGAGTCGACTTTCGTCAAAACCCGACACCTCTACTATGGGAGAGCCGAGGCCATCCACGGCGGACCGCAAGCGGGCGAACAACTCGCTGCGGCGGTGGGGGTCCTCGCGTAAGGCGTCGTAGACCCAGGGGAGATCCGGGCGGCACAGTACGTAGACGTCTGCGCCGCGCCGCATAAGCGCCTCTGTAATGAATGGCGGGACGGGGCCGAACTTGTCCGCGTACCAAACCGAGAGCACTTCGACGCCAGTGTCCTGGACGATGAAAGCGGAGGCGGCAGTGCGCTCGACCTGGGCCTTTGCCGCCTCGACAAGGTGTTGATCGGCGCTCACGAAGTGCCGGAAGTCGGACGCGCGGCCGCGGCGGCCGGCGGCCTCGAGGTAGGCGCGGGGGTACTCCGGGATCCAGACGCCGCCGAAGTGCTCGGCGAGCTGGCGGCTAAGCGTCGTCTTGCCGGTACTCTCCGGACCCGTGACGATGATGTGAGGCACGGGGCCAAAACCTGGGCAAGGGTGATTTGGTTGTTTGGTGCCCCGCCCCCTTGGCCCATGCACGACATCGAACCCTACTACCAGTGGCGCGACCGCTACATATCGGAAGACGACCCGCTTAGTCCGTTCAGCGGGCGCGTCTACTCCGAGTTTACGTACACCAACAAGATTTACAATTACTTCCTCCACCCGCAGTGGGATGACTTCGGGAGCCAGACGCTCTACGCCAAGCAACTCTGGGGGGACTACGAGGAGGGCTTCGCGATCATAGAATTGATTGGGGAATGGAACGACCTGCTGTACAACGACATCAGATTCTTCAAGGAGGAGGTGGTCGATGTACTGATCGAGGCTGGCATCTCGAAGTTCGTGGTCCTCTGCGAGAACGTGCTCAACTTCCACGGTGACGACAACTGCTACTACGAGGAGTGGGCCGAGGAGGCGTCAGAAGCCGGAGGCTGGATCGCCTTCATCAACACCCTCCCCCACGTCAACGACGAGCTCACCGACGCGATGGTGGATCACTACGTGCACTACGGCGCGCAGTTCAGTGAATTCCCCTGGCGCCCGAGGAAGCCGAAGCAGATCATGAAGCTGGTGGAGGAGCTGATGAGGCGGACGCCGGCGAGACTGGGGTGATTGAGGGTGCGTTGCTAATTGGGCCGTTCGACCGCTTCCGAGCGGCGGCCCTCGACATGGCTTCGTAAAGTGGCGCCGCTAGGAAGCGGTCGAACGCCACTGCTAGCCCACCGCCACAAAACGCCCCTTCAGTCTGGACATCGCCAGTCCAGACATTCCTGCCGCCAACACGATGAGCCAGCCTAGATCAATGACGAGCCGCCCATCAACAGCCGGCACGACATCCGTTTTGGCAAAAGCCGGAATCGCGGCGTAGTGCTCCGCACGTAGTCGCTGGCCACTGAACGCGAGCTTCGAAGAGCAGTCGAAGAGCTTCTGCCGATAAGCATTGTTCGCTTCCGCAAAACTTGCCATCCGCTCCTCGCCTGTGCCTGCGAGCGCGAGGGCCTGCTCGTAGACTTGGAAAGGCGGCGCGAGGAAAGCCAAGGCAGAGCTAAGGATATGTTGTCGGTCCGGGCTGCTCAACTTAGCTCCGCCGATAGACAACTGATTAGCGGCGATCTCACCGGAGCCAGCAGATGCCTAGTGCAATGGCGATCACTTCGGCAGGCGGGATGTCGAGACGATCAAGCTCTCCAAAAGGGTAGCATCAACAGCGTCATCGGGCACCCCGTACTAAGAGAAAAAGCCGTGAATGTGCCAGTTAGGATGATAGTAGCCATAAACTTGATAGACCAGTAAGGTAATGCCTGCTGCAACTAGACCACAGTTGACTAGGGTATAAAATGTAGAGTAGCTCCGTCTGCCTTTCCAGCGAGAAATAATCAACAAAATGGGGATGAGCGCCAATACTTGTCCCAGCTCCACACCGACATTGAAGCACAAAATTTTAAATAATGATTGCTCTGCGCCGAGTTGGAAGGCCTGCAAACTAGTAGACAGCCCTAATCCATGGATCAGTCCAAAGAGCAAGACCATCAGTAGCAAGTTAGGCGACTCGATCTTGAGGAGCTTCGAGAAACCGCCAAGGTTCTCGAAGCCTTTGTAGATGACGCTGAAGGCGATCACGGCGTCGATTAGGTGCTCGTCCGCCCGAATGCCGAGGTAGGTAGCCCCGATCAGCGTGACGCTGTGCCCAATCGTAAAGGCGGTGATAAAACGGATAATATCCCGGAATCCCTTTAGGTAAAAGACCACTCCAGCAAGAAACAGCAGGTGATCGTAGCCGGTGAGCATGTGCTTCGCCCCGACGTAAACATAGGACAGTAGGCCACCTCCGCTAAGTGTCTGCTGATCCACATTGGACACCTCATGGGCTTGCATCACCACTGGAATCAAAACCAGTGTAAAAAGAGGCAGGATGGCCTTAGTTGAATGCTTCATTAAATTTAACCTTTGTCGAACGCGAGGCCCTTAAGAGCTCGTGTGGGGAAGATTGAATCGAGTTCGTGTCAATTAATGGACTACTGCTAAATCACAAGGTGATTGTGAATGACCCTCCTGATCTAGCAGTAGTCCAACGTTCTTTAGTCATCCTTGAGACAAGGACCTCGGTAGCCGCATGTCGAGCTATGCCTAATCGCAGGCCGTCGTTCTTTCGATATCGCAGTAGGTAGCCCACCAAGGATTGAAGTTGGCGTCCTCCTTATCGTTGCTCATCGCCAAGAGATTCTCCACATCTTCCCCGTAGCGGAAGTGCATGTGGATCGGGTCTCCGTGCGGGGAGCGGGAGATCACGTACTGATATTTCGAGCAGTCTCCCGAGAAGTCCTCCACTTTCTTAAAGACATCCCAGATCGAGGTTTTAGACTCGGCGGGATAGTAGTGAGGATCGGGACGGCTGCCGATAAACTCGTAGCCGCACTCAGCCAGCTGGTTGTTGAAGTCGGTATGATCGTAAATGACCATCCGGGTCTTCGACCCGGCTTCTTTGCTGGTGGTGAGTTTGAGGCGACCTGGGTTTCGCGGATCATTGTTGGACATCGAGTCCCCAGGGTTGAGGTGAAATTCGCCGTTCATGGCGAGGTAGGTAAACGCTGGCATCTCGGCGCTGGCGTTGGCATCGTAGTGGCTGTGGCCGTCGCCGCGGTCATCGGGACCATGAGTGTGGGGGACCTCCACGCCGTCGGGGCCATGGGTGTGCGTGTCGGGTCCGTGTTCGTGTCCGCAGCCGGCCATGATCGTGGCACAGATGAGCAAGCAGGAGAAGGGTAGAATTTTCATAAACCGTGGGTTTTGACGAAAGTCGAAAAAGGAAATTCGACCAGGAAGAATGTCCTCCGACCTGCCCGAATCTCCAGAGATGATTAGAAGGAGTAGACGACGCCTAACGTGAGGTTGCGCGTAGGCGCGGGCGTGAAAATTTGTGAGCCGACGTCACCGAATACCGTTTCGGAGTAGGTGGCATCAAACAGGTTGCGCACCTCCGCAAAGACGCGACCTCGCTTAGACGAAACCTGATCGAAATTGTAGAACAGCGTAAGATTCGTGACGGTGTATCCGTCGTAGTTAGCCGTATTATCGGAGTTGGTGAAGTACGGTCCGACGTCGCGCAGCATTAAGCGCGCACCGATGCCGCTCTGCAAGGCGTAGGAGACATCGAGTGTGCCGATCGTCTGTGGAACGTTGACCAGTTCTTTAGCTATCAGTGACTCGTCCGGATTTTTCTCGATGCTGGTGGTAATGTAGGAGAAGGTACCACGGACCCGCAGCCCGGTGACAGGCTTAACGACCACTTCCGTCTCGACGCCCGAGCGCATCGTCTTGCCGACGTTGACCAAGTCACCCGAACCCGGCGGACTTTCGAGAATCTCATTCGACGTGTTCAGGATGAACCCAACGGCATCGAGTTCTAGCCAACTAACGCCCGTGTAGGAGGCGCCTAGCTCGTACTGCCAAAGCTGCACGGGTTTGAGGTCCAGCTCCTGACTGTACTTGTCGGCGCTATTTGGAATGGAGAAGCCATTCGAGGCGCTGGCCCTTAAATCTAGGCCGTTGTAAATGGTTGACCGAAGTCCGAGCTTCGGCGTCACGTTGGAAAGCTTACCGATCGAGTTCGAAAAGGGGGTCTGTCCCGGATCATTACTGTTGAAGGATCCGAAGAACTTATCGTAGCGCAGGCCAATGGACGGTCGGAATAGCGGGTGGACGTTGAATTCGCCCTGCGCGAATGCGGACAGTGTCTGCACGTCGAAATTACGTTCTTGGATCTGTTCCCCACGCACCCGGTTGCTCGATCGCCAACGCTTTCTGCTGGTTTCCTCGTTATAAAATTCCACACCGGCTACGTAGTCCATTCGTACGTTGCCGAATCCGGTCTTGCCGTTGAGGCTCGCGCCGGTGGCATATACGTTTCGCGTGTTGAATCGCTCCGACTGGCCGCCTACGCCCACGCCAAACTTGGCAAAGCGGGTGAAATCCTGCTGTACGGCGTAGCCGAACACCAGTAGCCGCAGGCTATCCGAAAAATTGTGATTCACATCCACGCGCTGTGAGTAGAATTGCTTCGCACCGCCGTCGTTCTCGCCATTGACCTGCTGCTCCCGGCGTAGCTTACGGTCGTTGACGCGCGCCTCGGAGGTGTACCCGGAGGCGTCCCACTGACTGCTGTGGGCCCGCGCGGAAAGCGCCACGTCGGTCTTGTCGGTCAGCTGGTAGCCAACGCGGCCGGAGAAGTTGCCGCGCAGGTAATCTGAATTGGCTTGGTAGCCGTCCGACTGATAGAACTGGAGGGCGAGGTTGGTCTGCAATTCGCGTCCCTGGTTACCGACTTCAATGCCTTTCCCGAGGGCGTACTGGGCGTTCAGGGTGCGGTACGAACCAGCACTCAGGCTTACGTCCTGGTAGTCTCCGCCCTTACGCGTTTCCATAGCCAGGGTCCCTCCTTCGGCAAAACGTCCGAAAAGCACCGACGACGGTCCTTTGTAGACCTTGACTGACTGGAGTTCGAGCGGGATGAGGATGTTAAGGTCGGCGTAGCCGTCGGAGTGGCCCTCAGCCTCATTAAGGGAGATACCGTCGATCTGGGCGCCGGCCTGCCCTTCGTGACCGCCGCCGCCGAAACCGCGAATGGAGAACTGGTCGGCGACACCGCCCTGGTTGTAAGACAGCAAGTCGACCCCTGGGATTTGCTCGATGAGTCGGATCGGGTGATCGACGTTGAGCAGACGAATTTGCTGGCGGTCGAGTTCGTTGACCGTGATTGTACGGTTGCGCGGATCGAGGGCCTCGCCGCGGACCGTGATCTCGCTCAACGAGGTGACAGAACTTTGCAGGTCGAGGTTCACCTGCTTGCGTTCGCCGTCGGCAAGGCTAACCTTGCGCACCACGGTCCCGAACCCGACCGAAGTAATTACCAGTGTGTAAGTGCCGCCGCTTAAGTTGTCGATGACGAATTGGCCTTCGGCATCAGTTAAGGCTCCGGAGTTTGTACTTTCGAGTGAGACGGTGACGCCCTCGAGACTTTCGTCTGATTTGGCGTCGGCGATGCGGCCGGTGATGGAGGAGGACTGGCCGGTGGCCAGGGTAGTGAAAAGGCTACAGAAGAGGAGCCCCGCCACGGTAGGCAGGTTGAAACGAATCATGCGAGATGAGGTATTGGGAATAGGTAATAGAGGCCGCAGCGGGCGAGAGGGGGCTGCACGTTTAGGGTCGGGCGATCGGCAAGCCGGGCCTAGCGGACCGGATTCACAATTCGAGCCTGCCCCTGTGCTATGCTAAACAAGGGGCTTTCGCCAAAACCATCGAGACGTGCAGCCCCAGTCTGCCACCGCAGTCTGAGGATGGGCCAAGTAGGACCCAAGTGCAAACAGAAACGGGGTACCTATACCTCGGGAGGGGGCACGACGGTGCCCAGGGTGGGCGGCGTGGGGCAGCGCTGGTCGGCGGGCTTTACCCGCGGCAGTGCGCTTGCGTAAATGGCCTCGTCCCACCGAAGGCGGGCGGGGGATTCGTATTTTTCGGAAGCCTTCTTGGTCTTCTCGTAGCGGAGGTCCTGGTCGTCCGCGGGCGTGCCGCTGTTCTCAGGCTGCTCCTGGGCGCTCGCGAGGGCGGAGAGCAACGGGTGATCGTGGCCGGAAGACGTGGCTAACTGCGCGCGCTGCCGCAGTCCGCTGAAGCTATGCTGGTGCGGGGCGTCGTGCCCGTGGCTGTGGCCATGCGCGTGGGAGTGCGTATGCCCGTGTACGTGGCCACCGCCAACGTAGTAATCCCAGACCGCGTCGAGTTCGTGGCTCACGGAGTGCATCGTGGCCAACGTCCCCTCCCCGACGTGACACACCACGTAGCTGAGTAGCAGCACGGCGGCAATGAGGCGGATGTGGAGGCGGAATGGATGCACAGAACCTTCAACGAGAGAATGAGCTGTAAAGATACCGTTGGGCGTGGCGGAGCGGCCATAAGCGATACTGGGTAATGTCGTAGGGTTGCGGATGGTAAGTACGCCAAATGTCGTCGGGGCGTCGGCGCTTGTCTGCGCCAACGCAAAGCACAGCGTTCACACCGGCGCTAAGCAGCTAGTCGACACTACCGCATCCGAATGTCCTCACCTCAATATTGTCCCATCGCAGGCCAGCCCGGCGCTAGGGCGGTCGTTGGACGAGCGGGCTCTCTGCAATTCTAAACAAAACCGGCATCCATAGTAAGCCCGCTGGTTCAACGGGCCGCTAGCGCCACTACCGCCCCACAAAATCCTTCCGAAAGCCCCTACCCTCCCGAGCAAAGCCGCCCGCCCACCAGCAGCCGCCCAGTGACCGATCAAAGTGAACTGGCAAAGTCTGCGCCCCCAAACCTTCTACCTTCGCCCCCATGCCGCTCCCCAAAGACCACCCCTACTACAAACCCGAAGACGACTTCCAGATCGACCCCAACGCTCCCGGCGCAGAGCTCTCCGCAGACCACTTCGACCTCGAGAAGGCGCTCGATGGCCTCGGCCAGGAGATTACGCACGACGAGACCCACCGCTCCGGGTTCGTGAACGTGGTGGGTCGACCGAACGTCGGCAAGTCGACACTGGTCAATGCCCTCGTGGGCGAGCGGATGAGCATCGTGACCGCCAAGCCGCAAACCACGCGCCACCGCATCTTCGCGATCCTCAGCGGGGACGATTTTCAGGTGGTCTTCAGTGACACCCCGGGCCTAATCGAGGAGCCGCACTACGCCATGCAGAAAAGCATGAACGCCGCGGTGTCGAGCGCCTTCGAAGATGCAGACCTGATCCTTTTCGTCGTCGTACCGCAAGAGGAGTACGAGGACGACCACGTGCTGCTCCGCGCCATCCGGGAGGCGGGTTGCGAGGTCGTAGTGGTCATTAATAAAGTAGACACCGTCGTGGCGGAGGAGGCTGAGGTTTTGGCGAAAGCCTACGCGGAAAGGCTTGGGGCGACCAAATACGTTCTCACGAGCGCCCTCGAGGGTACTGGCGTCGACGAACTACGAGACTACGTGATGGAGGTTTTGCCGCAAGGCCCACCGTACTATCCGAAAGACCAACTCACCGACCGACCCGAGCGCTTCTTCGTTACCGAGATGATGCGCGAGCAGATCCTGGAGCACTACTACCAGGAGATTCCGTACTCGGTGCAGCCCGTGATCGAGGGCTACGAAGACACCGTCAATAAGTACGGCAAGCCCCTGGCCCGCATTCGGATGGTGATCTTCGTGGAGCGCGAGAGCCAGAAGAACATCATCATCGGCAAGGGCGGTCGCGACATCAAGGAGGTCTGCTACAAGGCACGATTGCGGATGGAGGAGTTTTTGGGGAGGGCCGTTTTCCTGGACACCCGCGTCAAAGTGCGGGCCGGTTGGCGCGACGACGAGCTGCAACTGAAGAGCTTCGGGTATTGAGTAGAGGATTTGGGGAGCGGCTCTGCCCGATGGACGAAGGACCGCTACGCTGATGGACTGCTCGTCTAACGTCCATCAGGCGGAGCCGGTCTATAATCCTTCAGCGTAGCGGTCCTTCCCCCATCTTTGCGGCCATGAGCAATATCGTGGCCATTGTCGGCCGGCCCAACGTGGGTAAGTCTACGCTGTACAACCGCCTCGTCGGCGAGCGCCGGGCCATCATCGACAACGAGTCCGGCGTGACGCGCGACCGCCAGTACGGCACCTGCACCTGGAACGGGAAGACGTTCACGGTCGTGGACACCGGTGGCTTCGTGCGCGGCTCGGACGACATCTTCGAGGCGGCGATCCGCGACCAGGTCCGCATCGCAATCGAGGAGGCGGCCATTATCGTCCTCGTCGTCGACGTCGAGACCGGGATCACGGACCTCGACGAGCAAGTCGCGCGGATGCTACGGCCGGTCGACAAGCCGAAGATGCTGGTCGTCAACAAGGTGGACAACCACCAGCGCCTGCTGGAGGCCAACGAGTTCTGGAGCCTCGGCTTCGACGAGACGTACTTCCTGTCGAGTATGTCGGGCTCGGGGACCGGCGAGCTGCTGGACTCGGTGACGGCGCAGCTCACGGAGGACAGCGTGCCCGAGGGTCTCGATCCGAACGTCCCGAAACTCGCCATCGTCGGCCAGCCGAACGCCGGCAAGTCGAGCGTCGTCAACGCCCTGCTCGGCGAGGAGCGCAACATCGTGACCGATATCCCGGGCACGACGCGTGACTCGATCCACACGCGCTTCACGAAATTCGACAAGGACTTCTACATGATTGACACGGCGGGACTGCGTAAGAAGGCCAAGGTCCACGAGGACCTCGAGTTTTACTCCGTAATGCGCGCCATCAACGCAATTGAGGATTCGGACGTGTGCATCCTCCTCATCGACGCCACCGAGGGCGTCGAGGCGCAGGACATGTCGATCATCCGCGTGATCCAGAAGCGCAACAAGGGCCTCGTCATCGGGATCAACAAGTGGGACCTGATCGAGAAGGACACCAACACGATGCGCGACTACGAGAACGCCATCCGCGCGCGCATCGCTCCATTCAGCGACGTACCGATCGTGTTCACGAGCGCCACCGAGAAGACGCGCCTCCTGCAGCTCGTCGAGGAGGCCCTGCGCGTGCACGAGAACCGCAACCGCAAGGTATCGACCTCGGAACTCAACCGCGTCATGCAGGAGGCCTTCGAGAAGGTGCCCCCGCAGGCGAGCCGCGGGCGAAGCGCCAAGATCAAGTACGTCACGCAGCTGCCGACCTACTACCCGGCCTTCGCCTTCTTCACCAGTAATCCGAAGCAGGTTAAGGATTCGTACCGCAACTACCTCGAGAACCAGCTCCGCGAGGCCTTCGACTTTAGTGGCACGCCGATTGGGGTATTTTTTAGAGAGAAATAGGAATTCCAAAGTCCAAATTATGAATTCCAAGTGGACTACCGCACAGTGACGCCGCGCGCGGTAGGTCAAATTGGAATTTGAAACTAGCCATTTGAAATTATCGGTATGATCACAGACACCCCCATCCCCGGCGTCAAGATCTTCGACCCGAAGGTCTTCGGTGACCAGCGCGGCTACTTTTACGAGGTGTACAGCGCGAGACTGTGGGCGGAGGCGGGCGTGCGAGATGTCTTCATCCAAGACAATCAGGCCTACTCCAGTCGGGGGGTCCTGCGGGGCCTCCACTACCAGCGTGGTGCGGCGGCGCAGGCAAAATTGGTCCGCGTTATCGACGGCGAGGTCTTCGATGTCGCCGTCGATTGCCGACCGGACTCACCCACCTACGGCGAGCACTTCGGCATTGTGTTGAGCGGCGAGAACAAGCGGCAACTCTACGTGCCACGCGGCTTCGCGCACGGCTACGTGGTGCTGAGCGCGACGGCCGTCTTTGCCTACAAGTGCGACAACTACTACGCACCCGGCGCCGAGGGCGGCCTGCGCTACGATGACCCGGCCCTGGGGATCGACTGGGGGATCGAGAGTGAGGCTGTGCAGCTGAGCGAGAAGGACCGGATCCTGCCGACCTTTGGGCAGCACCTGTCGGCTGTTTAGCGAACAAGCGTGCGCTAAATTCGTAGAGATTGCTACGCCAGCTACACGGCTCGCGTGCGTAACTGCTCAACTCACGACAAGGCCGCGTTTCGACAGGCCACTAAACGACCCTCAAGCTACGTAGGCAACTAAACAACCGCTTCCTCATGAAAATCCTCATCACCGGCGCGAACGGTCAGGTCGGCATGGCACTCAGGCGCCTATTGGCGGGCTCGACGCACGAGATCGAGTTCACCGACCGCGACGAGCTCGACATGCGCGACGAGGAGGCCGTGCGGGCGTTCGCGATGCGGTTCAGGCCGGAGGCCATCGTCAACTGCGCCGCCTACACCGCCGTGGACAGGGCCGAGAGCGAGGTCCAGGCCTGCGTCGAGATCAACCAGGATGCCGTGCGAGTTTTGGCGGAAGCCGCCTCCGAGCTCGACGCGCGCTTCGTCCACCTCTCGACCGACTACGTCTACCACAACGGCATCAATCGCCCCCTACGCGAGAATGACCCCACCGAGCCACAGAGCGTCTACGCGCGTACGAAACTGGCTGGGGAGCAGGAGGCCAGTGCGGCGTTCGCCAAAACCGTGATCCTGCGCACGAGCTGGGTGTACGGTCTCGAAGGCCACAACTTCGTCCGCACCATGCAGCGCCTCGGGGACGAGCGCGACGAAGTCACGGTGGTGAGCGACCAGATCGGCGCCCCCACCTTCGCAGACGACCTGGCCGCCGCCATCCTCCACGTCGTCGAAACGCCCGACTTCGCGGCGGGCACCTACAACTACGCCGGCCTTGGCGTGGCCAGTTGGTACGACTTCGCCCGCGCCATTATGGAGGCCTACGAGCTTCCATGTACTGTCAAACCTATCATGACGAGCGACTACCCGACTCCGGCCCCGCGGCCGGCCTACAGCGTGCTCGACCTCAGCAAAGCCCGCGGCGCCGGCCTCGCGATGCGGCACTGGCGCGAGGCACTGGCGGGGTTCGTCTCGCAAGAGACAGTGCCGACGCACTAGCGGACGCCCCCGCCGACGTTACCTTGCCGCAAGTGACCATACCCTTCCCCCTCCGTCGATTCGCCCTGGCCACCGTGGCGCTCCTCAGCGTCCTATCGGCAAGCGCCACCCACAACCGCGCCGGCGAAATTCGCGTACGCCAGATCGACAACTCCTTCACAGTCGAGGTCACGGTCGTGACCTACACCGCGTTCCAGGGCAACTCCGCCGACGCGGACCGAGACTCGGTGCTCGTGTCGTGGGGGGACAACTCCCCGGGGCAGTGGGTTCTGCGGGCCAACGGACCAGTCGTAGCGGGCCTACGGAAAGGCGAGCCGATCGGGCCGAACATTAAAGTGAACTACTACATCGCGCGCCATACCTACTCCGGTCGCGCGCTCTTTCCCTACGTGATCGGGATGCAGGACCCCAATCGCGTCGACAACATCATCAACATCAACAACGGCGGCTCGGTCGATGTCGAGTTCTACATCCGGACCTCGTTCTCGTTCCTCGACCGCGACTTTCAGGGACCGAACAGCACCCCCGAGCTCCTCCAACCGCCGATCGACGAGGGTTGCATTGGGCAGGTCTTCACGCACAATCCCAATGCCTTCGACCCCGACGGCGACTCACTCGCCTACCGACTCGGCGTGCCGCTCAGAGGCGAGGGCGTCCCAGTGGTCAACTACCAACTGCCCGGCGAGATCGGCGGAACGGGTGGCACGAGCACCTTCGACCTAAACGCTAGGACCGGGACCATCACCTGGTCGAGCCCACGGCGTCCCGGCAACTACAACGTGGTGATCCTAATCATCAGCTACCGCAACGGCCAGCCGATCGATACAACCGTACGCGATATGCAGATCTCGATCCGCACCTGCGACAACCGCCCGCCCGTGATCGAGGTGGGGAACGAATACTGTCTCGTCACCGGGGAAACCGTGACCATCGATCCGGTTGCCACGGCCCCGCTCGCCGACAACGCTCAGCAGGTCCGCCTCACCGCGACCAGCCCCACCCTTCAGCCCAACTTCTTCTCGCCGGCTACCTGGAACGGGGATACCCTCTACCACCCACAGCCCTGGTCGCGCCAGTACCAGTGGCAGACGGTGTGCGAACACGCCGCGCGCTTCCCGTACCAGGTCATCTTCAAGGCCACCGACAATGCCGCCGAGTTCAACAATCCGAACAACCTCTCCCGCCTTGAGGTGGTGAGTATTAAGGTCTCGGCGCCGCCACCGCAGGATCTGCAGGTAATCGCCGACAACGGACTCGTAGACCTGAGCTGGGCCGCGCCCTACGCCTGCGAGGACGCGCGCGAGAGGTTCTTCTACGGCTTTAGCGTGTGGCGGCGTGAGGGCTCGAATCCCTTCCCCTACGACAGCTGTCGCCAGGGGCTCGACGGCCGGGGGTATACGCGGATCGCGATCCGGCAACGGACTACCGACAACGGTCGCTACGTCTTTACCGACGACGACACCGAGCGCGGGCGTACCTACTGCTACCGTGTCCTCGCGCAATTCGTACGCTACACCAGCTCCAACAAGCCGTTTAATTCAGTAGAGTCACTACCGAGCGCGGAGGTCTGTATCCAGAGTTCGCGCGACCTGCCGCTGCTCACGAAGGTGGACGTCCTCACCACCGACCCCGCGACCGGCAGTATAGACGTGCGGTGGACGCCGCCTGTAGCCTCGGACCTGGATACGAACGTCAACCGTGCGCCCTACACCTACACCGTGCTGCGCAGTCCGGGCATCGGCACGAGCAACTTCACTGCCGTGGCCGGTACCCAGCGCACGTACCCCACCTTCGCGGCGCTGCGGCGCGACACCCAGTACATCGACACGGGGCTCAATACACAGGCGCAGGGCTACACCTACGGCATCCGCTTCTCGAGCGCGGGCCAGACCACACCCCTGCCCCCGCTGGCCTCGTCGAGCGTCTTCTTGACCACGACGCCCTCCGACCAAGCGACCCAACTCTCGTGGACGAGTTCGACGAGCTGGGAGAACGTCCGATACGCCGTCCTGCGACAGAACGCCAGCGGTGGGTTCGACACGATCGCCAGGGTCACGAGCAGGAGTTACGTAGATCCCGACCTCGCGAACGGCACGGAGTACTGCTACAAGATAGTTGCCTACGGCACGTACGGCGTGAGTACGATCTACGGGCCGCTGATCAACAACAGTCAACGGAGCTGTTCGGTGCCGCGCGACGTCGAGGGGCCGTGCCCGCCCTCATTCACGGTCGCCACCGTCTGTGACGATCTCTCGCCAGATAACATCCGGCCGCCCTACCCGACTACGATCGCCTACAGTTTTGGCGGCAGCTGTACACCCACCGGCGATCTCGCCGCCGTCCGCGTCTACACGGTGTCCGACTCCCTCGCCAGCGACCCGGTCTTGCTCGCCGAACTCGCCTACCCGGACGTGACGAGCTTCCGGATCGAGGACGAACAGCAGATCGCGCGCTGTTACGTGCTGAGCGCGGTGGACAGCATCGGCAACGAGGGCACGTTCACGGATGTCATCTGCGTGGCCAACTGTCCGCTCTACCAACTCCCCAATGTGTTCACCCCGAACGGCGACAACCAGCACGACGTCCTGCGTCCGCGGATCAATCGCTTCGTGGACCGCATCGATATCGATATCTACAACCGCTGGGGCGTGAAGGTGTACGAGAGCGAGGACCCGCTCCTGGGCTGGGACGGTACCAACCTCTCGGGTGAGCCCGTAAACGACGGCACCTACCTCTACAAGTGCCGCGTCTACGAGCGCCAGCCCGACGGCAGCGTGGTCGAGGTCGGCAATGCGCCGCTGAGTGGCGCGATCGAGGTCCTACGCGGGAAGTAAGAAGTCGACTTTGGGGCTTTCGCCAAAACCTGCCCCCGGCTCGCTCGTTCAGTGATCCGTCACAAAGAAAGTGCACGCATGTTTACGGGAATCGTCAAGGCCATCGGGGAGGTGAGCGCCATCGAGCGCGAGGGCAGTAATATCCACTTCACGGTGAGCTCGCCGATCTCCCGCGAGACCGCCGTCGACCAGAGCGTCGCGCACGACGGCGTGTGCCTCACGGTGACCCGCCACAGTGACGCGACCCACACCGTGACCGCCATCCAGGAGACCCTCGACCGCTCCACGCTCGGAGATTGGCGCGTCGGGACCCGCGTCAATCTGGAGCTCGCCATGCAGGCCGGCGCCCGCCTCGACGGACACATGGTGCAGGGTCACGTCGATTGTACGGCCGAGTGCACGAGCGTCGCCGACGTGGGCGGCAGCTGGAATTTCAGGTTTTGCTTCGAGCCCAGCGAAGACCGCGTCCTGGTCGACAAAGGGAGCGTGTGCATCAGCGGCGTCAGCCTCACGGTGGTCAGACCGACGATAGACAGTTTTGGCGTAAGCATCATCCCGTATACCTACGAGCACACGGGCTTCCGGGACCTGAAGGTAGGAAGTCGGGTTAATCTAGAGTTCGATGTGATCGGGAAGTACGTCGTGCAGTACGCGCGGCTGTACGGGAGCCTTGGACGCTAAATACGCAATGGAGAGGCGAGGAGCGTCCACATCAAGTAAGGAGCGAAGCGACGATGTGTCTACCACCACCTCTCTCCCGGTACTCACACAGATAGATCCCCTGCCAGGACCCCAGCAGCAGTCGCCCGGCACTGAACGGCAGCGCCAACTGCACGCCCGACAGCATCGCCTTCACGTGCGCCGGCATGTCGTCCGGGCCTTCGAGCGTGTGCCGCATGCCGGCCATCCGCTCCGGGGCCAGCTGATCGAAGTAGAGGTCGAGATCGTGGCGGACATCCGGGTCGGCGTTCTCGTTGAGGCATAGCCCAGCGGAGGTGTGCTGGAGTAGGAGGAGTAAGAGCCCATCGCCTTTCGGCAAAACGAGCTGAGACATCACCTCGCGGTGGACGAGGTGAAAACCCCGCGGTTTTGGCGAAAGCCGGATGAGTTGATGCTGGATCATGACCGTCAAACATGAGGCCGGCGTGGGGATAGTTCGCACATTCTGCGCCCGTTCCCGTTGACCTAAACCTATGCAGCCAATCATTGCCGTCGCGGGCGCCACCGGGGACCTAGGACACCGCATCGTCGAGGCGCTCGTCGCGCGGGGTGCGACTGTCCGCGCGCTCCTCCGCCCCGGAACCCCGGAGGAAGCGCAGGCGAAGCTCCGCGCTGCCGGCGCCCGACTGGCGATCGCTACGCCGATGAACGTGATCGAGATGACGCAGGCGCTGCTCGGCGTACAGTGTGTCGTGTCGGCGCTCAACGGCCTGCGCGACGTGATTATCGACCGACAGACGGTCTTGCTGAACGCCGCTGTACAGGCGAAGGTCCCGCGCTTCATCCCGTCCGACTACTCGGAAGAGTTTCGGCACGTCGAGCAGGGGTCTAATCGCAATCTCGAGCTGCGGCAAGAGTTCATGCTCACGGCCTCCGCAGCGCCCATCGCGGTGACTTCCGTCCTGAACGGCGCCTTTATGGATATGCTCGGCGCCGAGATGCCGATTATCCAACCCGCGATCAAGCGCGTGCTCTACTGGAAGAGCAACGAGCAAGCCCTCGACTTCACGACCAAGGATGATGTCGCCGCCTACGTCGCCGCCGTCGCTACCGACGCGGAGCCCACGCCCCGTTGGTTGCGGATCGCCGGGGAGACTACCTCGGCCGCGGGCCTCGCCGCGACGATGACAGCCGTCACGGGCGACAAGTACAAGACCCTCTGGGCCGGGAACATGACCACGCTCGGCGCGATGATCAAGATCGCGAAGCTGGTCGCGCCCCAGCCCGACGAGGCGTTCCCGCCGTATCAGGGGATGCAGTACATGCGGGACATGTTTAGCGGAAAAGGCAAGCTCCAGAAGCTCGACAATGATCGGTATCCAAAGTTGGCGTGGTCGCGTACCGCCGAGGTGCTACGGGAGAATAAGGTCGGGACGTAAGCGCGGGGCCGTAAGCTCACACCTCGAAGCTCGCCGATGCTCAGCCGCTATCGACTGCTACTTCTCTGCATCCGGCTCCTGGCGCTGTATGACTACTCCACTACGCTCGACCCCTTTACTTCACGCTTGGGATGAGCGCTATCACGCGCTGGAGGCCAAGAGTCTGCTCGACGATCCTTTCCCACCGCTCCTCTACCGCGAGGCTCTACTCGCATATCCGATCGGTGATTGGACCGCCAGTCATGTCTGGCCTGACAAGCCGCCCCTTTTTTATGGCAGATCGCTGCTTCCCTATCGGTCTTCGGACTGGAGCCCTGGGCCGTGAGGCTACCCTCCGCTCTCCTTCGAATCGCGACGGCCGTCCTCACCATCGACAGTCCCCGGCGCCAAACCCGCCGCGGAGACATTGCCCTCCTCTGTACAGCCCTTTTCGGATTTTCGGCATACCAGCTCAAACTGAGCAGGTGTGGCGGTGCTATCGACCACAACGACATCACGTTTACGGCTTACGTGCTGGCTAGCCTGTGGGCCGGGGTGCGCTATGAGACGAGTGCGCCTCCCGGTGGGGCTGAGTGATTTAGAGTCACTGGCTTAAGGCTCAGGGAGAGAGGAGCAGTCCAGGTACCATCGGGGCAGTGCGTACACCTTCCCACAGCCTTAGCCCGGTAGACTAACCCACGACGATGGCATCGGCGACGTTACGGGGCGCAGTGTTTGGCGGGATCGACGTGCGCGGATAGCTTTGGGCGGAGCAAAATCCGCCGCCCCCGTGAATACAGCCATCACCGAAGTCATCCTCGCCGCCAAGCGCTGGTCGATCGAAATGCAGGAGCTCCGCCTTATCGCCCTGGACTGCGGGCTCGACGAGGCTGTCAAGTGGACGCAGCCATGCTACATGATGGGTGGGAAGAACCTCTTCATCATCGGGCCCCTTCAAAGCCTACTGCGCCCTGATGTTCTTCAAGGGCGCGCTAATGCAAGATCCTAGCGGCGCGCTCATCAACCCCGGCGAGGAAACGAGCGCCGGGCGGCAACTCCGCTTCACGAGCGTCGAGGAAATGCTCGCGCGCGAGATGGAGATCCGAGACTTCATCGCCGAAGCGATCCGCGTCGAGCGCGCCGGTGCGAAGTTGCCCACGGCGGCGAGTCGTAAGCTCGAACTGCCCGCGGAACTGTTGGCGCGGTTCAAACGCCAGCCAGCGCTCAAAACGGCCTTCGAGGCCCTCACGCCCGGTCGTCAGCGCAACTACCAGCTGCACTTCTCTCAGGCCAAGCAGTCGTCTACGCGGCTGGCTCGCATCGAGCGGCACGCACGAAATATCTTGCATGGCTACGGGATCGGCGACTGCACCTGCGGACTCTCGGCTAGGGGCTTGAGTTGTGATGGCTCGCACAAATATCTGGATGGGAATGGAGAGGACACGCGGGTGCGCTAAGGGCCCTTTTAAACCCTCACCGATCTCGCAAAGTCTGCCACTCCCTCCGCCCCGGCGTTGCCCGAGCAATTTGAGTCCCCCTGTGCAGCGCCAGCTCCCAACCGCGCCACCGGTCACCGACATCCAAAGGCTCAACGCACTACCTTCCCACCCATGACCGAATTCGCCGCGGAACTCATCGGGACTTTCCTCCTCATCCTCATCGGCGTCGGCGTCGTAGCCAATGTGTTGTTGCCTGGCACGAAAGGGCACGATACCACTAATCCTTGGATGGTGATCACGACGGCGTGGGCGCTCGCGGTCTACATTGGGGTCGTAGTGGCCTCGCCCTACAGTGGCGCGCACCTCAACCCGGCGGTAACCGTCGGTCTGGCCGTGGTCGGAGACTTCCCCTGGGCGAAGGTGCCAGCGTTTGTTGTCGCCCAGATCGTGGGTGCATTCGCGGGCGCGAGCGCGGCCTGGCTGATGTACCGCGACCACTTCCTTCTCAGCGAGGATCCCGGCGTCAAGCTAGGCGTCTTCGCCACCGTGCCCGCGGTCCGCAATTACTCGTCCAATCTCTACAGCGAGGCACTTGGGGCTTTCGTCCTTGTCTTTACGGTGCTCTACTTCACGGATGCGACCCTCATGGACGACGACACCACGGTGGTCGGACTCGGCTCGCTCGGGGCCTTGCCGGTGGCTTTTCTGGTCTGGGGCATCGGCCTCGGGATCGGTGGCACGACCGGCTACGCGATCAATCCCGCGCGCGACCTAGGTCCTCGCCTCGCGCATGCGATCCTACCTATCCGGGGTAAGGGCGCTAGCGACTGGGCGTATGCCTGGGTCCCGATCGTCGGGCCGGTGGTCGGGGGCGCCCTCGCCGGCTTGGCCAAGATTAGTTTGGGATAGTCCCACCTCCACTCCACCGCTAGCCGCTGCCGGATGACTAGGGTGCTTTCGCCAAAACCTATGTCGCGTCTCTCGTCGGCAAGGCCGGTGCCGCATAGCGCCTCACACCCGCGGCACGGCTCCGCGATCGTCGGCGAGTGCCTCCTGGACGGCGCGCACCAACCAGCGCATCTCCGCTTCGACGCGCTTACTCGTTTTGGCGTAAGCCGCACGCTCTCCCACGCTGCCGTCGCTAAGTTTCGGGTCGACGTAGGGGAGGCGAGCCTGGAAGCCGACCCCCGCTGCGCTCGGACAATTGGCATCGGCCGCCGCACAGACCATGAGTCCGACCACGTTGCTCGGTCCGCGCACGGCGGCAACTGCTTTCTCGATGGACTTCGACCACAGCGGCCGTTCGATCCCGCGACCGCGAACCTGCACCGGGGCATTGCCCATGGCGTCGTCGCCGCTGACATCGAACCCGTCCGCCGCCAGGGCTCGGAGCACCCCCGGCGCGATCGCTGCCGTCTCGGTGCCCGCGGAGGCCACCGCCACCCCGTCGACCCCCGCCTCAAGCAACGCCACCGATAGCCAAACTTCCGCGAATTGGCTCCGACGTGAGTTGTGGGTGCAGATAGCCACCACGCCCGCGTGTCCGTAGCGAATGAGTCTGCGCGCAATCGCCCCAGCGCACGCGCGTAACGGCGGCTTGCGGGTCGCGTCGACGGGAGTGTGGATGGTGAGAGGGCGCATGGTCGTTGCAAGGTCGGTCTTGGCGTATTAGTGCAAAGTCAAGGATCTTCCGAAATCGCGCGCCAGAAGCATAGCTGGTCCAGGCGCTTACACACAAATGCGAGAGCCCCGCCGCACATCTCTGCACAGCGGGGCTCTCAAGTTTTGCCGTAAGGCTAATAAGAAGTCTTCCGACTACTCCGCATACTCCTCCTCCTCAGCATACGCCGCAGCATTATCCGCCGCCCGCAGATCTCGCGCCTTCGCTTGCTCCTTGGTCAAGACCTGCAGGTCTACGAACGACCGCTGGCCCGTACCGGCCGGGATTCGCTTGCCGACGATGACGTTCTCCTTCAGGCCATTGAGGAAGTCCTGCTTCGCGCCGATGGCCGCCGTCGATAGCACTTTCGTGGTCTCCTGGAAGCTCGCCGCCGAGATCCAACTCGTCGTACCGAGGCTCGACCGCGTGATGCCCTGGAGCATCGACGAGGACGTAGCCGGCACCGCGTCGCGGAACTCGACCAACTTCTTGTCCTCGCGCTTCAGCATCGAGTTCTCCTCGCGGAGCTGTCGTACGCTGACCAGCTGGCCCGACTTCATCGTCTCCGAGTCGCCGGGTTCGAGGACGAACTTCTTGTCGTAGATCCACTCGTTCTGCTCGGCGAACTCCCACTTCTCGATCGCCTCCCCCTCGAGGAAGGTCGTGTCGCCGGAGTCCTCGATCAGGATGCGGCGCATCATCTGGCGCACGATGACCTCGATGTGCTTGTTGTTCAGCGTGATCCCCTGCGAGCGGTAGACCTCCTGGACGCCGTTGACCAGGTAGGTCTGTACGGCAAAAGGTCCTTTGATCATCAGGATGTCGCGCGGCGCGATGGCACCGTCACAAAGCGGCGTTCCGGCGCGGATGAAGTCGCCGTCCTGCACGAGGACGTGGCGGCTCAGGCCGACGAGGTACTTGCGCACCTGCCCGTCCTTGGCCTCGATGATCACCTCGCGGTTGCCGCGCTTGATCTTCGAACCGAAGCTCACCACCCCGTCGATCTCGGTCACCACGGCTGGGTTGCTCGGGTTACGGGCCTCGAAGAGCTCCGTCACGCGCGGCAGACCACCGGTGATGTCCTGGATACCGCCGGAGCTACGTGGCATTTTGGCCACGATCTGTCCGACCTCGATGGTCTCGCCGTCGCTTACGCTCAGACGTGATCCCACGGGCATGTTGTAGTTGCGCTCCTCGGTGCCGTCGGCGGTGCTGATGCGCACCGTCGGGAGGACTCGTTTCGCGCCCTTCGACTCGATGATGATCTTCTCCTCCTTACCGGTCTGGTCGTCGCGCTCCGTACGGTACGAGACGCCCGACTCGATATTCTCGAAATGAGAGACCCCGGCGAACTCGGAGATGATCACCGAGTTGTACGGATCCCACTCACACATCGTGGCGCCCTTCTCGATGTCCTGGCCCTCCTTGACGAAGAGCGTCGAACCGTAAGGAACGTGCTGCGTGATGAAGACCTTGCCGGTCTTCGGATCGACGATGCGGACCTCGCCAGTGCGCGAGAGCACGATCTGGGTGTTGTCGGCGGCACTCTTGGTTTGCACCGTGCGCACGTCGTCGAACTCGATTTTGCCCTGGTACTTGGCGGCGATGCTGGACTCGGTCCGATTCACCGCGGCGATACCACCCACGTGGAAAGTACGGAGCGTGAGCTGGGTACCCGGCTCACCGATCGACTGTGCGGCGATAATGCCGACGGCGTCCCCGCGCTCGGCCACGCGGCCGGTAGCGAGGTTCTTGCCGTAGCACTTGCGACACACGCCGCGGACGGTCTCACACGTGAGGACCGAGCGGATGGTGACGGCTTCGACGCCGATCTTGTCGATGTACTCGGCCATCTTCGGCGAGATGTACGACCCGGCCGGGAGGATGACCTCGTCGTTCTCGGGGTGCTCGACGTCGTGCAGGAGGTAGCGGCCGTCGATGCGGCTTTCGAGGCTCTCCACCACTTTGTCACCTTCGCGCAAGGCGGAAGTTTCGATACCGCGAAGGGTGTCGCAGTCCTCCTCCATGATGACGACGTCCTGCGCGACGTCGACCAGTCGACGCGTGAGGTAACCGGCGTCGGCCGTCTTGAGGGCCGTGTCCGCCAGACCCTTCCGGGCACCGTGCGTCGAGATGAAGTACTCCAGTACCGACAGACCATCCACGAAGTTGGACAAGATCGGGTTCTCGATGACGGCAGCGCCGGTGTCACCCGACTTCCGCGGCTTGGCCATCAGACCCCGCAGTCCACAGAGCTGCTTGATCTGGGCTTGGCTACCACGAGCACCCGAATCGAGCATCATGTACACCGAGTTGAAGCCCTGCTTGTGCTCGCGCAGCTCGGTCATCAAGTTGGACGTGATGCGGTTGTCCGCATTGTTCCACTTGTCAATCACCTGGTTGTAGCGCTCGTTAGCGGTAATCATACCGGCGTTGTACGACTCGATGATCTCGTCGACCTCTTCGGTGGCGCGGTCCAAGGTCGCCTGCTTCTTCGACGGGGTGATAAGGTCGCCGAGGTTGAACGAGAGTCCACCCTTGAAGGCCCACCCGAAGCCGATCTCCTTGACCTTGTCGAGGAAGATGGCGGTCGTACCGAAGTCGGTGCGGTTGATGATGTTAGCCACGATCCGCTTCATCGAGCGCTTCGTGAGCAGCTCGTTGACGAACGGTACAGACTCGGGGACGGCCTCGTTGAACATCACGCGACCGACGGTCGTCTCGATGCGCTTCTGGACCATCTTCCCGTTCTCGTCCTCCACGCGAACGCGGCAGTTGATGACGGCGTGCAGGTCGATCTGGCCCTCGTCGTAAGCGATGATCACCTCCTCGGCGGAGTAGAAGTTCCGGCCTTCCCCGCGGACTTTGAGGTCTCCGAGTGAGCGGCGCTCCTTGGTGATGTAATACAGCCCCAGGACCATGTCCTGCGACGGCAGCGTGATCGGCGAACCGTCCTGCGGGTTGAGCATGTTGTGGCTCGCCAGCATCAGGACCTGTGCCTCGAGGATCGCGCCCTGGCTCAGCGGCACGTGGACCGCCATCTGGTCACCGTCGAAGTCGGCGTTGAAGGCCGTACAGACGAGCGGGTGCAGTTGGATCGCCTTGCCCTCGATCAGTTTTGGCTGGAAGGCCTGGATCGAGAGACGGTGCAGCGTCGGTGCCCGGTTGAGCAGCACGGGGTGACCCTTGAGGATGTTCTCGAGGATGTCGTAGATCACGGGATCCTTGCGCTCGACGAGTTTCTTTGCACTCTTGACCGTCTTCACGATACCGCGCTCGATGAGCTTGCGGATGATGAACGGCTTGAAGAGTTCGGCGGCCATCCCCTGTGGGATACCACACTCGTGCAGCTTCAGCGTAGGACCGACAACAATCACCGAACGACCGGAGTAGTCGACGCGCTTACCGAGCAAGTTTTGGCGGAAACGCCCCTGCTTGCCTTTCAAAATATCGGACAGCGACTTGAGCGGACGCCCACCCTCGGCCTTGACGGCGTTGGATTTGCGGGAGTTATCGAAGAGGCTATCGACCGCCTCTTGGAGCATGCGCTTCTCGTTGCGCAGGATGACCTCCGGGGCCTTGATCTCGAGCAAACGCTTGAGGCGGTTGTTGCGGATGATGACACGGCGGTACAGGTCATTGAGGTCGCTCGAGGCAAAACGGCCACCGTCCAGAGGGACGAGCGGTCGAAGCTCCGGCGGGACGACGGGCAGGTAGTGGATGATGGTCCACTCGGGGCGGTTGTCGCGGCGGGTTTGGCCTTCGCGAAAACTCTCCACTACGCGCAGACGCTTGAGGGCGTCCGACTTACGCTGCTGCGAAGTCTCGGTCGCGGCTTGGTTGCGCAGGTCGTAGCTGAGTTGATCGAGGTCGAGCGTTGCGAGCAAATCGAAGATCGCGTCGGCGCCCATCTTGGCGACGAACTTGGTCGGGTCCGAGTCGTCGAGTTGCTGGTTGCCCTCGGGCAGCATGTCGAGGATGTCCAGGTACTCCTCCTCGGTGTAAAGGTCCATCTTCACCACACCGTCTGCCTCCTTGACGCCGGGGTTGATGACCGCGTAGCGCTCGTAGTAGATGATCGACTCGAGCTTCTTGGTGTTGAGCCCGAGCATGTACCCGATCTTGTTCGGGAGGCTCTTGAAGAACCAAATGTGCACGACGGGGACCACGAGCTTGATGTGGCCCATGCGCTCGCGACGGACTTTCTTCTCGGTCACCTCGACGCCGCAACGGTCACACACGATGCCCTTGTAACGAATACGCTTGTACTTACCGCAGTAGCACTCGTAGTCCTTGACGGGCCCGAAGATGCGCTCGCAGAAAAGGCCATCACGCTCCGGTTTGTAGGAGCGGTAGTTGATGGTCTCGGGTTTGAGCACTTCGCCGTAGCTGCGCTCGAGTATCTCGTCCGGGCTCGACAGCGTCAACGTGATCGCGTTGAAGTTTTGATCGAGGACCGGAGTCTTTTTGGATAACGCCATTGTCTTGTTTAATGCCCCCGCCGAGGCGAGGGGTGAAGGCCGATCCCATTGGATGGACCTAATATGTTTTGCCGGAAGGCTTTCGCCAAAACGGTTGGAACGGGGAGTTGAAGCGAATCCAACTCCCCAATCCTTATCCTAACGAGCTCCTCTTTCGGAGGCCGCAGGGACTACTGCTCGAACTTGATGTCCAACGCCAGTCCCCGCAACTCGTGAACGAGTACGTTGAAGGACTCCGGGATACCTGGCTCCGGGAGGTTGTCCCCCTTGACGATCGCCTCGTAGGCTTTCGCACGACCCTGGATGTCGTCCGACTTGATCGTGAGGAGCTCCTGTAGGATGTTCGAGGCACCGAAGGCTTCGAGGGCCCAGACCTCCATCTCGCCGAAGCGCTGTCCACCGAACTGTGCCTTACCACCCAGCGGCTGCTGCGTGATGAGCGAGTACGGTCCGATCGAACGTGCGTGCATCTTGTCGTCCACCATGTGGCTGAGCTTGAGCATGTAGATCACACCGACCGTGGCCCGCTGGTGGAAACGGTCGCCCGTCTCGCCGTCGTGGAGGAAGGTCTGACCGAGGCTCGGCAGGTTGGCCTTCTGGATGTACTCCTCGATCTCCTCCTGGCTCGCGCCGTCGAAGATTGGGGTCCCGAAGGTCATCCCGAGCTTCTCGCCCGCCCACCCGAGCACCGTCTCGAAGATCTGCCCGAGGTTCATACGGCTCGGTACACCCAGCGGGTTGAGCACGATGTCGACCGGTGTGCCATCCTCGAGGAAGGGCATGTCCTCCTGGCGAACGATCCGCGATACGATTCCTTTATTGCCGTGGCGACCGGCGAGCTTGTCACCCACCTTCAGCTTGCGCTTCTTGGCGAGGTACACTTTGGCGAGCTTGAGCACGCCGGCGGGGAGCTCGTCTCCGATGGAGATGTTGAACTTCTCGCGCTTATAGCGACCGACCTCCTCGTTGTACTTGATGTTGAAGTTGTGCAGCAGGCGGCTGATCAACTGGTTGTCCTCCTCCTTCGTGGTCCAGCCCGAGTAGTCGGCCTTGAGGACGTCGATGTTGCGTAAGACCTCCATCGTGTACTTCGCACCCTTCGGCACAATCTCCTCGCCGTAGATATCCTTGACGCCCTGCGACACGCGGCCGCGGACGATGTTGGAGAGCTTGTCCACGAGGACGGTCCGGACTTCGTTGACGCGCACGGCGTGCTCGTCGTCGAGGCGCGAGAGAAGTTCTTTCTCCTGCTCCTTCTGGTCCTTGTCCTTCTTTGCGCGGGCGAAGAGTTGCTTGTCGATGATGACACCCTTCACGCTCGGAGCGGCTTTTAGCGAAGCGTCTTTGACGTCGCCTGCCTTGTCGCCGAAGATGGCGCGGAGCAGCTTCTCCTCCGGTGTTGGGTCAGACTCGCCCTTCGGCGTGATCTTGCCGATGATGATGTCGCCCTCCTGTACCCAGGCGCCGATGCGGATGATACCGTTCTCGTCGAGGTCCTTGGTGGCCTCCTCGGAGACGTTCGGGATGTCGTTGGTGAGCTCTTCCTCGCCGAGCTTGGTGTCGCGCACGTCGAGTTCGAAGTGCTCGATGTGGATCGACGTGAAGATGTCCTCGCGCACAACGCGCTCCGAGAGCACGATGGCGTCCTCGAAGTTGTAGCCTTTCCAAGGCATGAAGGCGACCTTCAGGTTTTGGCCCAGAGCCAACTCCCCCTTATCGGTTGCGTAGCCGTCGCAGAGCAAGCTTCCTTCCTTCACGCGGTCACCCTTGCGGACGATTGGCTTGAGGTTGATACAGGTGCCCTGGTTGGTACGAAGGAATTTGGTCAGCGTGTAGGTCTTCGAGTCACCCTCGAAACTCACGAGTTGGTCCTGCTCCGAGCGCTCGTAACGGATCGTGATCTGGTTGGCGTCCACGTACTCCACTACCCCATCCCCTTCGGCGTTGATGAGCATACGGGAGTCCTGGGCCACCTTGGCTTCGAGGCCCGTACCCACGATCGGGGCAGCTGGGCGGAGAAGCGGTACGGCCTGGCGCTGCATGTTTGAACCCATCAGGGCACGGTTGGCGTCATCGTTCTCGAGGAAGGGGATGAGCGAGGCAGACACACCGACAATCTGGTTCGGGGCGACGTCCATGTACTCGATCTCCTCCGGCTCCAGCACGGGGAATTCACCGTGCTCGCGGCAGGCCACGCGGGCCGTCTGGAAGACACCCGTATCACCATCGATAACGGCGTTTGCCTGGGCAATCTTGAGGTAGTCCTCCCCTTCGGCGCTGAGGTACTCGACCTCACCAGCGACGTCGACCTTGCCCTCGATCACCTGGCGGTAAGGCGTCTCGAGGAAGCCCATCTTGTTGACCTTGGCGTGCACGCAGAGCGTCGAGATGAGACCGATGTTCGGTCCCTCCGGCGTCTCGATCGTGCAGAGGCGACCGTAGTGAGAATAGTGTACGTCACGCACCTCGAAGCCGGCGCGCTCACGCGACAGACCGCCCGGCCCGAGTGCCGAGATCCGGCGCTTGTGGGTGATCTCCGAAAGTGGGTTGGTCTGATCGAGGAACTGCGACAGCTGGCTCGTTCCGAAAAAGGAGTTGATGACGCTCGACAGCGTACGGGCGTTGATAAGGTCCACTGGCGTGAAAACCTCGTTGTCCCGCACGTTCATCCGCTCGCGGATCGTACGGGCCATACGGGCGAGACCGACGCCGAACTGGGCGTAGAGCTGCTCGCCCACCGTGCGGACGCGACGGTTCGACAGGTGGTCGATGTCGTCGATCTCGGCGTTCTGGTTCATCAGTCCGACGAGGTACTTCACGATGGAGATGATGTCCTCCTTCGTGAGCACGAGCGTGTCACCGGCGGCGTCGTTGCCCAGCTTGCGGTTGATCTTGTAGCGGCCGACCTCGCCGAGGTTATAGCGCTTGTCACTGAAGAACAGCTTGTCGATGATCCCGCGGGCGGTGTCATCGTCGGGTGGCTCGGTGCCACGCAGCTGCTTGTAGATATAGTTGACTGCCTCAATTTCCGAGCTGGTCGGATCTTTCTGCAGGGTGTTGTAGATGATGGTGTAGTCTTGTCCGACTTCGGACTTCTGGAGGACGACACGCTCGATGCCCGAGTCGAGCACCTTCTCGATCGCCTCGTCGTCGAGGATCTGATCGCGCTCGAGGATGATCTCGTTGCGCTCGATCGTGACCACCTCACCGGTGTCCTCGTCGACGAAGTCCTCCGTCCATGAGCGAAGCACGCGGGCGGCGAGCTTGCGGCCATGTGACTTCTCGAGCTCCTTGCGGGTCGCCTTGACCTCGTCCGACAGGTCGAACAGGGTCAGGATGTCCTGGTCGGTCGCGAAGCCGATCGAACGCAGCAGGGTCGTGACCGGAAACTTCTTCTTACGGTCGATGTAAGCGTACATCACCGTGTTGATGTCGGTGGCAAACTCCATCCACGCCCCCTTAAACGGGATGACGCGGGCCGAGTACAGCTTCGAGCCGTTCGGGTGGTAGTTTAGCCCGAAGAACACGCCAGGCGAGCGGTGGAGCTGGCTCACGATCACACGTTCGGCACCATTGATGATGAACGTGCCCTTGGGCGTCATGTATGGGATGTTCCCGAGGAAGACATCCTGGACGATCGTCTGGAAGTCGATGTGCTCCGGATCGTTACACGACAGGCGCAGTTTTGCCTTGAGCGGCACCGAGTAGCTTAGCCCGCGGTGGATACACTCATCCAGCGAGTAGCGCGGAGGGTCAATATAATAGTCGAGGAACTCGAGATTGAATATGCTACGCGTGTCGGAGATCGGGAAATTCTCCTTGAAGACGCGCGAAAGGCCTTCGAGGTGACGATTCTCGGGAGTGGTCTCGAGCTGGAAAAATTCTTGAAAGCTCGCGAGCTGAATACCGAGGAGATCGGGGTAAGCGGGTGCGAGCTTAATTTTTCCGAAGTTGTAGCGCTCGGGGGTAGACCCAAGCTGGCCATTGGTAACCATGCGGAATAAGCTTAAAATGCGAGGAAAGAGCCGAGTGTCGGGGGCGAGACAGGCGGCCGGAGGCGCTAAGGCGGCGCAAAATTACACCGAATGGCCGAAACGATGGGGCATATATAACGATAGGCCGGGCCTAGGGATGTCCCTAGACCCAGCCTGAGCGTTAATTCTATGTCAATTGAGGGGTTGGCCTGCGGGAGGCATAGAATCGGGGTGTCAGTGAGGAGAGAAGTTGCCGGGGGTGAATTACTTCACCTCCACCGAAGCTCCGACGGCCTCGAGGGCGGTCTTGAGGCTTTCGGCTTCCTCCTTGCTTACACCTTCCTTGACGACGGCCGGAGCCGAGTCGACGAGGTCCTTAGCCTCTTTGAGACCGAGACCTAGGAGGCCCTTGATCTCCTTAACGACACCGAGCTTCGCGCCACCGGCGGAAGTTAGAGTGACGGTGAATTCGGTCTGCTCAGCGGCGACGGCCTCGCCGCTGTCTCCTCCGCCTCCGGAGGATGCGACGGCCACAGCGGCTGCTGCTGGCTCAATGCCGTACTCATCCTTGAGGATGGTGGCGAGCTCGCTCACGTCTTTGACGGTGAGGTTGACGAGCTGCTCGGCGAGTTGTTTTAGATCTGCCATGATGGACAATTTTTAATGCTACGCGTGAAGGAAAAGAAGCACGGTTAGCTTGGAAGCCTTAGGAAATGGGGTGTATAGAGTTCGACTGCGATTTACGCTGCCTCGCCGCGCTGCTCGAGCGTCTTGAGGAGGCCGCTGATCGTCTGGCCACCCGACTGAAGGGCGCCGAGCACGTTCTTGATCGGACTCTGCAGCAGAAGGATCACATCGCCGAGGAGTTCCTCTTTCGACTTGATCTTCGTCAGGGCGTCCAACTGGTCGTCGCCGACGTAGATGGCGCTCCCGATGTAGGCTGCTTTCAAAAGCGGCTTAGCGTGAGTTTTGCGGAAAGCCTTGATCAGCGACGCGGGGGCTTTGGCATTTTCCGTAAACATGATCGCCGATGGGCCTTTCAGCGCCTCGTAGATCTCGTCGAGATTGCGCTCCTCAGCCACGGCCTCGAGGGCCTTGCGGGCGAGGGTGTTCTTGACGACCTGCATCGTGACACCCACCTTGTACGCCTCCGCGCGGAGGGCGTTGGAATCGGCGACACTCATCTTGGAGGCGTCGGCGATGTAGAAGTACTCAGCCTCGGCGAACTTCACCTTCAGTGACTCGAGGACGTCGTTTTTCTCTGTTCTGGTCATGAGAATTGCGTTTTGAGAGTCACCGACTAGCGGTAAACCTTGGGGTCGACTTTGACGCCGGGACTCATCGTCGAGGCAGTAGTGATGGACTTGAAGTAAATGCCTTTCGCGCTGGAAGGCTTGATCCGCGAGATCGTCGACAGCAGCTCGTGGGCGTTGTCGCGCAGCTGGTCCGGCGAAAAGCCAACCCGTCCGATGCTCGAGTGGATGATACCGGTCTTGTCGACGCGGAACGCGATCTTACCGCCTTTGACATCCTCGACTGCCGCGGCAATGTTCGGGGTCACGGTACCGGTCTTCGGGTTAGGCATCAGGCCACGAGGACCGAGGGCGCGACCGATGCGGCCAACTTTCACCATGACGTTCGGCTGTGCAATGGCGACGTCGAACTCGAACCAACCGCCGGCGATCTTGTCGACCAACTCGTCGAGGCCCGCGTAGTCGGCTCCTGCCGCTAGCGCCTCCTCAACCTTGTCGTCGGTGCAGAACACGAGCACGCGCTTGACCTTACCGGTGCCGTGCGGGAGGGTAACCGTGCCACGGAGCGCCTGATCCGCTTTACGTGGGTCGATCCCGAGGCGGATGTGCAGGTCGACACTCGCGTCGAACTTGGCCGTGTTGACCTCTTTGATGAGCGCCATCGCCTCCTCGAGCGGGTACAGCTTGGCCGCGTCTACCTTCTCGGCAGCGGCGCGGCGCTTCTTTCCAATCTTAGCCATAATAAAATTTAGGTGCGAACGCCCGTGCTCGATCGCTCGGCACCGGGCTCCCTATGAGTGATGTGTTTAAGCCTCGGTCGCGAACGGGGCGTCGCCCTTGATGGTGATCCCCATCGAGCGGGCCGTGCCGGCGACCATCTTCATCGCGCTCTCGATCTTGAAAGCGTTCAGGTCGGCCATTTTGTCCTCGGCGATCGCCCGAATCTGGTCCCAGTCAACGGAGCCGACCTTGACGCGGTTCGGCTCACCCGATCCTCCCTTCAACTTCGAAGCCTCGAGGAGCTGGACGGCAGCTGGCGCTGTCTTGAGGACGAAATCGAATGTCTTGTCCTTGAAGACCGTGATAACGACCGGCACGACCTTGCCGCGCTTGTCCTCGGTTGCAGCATTAAAGCGCTTGCAGAACTCCATGATGTTGACGCCCTTCGAACCGAGGGCCGGTCCAACCGGCGGTGCTGGGTTAGCGGCGCCGCCTTTGACCTGGAGCTTGATATACGTTTCTACTTCCTTTGCCATGAGTTAAATCCTTGTGGTCGAGCGAGCGGCACCGAAGCCGCCCTCCCACGGTGATGCCGTCGCTTCGATGCGCGACGGCGGTGATTACATCTGCTTTTCTACCTGGTTAAAGTTCAGTTCGACCTCCGTGCCGCGGCCAAAGATCTTGACGATGACTTTCAACTTCTTCTTCTCTTCGTAAATCTCCTGCACGTCACCCACGAAACCGTTGAACGGTCCATCGACGATCTTGATCGTCTCGCCGACGAGGAAAGGCTCGATCAGCACATCTTCGGCTTCCTGATTCTCGTCCACGTTGCCGAGGAGACGGTTGGCCTCCGATTCTCGCATCGGGATCGGGTTGTTCTTCCCGAGGAAGTGCATCACGTTGGGTAGCCCAGCGATCACGCCGACGGTCTCGCCGTTGAGGAAGTCGTCGACGGCCTCCACGAGGATGTATCCGGGGAGGATGTTACGTTCCGTGATCACCTTCTTCCCGTTGCGGAATTTGAAGATCTTCTCGGTCGGGACCACGATGCTGATCACGTCCTCGTTCCAGCCGTTGCGCGTCACCTCTTGCTCGATGCGCTCCTTGATGACCCGCTCCTTACCGGAGATCACGCGCAGGCTGTACCAGCGGGTGACTTTCTTCTCATCGGTTTCGGTGGTGGTTTCCATGCGGGGTCGGGGGTGCGGGTGCAGCAGGTTTTGGCGAAAGCCGCGACCTAGCTATTGAGCTTGTAGATATTCGAGAGCACGAAGTTGGCGATCGTATCCATGCCGAAGATGATGAGCGCGAACAGGAGCGTCGCGACGATCACCACGATGGTGTCGTTCTGAAGGTTGGCGTACGTCGGCCAGGTCACGTTGTTGACCAGCTCGTTGTAGGCTTCCCGGACGTAGGTTTGGAGACTTCCCATACACGGTATACCGCTTTCGAGCGGCTGTGTTACACGCCTTTCGGCAAAACGCCTTTCGGCAAAACTCGAACTCGAACCTTGAACTTGCACGGGCGGAGGGACTTGAACCCCCGGCCGTCGGTTTTGGAGACCGATGCTCTACCAACTGAGCTACACCCGTAAACACGAAGATTTAGCCCCTCCTAAAGGGCGCTAAATCCTCGGTCGTGGAAGCTTTCGACGGCTTCCGATTTTGCGAAGCTACGCGATGATCTCGGTAACCTGGCCTGCACCCACCGTACGGCCACCCTCGCGGATAGCGAAACGGAGGCCTTTCTCCATGGCGATGGCGTTGAGGAGGTTGACCTCCATCGAGACGTTGTCCCCCGGCATCACCATCTCTACGTTCTCTGGCAACTTGCAATCACCGGTCACGTCCGTGGTACGGAAGTAAAACTGTGGGCGATAGCCGTTGAAGAATGGTGTGTGGCGACCGCCCTCGTCCTTTGACAGGACGTACACCTCGCACTTGAACTGCGTGTGTGGCTTGACGCTACCCGGCTTGCAGATCACCATGCCGCGACGGATGGCGTCCTTGTCGATTCCACGCAGGAGGATACCGGCGTTGTCACCAGCCTCACCGCGGTTGAGCAGCTTGCGGAACATCTCGACACCGGTTACGGTGGAGAGGAGTGGCTTAGAGCCAGCAGGGGCCATACCGACGATCTCCACGGGGTCACCTACGTTGGTGATACCGCGCTCGATACGACCGGTAGCTACCGTCCCACGACCCGTGATCGAGAACACATCCTCAATTGGCATGAGGAAAGGCTGGTCGATCAGACGCTCTGGCTCAGCGATATCGCTGTCGCAGGCATCCATAAGTTCCATGATCTTGGCCACGGCGTCGGCATCTCCCTCGAGAGCCTTGAGGGCCGAACCCTGGATGATCTTGGCGTTGTCACCGTCGAACTCGTACTGGTCGAGCAGTTCGCGAACCTCCATCTCGACGAGCTCCAGCATCTCCGGGTCGTCGACGAGGTCGACCTTGTTCATGAAGACCACGATGTTCGGGACGCCTACCTGGCGGCAGAGCAGGATGTGCTCGCGCGTCTGTGGCATCGGGCCGTCGGTAGCGGCAACCACGAGGATCGCACCGTCCATCTGGGCGGCACCCGTGACCATGTTCTTGACGTAGTCGGCGTGGCCTGGACAGTCGACGTGAGCGTAGTGACGATTCACCGTCTCGTACTCGACGTGGGCCGTATTGATCGTGATACCGCGCTCTTTCTCCTCCGGAGCGGCGTCGATGGAGTCGTAGCTCTGCTTCTTAGCGAGGCCTTTTTCGGCGAGCACGCTCGTAATCGCAGCCGTCAGGGTCGTCTTACCGTGGTCGACGTGGCCGATGGTTCCGATGTTGAGGTGCGGCTTGTTTCTGGAAAATGTTTCCTTAGCCATGGTCGTGGTTTGTTACCGTTTTAAAATGTGGAGCGTGATCACCGGGGCCCGAGGGCCCGGTCGGCGCCCCGCTACCGGAGGGAACCTAGTTGTTGAATTGTCTTGCCGCCATTCCGCCTCCGAGGAGTCATCAAGTAGCGGTGCTGTGAGCCAACGGTGAGAATTGAACTCACGACCCCTTCCTTACCATGGAAGTGCTCTACCCCTGAGCTACGTCGGCGCTTTAGAGAATGCGTCGATCGAGCGAAGTCACGTTTGACCTCCGATCGCGCTCCGCCTGTAGTGAAGCGGAGCGGGAGACGAGATTCGAACTCGCGACCCTCAGCTTGGAAGGCTGATGCTCTACCAACTGAGCTACTCCCGCAAATGCGTGGGGGTGGATGGATTCGAACCAACTCAGACGAATCACTGGATTTACAGTCCAGCCCACCTCTCCAACTGTGGCGCACCCCCGGATAAATCTTGTGTAAAACGTTGAGCCAGTGGACGGACTCGAACCGCCGACCAGCTGATTACAAATCAGCTGCTCTACCAACTGAGCTACACTGGCATCGGCTCCGACCGCCCGCGCGAGCGCTCAGAACAGACCGATTGCGGCCCAATAGATCCACACAAGATCCTGTATGTCAAAGAAGTAGCCTATGGCAGCGGCAGGGCTCAAAAAAAGGCGCCCCACCTCAGTTTTCGCTAAGGCGGGGCAAAGATAGTATTTTACGTCGTTTCGCAGGCCAAGCAAGTCAGAAATTCTTCTGCCTCATTGGCGCTACGCCGTTCGCGACTCGCCTAGTGGTCTGAGTGCTTCTGCTTCCACTTGATCAGTTGGCGCTCCATGGCGTGGCTCGCTTTGTCGATGGCCTCCTCGAAACTGTTGGCGTGCTCGGTGCAGAACAGGCGCGTGGTCGGGATATTGACCCGCAACTCGGCCGTGGCCTCGCCGGCGGGGTCATTGCCGGACTTAAGGTACACGTCGACGTCGACGATGCGGTCGTAGAATTTCTGGAGGCGCTCGACCTTCTGGGTAGCGAAGGATTTTAGATCGGGGTTCCCGTTGTCCGGGAAGTCGGCTAACTGAATCTGCATGTAAGCGGGTTTGGCTCACGTAACGGCCGTGACGCCGTCTCAGTTCGAACCCCTAGCCCCCCTCCGCGCCCCTACCCTACTTGGCCTTCCGATCCTTGTAGCGGCTCAACTGGCGCTTCATTTTGTCGATAAGCAGATCGACGGCGGCCTCGAAGGTCCGTTGATTTTCGCTAGCGACCAACGTAGCGCCGGGCACTTTCAGCTTGACCTCCGCGATCTTGTCGCGAACCTGGCCGCTGTTCTCGAGCCGGAGGGTGATGTCGCAGGTGATGATCTTGTCGTAAACCTGTGAGAGCTTATTGAGCTTCTCCTCGATGTAGGCCAGCAGCTTCTCGTCGGCCTTGAACTGTGGGGCAACTGTTTGTATCGTCATACGGGTCTCGTGTCCTGGATTTGGCAGAACGGCACTAAGCTACCATGAATAGGTAGGCTACGCAACACAGACCAGTCGATTATTTGGCTAAGATTACGTTTCGCCATTCGCCCGAGGGTGCGCCTTTGCGTAGACCTCCAGCAATCGCTTTGCGCTGGCGTGTAGGTACACCTGCGTAGACGCCAGGCTCGCATGGCCCATCAACTCTTGCACACTTCGCAAATCTGCGCCACCGTCCATGAGGTGGGAGGCGAAGGCGTGACGCAGTAAGTGAGGTGAGCGACCTTCTACCCAGCCAGCGCTCTCGAGGTGCTTACGGACGAGGTTGTAGACCGCCTTCGCGTACAGTGGCTTACCCTTGTCGGTGAGGAAGGCGCTGGAGTTTTGATCCGAGACACTTGCCGGTAGGCTGTCGCCAAAACTCGCTACCCGCAGACCAAGATAATGGTCCCACTGCGTGCGGAGCACCTGCGGTACCGGCAGCACGCGTGTCTTACCGCGCTTGCCCGTAATCCGCAGCTTATCCGCCCCCGAGGAAATGTCCGCGAGCGTCATCGACAGCAGCTCCGCTCGCCGCAGACCTAATAAGTAGAGCGTCATCACCGCGGTCAAATCTCGCTGCCCGGAAAAATCCTCCCCGAACGCATCCGACTTCAGCCAAGCACCCAGCTGCACCTCATCCACCGCCGGTGGCAAGTGGTGGGGCTTCTTCGGACTAGACAGTAGCGCCGTCGGGTCATTCGGCCAGCCCAAGTGCTCCACGCCAAAGGCAAAAAAGCTCCGAAGAGAGGTGAGTTTTCGCGAAAGCGTGACGTTGGCTACTCCGAGTCCCGATAGGTGCAACAGGTAACTCCGCAAATGCGATGGCCCGATCGCAGCGAGTGCGATCGGGCCATAGAAATCCTCCAGGTAGGTGGACAGTTGACGTACGTCGGTGAGGTAGGCCTGTGTGCTCAAGGGCGCGAGTCGCCGCTCGTAGCGGAGGTAGTCACCGAAGACCTCGATCTCTGTAGACACGCTCAAAGTAGGTTTAGCGCGAAGCTAAGTGACGGACGTGTCGAGAGCCGGCGGTCTTACGACGTGCCGTAAGTCTGCTTCTTGTAGACCGCATTGAGGACCTCCTCACGGCGCTTGACGCTCGGCTTCGTGAAGTACTTGCGGTCGCGCACGGAGCGCATGAGGCCAGCGCGTTCGAATTTGCGCTTGTACTTCTTGAGCGCGCGGTCGATGCTTTCGCCCTCTTTTACATCGATGATCAGCATAGGCTTACGTTCGGGTTGAGTTTTGAGCCGGCAAATGTAGGTATTCCGGTGGTGGTAAACAAGAGGAAAGTTATCAGGCGAAATTTGGTTCGGTGATGACTGTGCTAACGCGCCTGCAACGACGCAATGGGGTGAGGCGCGTGACTAGGGGGCCCTTTGGGGAATCTAGTCTAAGCCCCGCTGGGGAGTAAGCCCAACGCAAAGGCCCAGTGGCGCGGAGGGCGCAAAGGCTTTTGCAGCGGGCTTACCGGTAGTGTCGTGGTCGCATGACCTACAAGCCTTTGCGACCTTTGCGTTTTCATTTGCGCCTTTGCGTTAAGCCCGCCGCAGGCGCGGTAGACGTGATTATCGGAAGGCCAGCTCTATCTGCTGCCGGTAGCCTTGTATCGTATTGTGCAACCCCAAATACAAAGCCTCTGCCACGAGCGCATGCCCGATACTTACCTCCGCTACGTGAGGGACCTCCCTGCAGAAGAAGGAAAGATTTTGATGATCCAGGTCGTGGCCGGCGTTGATGCCGAGGCCGAGTTCGTGAGCCCTGATCGCCGCCTGGCGATACGGCAACACCGCCTGTTCAGCGTTTTGGCGAAAGCCGTATGCGTAGGGGCCTGTGTAGAACTCGATGCGATCAGACCCTGTCTCGGCGGCGGCTTCCACCTGGGAGAGGTCGGGGTCGAGGAAGATCGAGAGGCGGATGTTGGCCTGGCGGAAGGTGTCGGCGAGGTCTCGGATGCGGGACCTCTCCTTGATCACGTCCCAGCCGTGGTCGGAGGTAAGCTGGCCGGGGGCGTCGGGGACGAGTGTGACTTGTGCGGGTCGGGTGTCGAGCACGAGTCGGATGAAGTCATCCGACGGGTAGCCTTCGATGTTGAACTCGGTCGTGACGGCTTCCGCCAAAACGGGGATATCGTCCATGCGGACGTGGCGCTCGTCGGGTCTTGGGTGCACGGTGATGCCCTGGGCCCCGAAGCGCTCGCAATTGAGGGCGACCTGGAGCAAATCCGGGACTCGGCCCCCGCGTGCGTTGCGGAGCAGGGCGATCTTATTGATGTTTACACTAAGTCTGGTCATCTTGGCGGGCGCAACGTGAACGACAAAGGTAGAATGACCGAACAGGAGATACACGCCGCCGACGCCCGGCGCAGGATCTGGGTGACGCTGGCGTACGCGATGGCCGGGGCGCTCGTGGCGCAGGTCGCGGCTATCCTAGGCCTCTTAGCCCTGGGCTATTCGATTGAGGACCTGCAAGGCGGCCTCCCTGCCCTCGCGCCGGTGCAGCTCATGGTGATGCTCGTCATCACCCAGGCCGTGAGCTACCTCCTCCCGGCCATCATCGCGGCGCGGACGCTATTCGGGGGGGAGTGGCTCCGGGCCATTGGCCTGCGGCCCCTCCCGCTGCCGCTCCGGCTGCTGGTAGGCGTCATGATCTTCGTGGCGACCGTCCCGTTTACCGCCTACTTAGCCCAACTCAACCTCAGCGTGGACCTGAGCGAGTGGCAGGCCGCGATCGAGGGTGACGTAGCCCATATCCTCGAGGAGATCATCGTCAACACCTCCAGCTCTGTGTTCGTGGTTGTACTGCTGGCAATAGCGCTCTTGCCGGCCTTCGGGGAGGAGATGGTGTTCCGAGGCTTACTCCAACCCGGATTTATCCGCATGACCGGGAGCGCGCACTTCGGAATCTGGGTAACGGCGGGTTTTTTTGGTCTCGTCCACTTACAGTTTGCCGGTATCTTGCCGCGCGTCTTCCTCGGGGCGGTACTCGGTTTCCTGGCCTTCAACAGCCAGCGTCTGTGGATTCCAATCGTCGCCCATGCTTTATTTAATGGGGTACAGGCCGTGGCGGCGCGGCTCGGCGCGATCGACGTGGCCGCGGAGGCGAGCGAGGCGGCCGGCAAACACCCCTCGGTCGTCTGGGGACTCGCCAGCGCGGCGGTCGCAGCTGGAGCCTTACACTACGGCCTCCCCTTCCTCCGACCCGACGACCACCCCGTCGACCGAGCGGAGGATTCGTTACTCGACGAGTTAGAAGCCTAGTCGCCGCAGGCGCTTACTTTCCGCCCCGCATGCAAGGACTACGTACTCGGGCCGTGAGCGCCGTCATCTTCGTAGCCCTCATCGTCGGTGGTCTGCTTGGGGGGCCTTACTCCTTCGTAGTCCTCTTCGCCATCGTCACCATCCTGTGCCTACTGGAGTTCTACAAGATGGTGCTCGATCGGTACATGCGCCGCGACCGGATGCGGATTGCGCTCGGGATCGCCCTTGGGATCGTCCCCCACCTCACGGCGGCGGCGATCATGCTGAACTGGCTGCCCACCCGCGATGACCTACTGCTCGTCATCCTCCTGGTCTTCTTCCCGCTCCTCTTCATGACCTTCATCTACGAGCTCTTCGCGGGCTCGAAACACCCATTCGAAAATGTCGCATTGCTGGTGCTCGGTATGATCTATATCGGGGCGCCTTTCGCGATGTTGGATTTCGTGGCCTTCCGGACCGGTGTTTTCGACTGGCAACTCGTGCTCGGGGTACTCATGCTCACGTGGCTGAGCGACACCGGGGCCTACATCGCGGGGAGCACTTTCGGGAAGAAGCCCCTTTTCGCTCGCATCAGTCCGAAGAAAACCTGGGAAGGCTTCGCCGGCGGAGCGCTGCTCGTGCTCGCGAGCACGCAAGTACTCGCTGAGTTGATGCCCGTGCTCGGGCACCGCGAGTGGCTCGTAATCGGCGTCATCGTCGCGATTTTCGGGAGCCTGGGTGACCTCGTCGAGTCGATGCTGAAGCGCAGCCTGAACGTTAAGGACTCCGGCGACCTCCTCCCGGGACACGGCGGGATCCTCGATCGGTTTGACGCATTTATTTTTTTGCTGCCGTTCGTGTCGGCTTACCTCATCTTCGTCCGTTAGGCAACTACCGTCAAAGGCCCCTGTTGAGGTAGGTGGCTAGGAATCAATTATATGTGGAAGATCCATCCGGAAGGCAGGCGAATGTTAGCCGTCGCAGCAGTGTTCTTGCTCATCCTGGGTGGCCTACTCGCATGGCTCATGCCGCGCTTCATCTGGCCCTTCGTTACGCTGGCGGTACTGGTGTTCGGCTTCATAGCTTATTTTTTTCGCAATCCGAGCCGCGAGGTGTTACTAACGAGCGAAACCGTGGTCCTCGCCCCGGCAGACGGCCGCGTGGTCGTCATCGAGGAAGCCGACGAGAGAGAGTACTTCAAAGACCGGCGGCTCCAGCTCTCCATCTTCATGTCGCCCACCAACGTCCACGTCAACCGCTCCCCGATCAGCGGCGTGGTCAACTACTTCCGCTACCACGAGGGTAAATACCTCGTGGCCTGGCACCCGAAGAGTTCCGAGCAAAACGAGCGGACCACCGTCGTGATTGGCAACTCCCACGCCGAAATCCTCCTGCGCCAGATCGCCGGCGCCATGGCGAAGCGCATCGTCAGCTACTGCGACGAGGGTGAGCGCGTCGAGCAGGGCGTCGACATCGGCTTTATCAAGTTCGGGAGCCGCGTGGACCTCTTCCTCCCACTCGGCACCCGCATCGAGGTCGAGGTAGGCGACAAGGTGAAGGGGAACGTGAGTGTGCTCGCTCGACTATAGAACCCGCGTCTTGGTCGCGCCTTGGGCAGGGGGAGAGGCGCGAACGGGGGGAATTTATAGGGAGCCCCAATAGCGGATCGTGGGCACGCACTGCGCACTTTCAAAGCTCAGACCGGTGGGCTCCCGACCGTGCAGCGCAAAAAAAGCCCCTGCTATCCTTCTGTTTCGCGGATCAGGGGGGATCACCGCTGGACATCGGGTGCAGGAGCACTAAACAGATTGAGAAAACTGTCCCTGTTTACGATCCCCCGTGCCAACTAGGTTCATTTTACTCTGCCGACAGAAAATTTATTTTAGCTCGCCCAACGGATGGGCAAGGTTATCGTGACGGCCGTCCCGGCGGCTCCTCCATTGCGATCGTATAAATCATTGAAAACCACCTCCGTAACGTCTTCGCCGTCATTGAGCAGCTCGAGGCGATGCCGCGTGATCTCCGTGCCCAAAGATTTGTGACTTTTCGGTACAGACCTGCTGGCGGCGGCGGCACGCCCGACGCCATTATCCGTAATCCGGATGATCAAGAGATCTTCGTTCTCGTCAGGCGAGTCGAACTCGAGCGTGACGTGCCCCTCGGGCACCATTCGGATGCCGTGCTCGAGAGCATTTTCTAAGTAGGGCTGCACCAGCATGGCCGGCAGACGAATTAAGTCCTCCTCGAGGTCTTCGGCCACGGTGATCTCGTACGTGAAGGACCGTTGGTAGCGCAGGGCTTGATTCAGGGAAAGGTACTCGTCGAGGAACTCGATCTCCTCCTCGAGGCTGATGCTCTCGCGCTCGGAGTACTCTAGGCTTCGGCGCATGAGTTTGGCGAACTTCGCCAGGTACGCAGCCGCGTCGCTGGCGCGGTGGCTCGTAATAAATTCCTGGATGGCGTTGAGGGCATTGAAGATGAAGTGTGGATTCATCTGCGCCCGCAGAGCCTTGAGTTGGAGCCGATTGGCCCGCAGGCGAAGCAGCTCGCCTTCCCGGCGGCGCTGCTCCAGTTCGTGCCGCAGCTCGAGCTCCGAGATGCGGCGCGCGTTGCTAGCGATATCGACGGCGCGCTGGAGCTCCTCGTAGTAAAGTCGATACTCGTAGGCGATGCCGTAGTCGTCCTGTCGCGCGTGGTAGTCGGCGAGTTTTTCGCTGACGAACGCCTGCCGGGAGAGGTCGTCACCCTGCTGTGCCTGCTCGAGGGCCTGGGCCAGCATATGGCCCTCGGCCCTGCTGTCGCCACGGGCCGCGGCCATCTCTGCGCGCCAGACGTAGACCATCGCCAGGTCCGGGAAGGCGTTAGCGTTGGCGGCCTTGTAGTGGTGCTCCGCCTCGCCGAAGAGCTGCTCGGCCTCGTGGTAGCGCCAGTCGCGCGAGGCGTAGTATCCGAGGTTGGCAAGCGCGGCTGCCTTCGCGAGGCGGTCGTGCTCGCTCGCGGTCTGGACCGCCCTCCGGAAATTGTCCTCGGCCTCGGCTTGGGCGTCTACCAGCATGAGCGCCCGGCCGAGCTCGAGGTAGTGGTACGGGAGTCGCGAGCGCAGGCGGTAGCGCTCGGAGATCGCCACGACCTCCCGGTAGGCGGCGACACCGCGGGCGAAGTCCTGGCCCACGGTGTACAGCTTGGCTAGACCAGCCTGCAGTAAAGATGCGTAGTAGGCGCGCCGGACCGTGAGCGGTTGCCCGGCGGCGGCGTGTTGCAAGCGTTGCGCTTCCGCAAAACTCGCGAACGCCTCCCCGTGATCGCCGACGCGAAGCTGTAAGAACCCTTGTCTCGTGAGGAGGGGCCAGGTGGCCTCTGGGGCGAACTCCTTGGCGATCGCCTTGGCGGCGTCCAGGAAGTCGGCAACCTCGGTAATCTTGTCTTGATTGAGCAGCGGACCGAGTAGATCCGCGATGAGCTCGGCTTGTTTTGCCGAAAGGCCGGCGACGATCGCGCGCTCCAGCCCGGCGGCCAACTCCGTCTCTGCGAGCGGAAAGTCGAGTTCCTGATTGGCGAGATTGCCGAGCAGCTGCCGACAGCCGATCTCTAGGTGCGCCGAAGAAACGGCAAGTCCGTCCACCAAAGAGCGAAAGGGCAGCAGCATTTTGCGTGCTGCACTCGGGTCTGTGAATGCGAGGTCCTCGGCCTCGACGAGGGTGCGCTCGAGCACCGTCTCATCGGCGCGAGCCGCGGAGGCCGTAGCCAGATATTGGGGTGTCACGCCCCAAATCTAAGTCCCGGGGGACACAAATATGCTTGGGTGGGTAAGGCCGAAGGCTACTGCGGCAGCCAGCCGCCGCAGGTGAGTAAGATGGGCTGAGCCACCTTCAGGCCCTGACCGCCCTTGATCCCCCGCATCCGCTCGGAGTCGAGCGTGCGGAGCTGCCTGCGGAGCTCCTCAATCGTCCGCTTCGTTGTCGAAGTCTCCTCCCTTTTGTGCCAGTTGAACATTGTAGTAAGTTTTCTCAAAATACCGGGGACCGATATCGAGGGTAATGTATTGCCACACATGCAATAAGCGGGCCATGTGTTGATAACAAACAATTTTTGCTCAAATTCCCCTTATCCAGGTACGTTGGCCCCGAGAACCCGCATGCGGTCCATGAAGGGCGTCCGCCGCCGTCGGCTCACGAGGATCTCCTTCCGGTCGTTCATCACGACGTAGCCGCCCTCGCCTTTCACAAACTTTGTCATGTAGTTCAGATTGATGATGTGGGACTTGTGCACGCGGAAGAATTTCTCCTCGCGCAGGAGGTCTTCGTAGTATTTGATGGTCTTGGAGACCGTAAAGCGCTGGCCCTCTTTGGTGTAAATATGGGAATAGTTATCGTCGGCTTCGATGCGTAAAATGTCGGCTATTGCCAAAAAGTACATTCCGTCAACGGCGGAGATGGTGATCTTGTCGAATTTGCTCGTGGCCAGGTTCTGCTGTACGAGGTCGAGGCGCTCGTCGATCGAGTCGCGCCGTTGCACCTTGTGTCGCTCGACGGCCGCCGCCAGGGCAAAGGGGTCGATAGGCTTAAGGATGTACCCGATACTCGCGTACTCGAAGGACTTGATCGCGAACTGGTCGAAGGCCGTCACGAAGATGGCGTTGAATCCCAGGGGCTTGCGCTTGTCCAGCAGCGCAAAGATCTGGCCGTCCGGCAGGTTGATGTCCAGGAACGCCAGGTCGATTTGGCCCCTACACTTGTCTATCAAAGGCTCGGCGTCCTCGAGGGTGCCGGCCTCCCCGATGATCGCCACCTGCGGACAGTGTTCGGCGAGCATGGCCTTGAGGTTGATGAGACCGCGGACTTCGTCCTCGACGATGATGGCATTAATCGACTTCGTCATCTTCAGAGGCTTTGCAGGAATTGGCGGGACAGGCCCAAGTTAGCAGAACTCGGGAGAGTATGTTAGCGGGCGATGACCACGCCCGATAATATCCCCCAAGCGCAGAACTGGCGCCACCGCCTGCACACGGTCGTCTTCGAGGCCGACACCCCCGCGGGCCGCGCCTTCGACATCACGCTCCTCGTCCTCATCGCCGCGAGCGTGATCGTCGTCATGCTTGAGAGCGTCCCCAGGATCCAGCACCAGTACCACGAGCTTCTCCTCACGCTGGAGTGGGTGTTCACGTTCGTCTTCACGGCCGAGTACGTTCTCCGGCTAATGATCGTACAGCGCCCGCGGTCCTACGCCTGGTCCTTCTTTGGCGTCGTCGACCTCCTCGCCATCCTCCCGACGTACCTCAGTCTCTTCGTCTTCGGGACGCAGGCCCTCACCGTGGTGCGCGCCGTGCGCCTATTGCGGGTGTTCCGAGTGCTCAAGCTCGGTCACTACCTCAGCGAGAGCGAGATGATTACCCGGAGCCTCAAGGCGAGCCAGCGCAAGATTTCGGTATTCCTGTTCGCCATTACCATGATCGTCGTCATCGTCGGCGCCATCATGTACGTTATCGAGGGCGCGACCAACGAAGGCTTCTCGTCGATCCCGCTGTCGGTCTACTGGGCCATCGTAACCCTGACCACGGTAGGCTTCGGCGACATCACGCCGCAGACCAGCCTCGGGCAATTCATCAGCGCCATCGTCATGATTCTCGGCTACGCCGTGATCGCGGTGCCGACCGGGATCGTGACGGCGGAATTCGCTAATCAAAGCAAACTCTCCAAAGAAATCTCCACCCAGAGCTGCCGGTACTGCGGGGCGAGCGACCACGACATCGACGCAGCCTTCTGCAAGCATTGCGGGCACTCCCTGGCAGCATAGCCGTGGCCTTGGCCCCAACCGCGACCGCTCAGGCTTTCGCCAAAACCCACCATCACCTATCTACGCCGGATGTCTTGAAAGCTCAGGACCTCGCCGAGGCCAGCAGCTTGCGCACCGCGAAGCGACCGGTGCCGTGGGCCACGATTAGCAGTAGCGCGCCAGCGATCGCGAGGTAGCGCATCAGACTCAGGAGCGTCTCGCGGACCTCACCTCCGGGCACGTCCCAGAAGGGATTGACCGCAAAGCTGACCGGCAGCCAGTACATGAGGAGCAGCACCGCCGCCAGCCGGCTTCGGTAACCGAACACGAGCAGCAGACTACCTAGCGCCAGGCACATAGCCCCGGCCCAAAGCAGCAATTCCGGTTGCCAGCTGATCCCATAATTCAGCATCTTCGCCTTCGTGCCCACCGGGTGCGCTATGCAGTCGTAGGCCTCGCCGATGAAGAACGCGCCGACGGTCAGGCGACCGAGCAAATCGAGGTAGTGCTTCATACAGGTTGATCGGTTCAGGCAGCCACGTGAGCGGCGATGGTCGCGGCCACGCGCTGGCCGTCCATCGCGGCGCTCAGGATCCCTCCCGCGTAGCCGGCGCCCTCGCCGCAGGGGTAGAGACCCGCGATATCCGGGTGCATGAGGGTGACGGCGTCACGCGGGATGCGCACCGGAGCACTCGTACGGCTCTCGACCCCGACGAGTTGCCCGGCGTCACTCACGTAGCCCGGGATGGCACGCGCGAGTTGCCTCAGGCCGGCGGCGAGGCGTGCGGCCACCGGGGCCGGTAGAAGCTCGTGGATCGGCGCGGAGTACACGCCCGGGATGTAGCTAGTACTGTTAAGTTTTGGCGAAAGCCGCCCCGCCAGAAAATCGGACACCCGCTGCGCCGGGGCCTTCTGCGATCCGTCACCGGCGTCGAAGAAGCGCCGCTCGACATCCGCCTGGTAGGCGAGGCCCGCCAGTGGTCCGCGGTCCGCGAACGCCGCCCAGTCCTGCTCGTCGACTGCGGTCACGAATCCGCTGTTGGCATATGGGCTGTCCCGACGCGAGAGTGACATCCCATTGACGACGTGCTCGCCGGGCGAGGTTGCCGCCGGGACAATAAGTCCGCCGGGGCACATGCAGAAGCTAAAGACGCCCCGTTCGGCCACCTGCGTCGCGAGGCTGTAGCTAGCCGCCGGTAGCTCGGGGTGCCGCACGGGCGCGCCGTACTGCTGCGTGTCTACCAGGGCCTGCGGATGTTCGATCCGCACGCCGAGTGCGAAGGGTTTGGCTTCCAAGGTCCACTGCTTTCGCGAAAACAGGTCGTAAATGTCGCGCGCGCTGTGGCCGGTGGCCAGGACTACGAGCTCGATCGCTAGCTCGGAGCCGTCGGCGAGGGTTAGTGAGCACACCCGACCGTCCTCGACCCCGATATCCACGACGTGCGTCCCGAAGCGAACCTCCCCGCCGTGGGCCTCGATCGTCGCTCGCATCGCCGCGATGATCCCGGGGAGCTTGTTGGACCCTATGTGAGGGTGTGCATCCACGAGGATGTCGGCGGGCGCGCCGTGCTCGACCAAGAGGTGTAGCACCTTGGTGATGTTGCCGCGCTTGTGGGAGCGCGTGTAGAGCTTGCCGTCGGAGTACGTACCGGCGCCTCCCTCGCCGAAACAATAGTTGGAGTCCGGATTGACGGTGCCCTCCTGCTGGATCGCGCGCAGATCACGGCGCCGCTCGCGGATGTCTTTGCCGCGGTCAAGCACGATGGGCTTCAGGCCATGCTCCAGACAGCTTAGGGCCGCGAAGTAACCGGCCGGCCCCGCGCCGACGATGTGGACCGTGGGTCGACTCGAAGTTTGCAGGTAGGGCTTCCGGTAGACGGGCGGCTTAGGGAGGCACTCCCCTTGCGCCACCCCGATCCGGAGTCGGAACACGGGCCGCCTTCCCCGCGCGTCGATCGAGCGACGTAGTAAAACGTGGTCGAACGCGCCTTTGGCCTTCGACGCCTTAGCAGTCGCGGACTGGAGCGCAACCGGATCGGCGATTTGATCCGGAGTAAGCCTAATCTCGACTTCCTTATACATGAGGGCGGGGTGGGCCGGCCGATCTGTGCGACGGCGCGGGACCCGCAAAGAAACGACGACGCGGGCCTTTGATTCGTGGCGCGAGCCACGGTGGCGAGTTTAGTCGGGGAAGACCCTGAGGCTATCGCGAACGGGGAGCGTGTCGGCCGGCGGGAGGATAGGGGGTTCGGGAGCCTGCACGCGGAAAGGCCCCATCCCTTCACCGGCGAAATGTACTGGGAGCAAAACCTTCACGTTGATTTCCTCGCGGCAGGTACCCTGCTTAGTTTGCAAGGGCGCGCGACTCGGCTTTACGTTGACGAGATTGAGCGTCGTGCCCTCTGTGCTGGCGTCGACCTGGTATCGGCCATCCTCTCCGGTGAGGAAGTCGAACAGGCCTTTGCTCGCGTTGTACAGCCGGATGTCGGTCTGAACCAGGATGGTATTGCCGGCCCAGTAGTCGACCGTGACACTGTCTACGAGTCTGATGTCGATCACCTCGACGCCATCGGTTGGGAAGTTGCTGTGCATGGTCTTCGCGAACTGCGCGGAGGCCACCGCCGTGCAAGACAACAGTACCAGACTCAGGAAAGCAACGCGGGTGGGCATAGCACGAAGAACGCGCGAAGCCTCGGTCCCGTACACCGACTACGCATTAAAGTCCTGCGAATCGATGTCCGCCACGGACTCGCGCAGACGGACGAGACGGCGCAGTAGCCGCTCTATCTTGTCGAGGGCCAGCATATTGGCACCGTCGCTCAGCGCCTGGTCGGGACGGGGGTGCGTCTCGATGAAGAGGCCGTCGGCACCGGTGGCGATAGCCGCGCGCGCGATGGTCTCGATGAGGGCCGGTCGCCCCCCGGTCACCCCGGTGCTTTGGTTCGGCTGCTGGAGGCTGTGCGTGCAATCCATCACCACGGGACAGCCCGTCGCGCGCATCGTCGGGATCCCCCGGAAGTCCACCACCAGGTCCTGGTACCCAAAGGTGGTCCCTCGTTCCGTCAGCCACACCTCGCTGCCCTGCACGCTGGACACTTTTTCCGCCGCGAAGCGCATTGCCTCCGGGCTGAGGAATTGGCCCTTCTTGACGCTCACTACCCGCCCCGTCGCGCCTGCGGCGAGCAGGAGGCTAGTTTGCCGACACAGGAAGGCGGGAATCTGGAGCACGTCAACGTACGGGGCCGCCATGGCCGCATCGTCGTCGCCGTGGATGTCGGTGATCGTCGGGACGCTGAAACGTTGGCCGATCTTGGCGAGCAAGGCGAGACCGGCCTCGTCGCCGATTCCGGTGAACGAGCTGAGCGCCGTGCGATTAGCCTTGCGGTAGCTGGACTTGAAGACGAGCGGAACGTTGAGTACCCCGCAGATGTCGACCAAGCGTGCGGCGGTCTCGTGGAGAATGGCTTCCCCCTCTATTACGCAGGGGCCGGCGATCAAAAAAAAGCGGTCGTCTGGAACTTGTAACAGTGACATCACGTGGGTCTTAGGCGCCGGGAAGGTAGCCCCAGTAGGGTCCCTAGAACTTAGCCGTCACGCCACCGCTTACCAATGCGAGATTATTGCCGAGCTCTGCGTAAGCCGCGAGGTGCGGAAGGAGGTTGGCACAGACCCCCATGAAACCGATCACGCCCACCTGCGGACCCTGCGCAAAGAAAGGCGTCGCCCTGTCGGATAGGTACGCGGCCTGGTCTTCGACGACGAAGTCACTCGGGAAGACATGCGTATAGGTCTGCCGCGCAGTCGTGACCCCGAGTTGTACGCCCCCGTAAAGGTTGACGATCTGCTTTCGCAAAAACACGCCCTTCAGTCGCGCCCCGTAGTGCTGATTGAAGCTCGTCTCCTGCGAGACGACGCCATTCTTGTCACGGAAGGCACTCGGGTTGAATTCCACACGACCGTAGGCTAGACCCAATGACAGTCGCGTGTTTACCGCATAGCCAAGGTTGGTTTGGAGCACGGGCTTCGTCTGTGGAATCCCGGTCAGGACCCCAGCGGTGAAGCCGGTCCCGACGTTGATCTCCCAGCGCGTGAGGCGGCTGGAGGTTTTATGCTTGGTGAGGTCAGATGATGTGACGGACGTAATGGTCATAGACTCCTGTTGCGCGAGCAACAACGATGGACTGCCTACCGACACCGCCAAACACATGAATAGATAGAGTGGGCGCATATGCGCCAGTGTACACAAATGCCGGGCCGCTTTGCCGCGGACGCCGACCGACTACCTCATTCGAGTACCCACGCGTTCGAATTAAACTCACGCCGCATACGCGTCAACATCGCGTCGACCTCTGCCTGGCTCGACGCCGTGAAAGATACCCCGACTCGGGTCAGGTTTCCGGGCTGGTCTACGTAGGGCAGAAGGCCCTTCTCCGCGAGACGCTCGGTAAGGCGGGCGGCATTTTGGTTGCTACCGAAACTACCGAGGATGATCACCTCCTCCTTCTCGCGTGGCCGTTTCTTACTGGTAGATTGAGCTGCTACAGGCTTCCGTGTCGAAGTCGGCCTTCGGCTGGCGAGATCCGCCGGATCCACTTGCTGCTCGCGGGCCAACCGAGCGGGGGCTGATTTGCTGGGTGAGGTTGGCGTCGCGCGCTGCGTGGGGGCGGGAGCGCCTGGCCCGTCGGCTACCGAGGGCCCCTCTGCCGAGCGGATCACCTGCTCGACTTGACGCGGCGGCGCGGCGGCGATGGCGCCGCTCGGGCCGAAGGCCGGGTTGTAAAGCGGGGCCTCGAACCCTTCGTCGAGCACGCCTGCGGTCGGCGGTGCAGGATCGAGCGGGCTACGGTTGAGGCGATCTTGACTCACGGCAATGGCCTGGGCGCTTTCCGTCTCCGAGATCTGCTCCGAGAAAGCAGATCTCAAGAGCGCGAGTCCGATCGAGACCACTGCGAACATCGCCGCGTAGCGTAAAATCCGCGCGAGGGAAAGGACGCGCTTAACCCGCGTCGGCCTGTCCTCGTCCGTCGATACCACCGTCGGCTCGACCGAAGCGATCGCCACGCCTCGCGGCTCGACGTCTCCGGCGTCACCGGAGGACGCTTCGCGTGCCGCCGCGCGCTTCGGCAAAGGCTCCACGGCGACGGCTCCCCCGCTCCAATAAGCGGACGCCAGTGCGCGCTCGGAGGGGGTCCAGTCCACGAGTCCACCGCCGTCACTCAAGCGCAGCGTTCCGAGGTCACCGATGGCAATGGCGCGACCGCGCGAGAGCTCCCGAAGCCACTCGCCCTCGATCTCATGGGCCTCCGCGGAGGTCGCGCCGGTGCTCACGAGCAACTCCGCGAAGGTCTGCGCGCTGGCGTGAGGCGGTTGCGTCCACCGAACGTCAAGTCGCGGGGGGTCCACCTCGCGGCTGACGTGATTGATCCAAGCCGGGATGTAGATCCCTTCGATCGTGCCGAAGCCCGGCAGCGAGAAGTGCTGGCCGTCGACGAGAGCTGCTGCGGCTAGCGAACAGGAGAATGCATCCATAAGTGGGTCAAAAGTAGCAAATACCCATTTTCAGGGAGTACCGGATTTGCACACCTCGAAAGAGCGGCTGTGGATATGTAGCCTGTGTGCAACATTCACCCCGGTGTACGAGTCCTGGCGCCGGAAGGATATCTCGTCTCCGACTCGGGGGTTTATTTGCTGCAATGACCGTAGTAACAGACCTCAAGCGCGAGCGCTCGGCCCGCCTCTTCGCGGAGGCTAAAGGCTATTTCCCCGGCGGAGTCAACTCGCCGGTCCGAGCATTCAAAAGTGTCTCCGGCCCGCCGGTCTTCGTCGAGCGCGCCGACGGCTGCTACCTTTACGACGTCGACGGGAATCGCTTCCTCGACTTCTGTGGCTCCTGGGGGCCGATGATCCTCGGGCACAACCACCCCGCCGTCCGCGAGGCCATCATCGCCGCCGTAGAGCGTGGCACGAGCTATGGTACCCCCACGCCGTCCGGAAACGCACTCGGTAAGCTACTCCTCGATAACAACCCCTACCTCGACCGAATGCGGTTCGTGAGCTCGGGCACCGAAGCCGTCATGTCCGCGATCCGACTCGCGCGCGGCTACACGGGGCGTGAACTGATCTTAAAATTCGAGGGCTGCTATCACGGTCACGTCGACTCTCTGTTGGTGAAGGCCGGAAGCGGGCTAGTAACCTTCGGAGAGAGCAGCTCGGCGGGTGTACCCAAGAGCTTCGTCGACAAAACGCTCGTGCTTCCGCTGGCCGACACGGCGCGGGTACACGAGTTGTTCATGACGCTCGGCGACCAGATCGCCGCCGTGATCGTGGAGCCAGTGCCGGCGAACAATGGCCTCCTTCTCCAGCGCCGCCAATTCCTACAGTGTCTTCGGCTTCACTGTTATAGCTCCGGGGCGATGCTCATCTTCGACGAGGTCATTTCGGGCTTCCGGGTGGGTTTCACGGGGGCGGCGGGCTACTACGGGATCGAACCCGACATAGTTACCTACGGCAAAATTATCGGCGGCGGTATGCCCGTCGGCGCCTACGGCGCCAGGGGCGACATCATGAGTGCCGTGGCCCCGGAGGGCCCCGTCTACCAAGCCGGGACCTTGAGCGCCAACCCGGTAGCGATGGCCGCCGGGATCGCCACGCTCACCGAGCTACTGGCACCCGGCTTCTACCCCGACCTGCGCCAACGCACCCTCCGACTCACCGACCAAATTCAGGCCTTTGCCGATGATCGGGGCTACGAGCTTACCGTACCCTCGATCGGGAGCATCTTCTGGTTTTGCTTCGACCGCGGGCGCATCGAGCGCGCCGATCAGATACGTCCGGAGGGGATGCAGCGCTTTCGGACCCTCCACCACGAACTCCTTCAGCGCGAGGTGTATCTCGGTCCTAGCGGCTACGAGGTTGGCTTCGTGAGCGCCGCCCACACAGACGCCATCATCGACGAGGCCGTAGGCAAGATGGCGGAGGCGCTAGACGTGGCGTTCGCCTAGGCGTGTCGAACCTGAGCCGTCGCATCCCGGCGCTCCCCTTGCCCCGACTCAACCCCGCTCAGCTCCGTTGATTGTGTGTTCTGGAGCGCGAGCATCCGACTGGCTAGCCCCTCCACGCGCCTGAGGCGGGCAACGAGTGCCGGGACGTGTAGCGGCTTGGTCATAAAGTCGTCCATCCCGGCGGCTAGGCACTCTACTCTCCCCTCCTCGCTCGCGTTGGCGGTAAGCGCACAGATCGTCACCGGTCGCTCGAAATATCGCTTGCGGATCTCACGCGTGGCCTGGAGTCCGTCCATCTCCGGCATGTGGATATCCATGAGGATCAGATCGTATGCCTCAGCCGCGAAACGCTCGATGGCCAGGCGCCCGTTTTCCACCCAGTCCGCGGTGTAGCCCAGTTTCGTCAACACCGTAAGGATCAACATCTTGTTCATGAGGTTGTCCTCCGCCACGAGGATCCGTAGGGGGTGCTCGGCTGCGAGGTCAAAGAATACTGGCCTCGCGTTCGCCGGCTCCTTGGCCTGCGCAGCTGGAGGCGGAAACGCGTCTGCGTCGCCTCCGTCCACGCTTGGCCCCGCGGCGTCGGCTCGTTCCCCATGCGGGGATGATGCGCATTCCGATGGGCGCTGGTCCCGCTCGCGCTGCTCCGCCCTCTCCCGCCGCCAGGCGCGAGCGAGATCGACGAGCTGACTCGGGCTCAGCGGGTAGGCTACGCTTTGTTCACCAGCTTGTAGCTCGAGCCAGGCGCTGTGTTGCTCCGAGCGGACGATGGCGATCGTAGCTCCGATTTCGCTAAATCGACGATAGAGCGCGTTTTGCCGAAAGGCGCCCAAATCTGCCACGCCCGTGAAACCGTAGACCAGGATATCTCCGGGCAGGACCTCGTCGGCGCTGGCGGGGATGACGAAGTGGCCATCGCTGAACAGGCGGTGCAGTTGTGATTCAAAACCCATCTGCGTGCTCGCGGGCCATATCCTTAACTGGTCCTCCCGCCGGACCAGCGCGCATTGGGCTGCGTACCTCACCACCGGACGCACGGGAATCTGAAGCGAGAAAACCGATCCCTTCCCGTAGGTAGACTCAAGGTTCACCTCCCCGCCGAGACACTCGGCGTAAGTACGGACGATGGTGAGCCCGAGCCCGGTCCCGCCGAAGCGTCGCGTGTTGGAGTTGTCGGCCTGCTCGAACACCTCGAAGATGCGGCGGTAGTTCTCGGGCTCTATGCCGATGCCGGTATCCGAAATTCGGACGGTGAGTAAATCCTGGTTCCCTGCGCTCGCGGGGTCGTAGTCTACGTCCAGTCGGACGGTCCCGCTGGCGGTGAATTTGATCGCGTTGTCGAGCAAGTGGCGGAGTGCACTACGTAGCTTCTGGGCATCCGTGGTAACGTGGGTCGGGAGGGAGGCCACGTCGTAGGCGAAGAAGAGACCCTTGTCGAAGGCATGGTCGCTATGGCCGACGATGAGCTCGTGGATGAGCTCGGAAAGGTTCGTGAGGGTATCGCGCCGTTTGACCGTTCCGTTGTCGATCTCGGCGAAGTCGAGAATATCGCCGACGATGGCGTGGAGGGAGTTGCCCCCGCGCTGGATAGCTCCGGCGAAGTTGCGCTGCTCCGAGGAGAGCTCCGACTCGAGGAGGAGGTTACTCATCCCGAGTACGGCGTTGAGGGGCGTGCGAATCTCGTGGCTCATGTTGGCGAGGAACATGGATTTCGCCGCGCTGGCCTTTTGGGCTTTGTCCTGCGCGATCTGTAGGTCGTGCGTTCGCTCAGCGACGAGGTTCTCGAGCTCCCGGGCGAGCGTGCGCTGGCGTAGGGTATACACGGAGACGATCGCGAAAGCGACGAGCGAGGTCAGCAACACGATCACGATGATCCCGAAGGCCGACGTCCACCAGAATGGCATCACGCGTACCGATTGCGTGTGCACGCTTGCGCTAAAACCCTTCTCCCGGGAGATAACCCGGATCGAGAACTCGAAGTCGCCGGGTAGCAGGGGGGCGAACACCGCGAGACCGGAGACCGTGCGTGCGGGGCGTACTGTGACGCCGTCCAGCGTGAAGCCGGCAACCAGGTGGTCGGGTGCGAATCCCGGCAGGGAGTAGTGGACGTAGAGGCTGTCGCCTTGCCATAGGCTCAGGCGCTGCCCAGGTACTGCTCGGGCACCGAACAGCTTGCCGGCGTGCGTACTGAAGATGATCCCCGGGCGAAGCGGCAGGAAGTCCTGGGTCGGGTTCTGGAGCCTGATCACGCGACCACCGTTGAGAAGGACGAGCTCCTCCGCAGCTAGGGTAGTGAGTCCACGGGGTTGAAAGTCTAATGAGGCCCAGTTGTGCATGCCCTCCACCGTGTGAAGGTTGCCATCGCGTAAGAAATATGCCCCCTGGCCCTGGACCGTGAACCAGAGCCCACCGCCGGCAGGCTTCACGCTCCGTATATCGGCGTCGAGGAGGTCGTGCGGCATCGGTACGTTGGAGTAGCCGTGCCCCCGTTGCCACTGCAACAGCCCCCTACTCGTCGCGATGTAGATGACGGAATCACTGAGGGGGGCGATCTCGTGAATCTCGAAGCCTTGGTGGCTGGCCGCCGTCTCGATACGGCCCTCGAGCTTCATCCAGATATTGTGGCTCTCGAAGAAGTAGTGTAGCGGAGAGGCACCCCGGCGCGAGGCGGCGTAGAGCCTCCCGGCAGGCGCCCGACGTATGCACGCTACGGATCCCTCGAGACCGGTAGAGTCAAGTTGTAAGGCGCTGCCCTCGGGGGTGATCTTGACGAGGCCAGAGTTGCGTCCGGAACTAGAGTTGAACGTCGCCCACAGCACGTCCTGGCTGACGAAGAGGTCGGAGAACTCCATGCCGTACCCCACGACGGACGACAACTGATCGGGTGGGCCGTCGCCATTGAGCGCCAGGACGCGACCATCCGAGGTCCCGACCACGATGCGCTCGTCGAAGGCCGCTACGCAGGTAGGGACGCTATTGCGCATGTAATTGTCGAACGTAGGCCAACTGCGCTCGGGCTTGGTGTCCTTCGCGGCGTTCATCTCGAAGATCCGGACGGCGTCGGGCTGCCCGACTACGAGCTTTGCGCCGGCCGATCCGATCGCGCTCGTGAATGAGGCGTCGAGGCGGATTGGCGTGACTACGTTCGGTAGGCACTCCACGGTGACGACGCCGGTTTGCGTGCGGACGATCGCCCGTGACCCGATACTGTAGAAGCTAGCCGCCCCACCGATGGCCACGGGTGAGGTCCGCTGCGCGTCCGCTCCCCCGAAGGGGATCACCTGCCAGGAAGCCTCGCCCTGCAGGTCGCGGGAGCGTAGCGGCCGTCCGGGATCCAGGGACATCAGTTGGTTGCCGACCACCGTGACGTCGGCTCCGGGCGGGACCTCTACGACGTTCCGCAAGCGGAACTTCTCCGCCCGGTCGGGCTGCAGCGCGTATACCGTCCGGTCGCCCCGGAACAAAATGTTGCCGCTTGCAGTCGTGGCAATCGGCACGATGTCATTCAGGCCTTCGGGGAGGTGGGCGATCACCTGTCGGCCTTGCCCGACGGCAAAGACCGCGCCTTGGGCGTCTGCCACGAACGCGCCCTTCGGAGACACCCCCAGGAGGCGCATCGGCACCGACGTCGTCGCGTGGAATAATCCTCCTTCGCTCACCATGATTGTGCGGTCGGTCTCCAGGACAACCTCGGGGTAGCCTCGTCTGCCGGACTGCTCGTCGCTGAGTAGGTAGGTGGCGCGCGTAATCTCGTGCGGACGACTGAGTTTTCCGATAGTCACGCGCTGCGCCGGAGCCCGAAACCGCCACTCGAACGTGAATACCTCCGTGGCGTTAGCCAGCAGCAACTCCCCCGAGAGCGTAGGCAGGATGCGTTCGTCTACGGCGAGGCGATGACTGGTTTGCCAGGTCTCGCCGTCGTGGACCAGCAGCATCGCGATGCTATCACACCCCGTCAGGATAAACATCCCACCCCTGGGGCCGTGGTAGATCCCCAAGACATCCGCGGTGGGCACCCGCAATTCGTCTAGGCGGTGAGCGACGATAGATTGCGCCAGCACGCCGGAGTTTACGAGGGTGGCAACGCCGAGCAACAGGCTGTAACGCCGTAGGAGAAACCGCATCGAGAACCCAGCGCTACAACAAGCATACCAGGCAGTCGATCCGCGATCATACCTAAAATCTGGTAGGCCACACCTATTCGAAAATCTCCGCGACGCTGGCGATGGCTTCGCCGAGCCCCTCGGGCCTACTCCCGCCGGCCGAGGCAAAGAAGGCCTGCCCGCCGCCGCCGCCGCCGATGTGCGCCGCCAGAGTCTTCACGACCTGCCCGGCGTGGAAGCCCTCGCGTGTCGTGAGCGCCTTCGAGATCGCCACCATGAGCTGCGGCTTGCCAGCACTAACGAAGCCGACTACCACTACGGCAGGCGAGAGTTGGTCCTCGATTTGGAAAGCCAGCGATTTGGCCGCCTTCGCGTCCTCGAGCGCGAGTTTGGCGGCAACCAAGCGGTAGCCGTCGCGCGCGACCGCCCCCGCGACTAGGTCCTTCGCGGCTTCGTTGGCCTGCTCCTGGTGTAGACGCTCGATCTCCCTGCGGGCGGCGCGCAACTCCTCTTGGATTGCCTCGACCTGCGTCAAGACGTCGATTGGGTTCTTGAGACTCTCCCGCACCGCAGAGAGGACGCTCAGCTGCTCTCGCACGTAGGCATCCGCTCCCTCCGCGGTGATCGCCTCGATACGGCGGATCCCGGCCGCTACAGCGCCCTCGGAGATGATCCGGAACTGTCCGATGCTACCGGTATTCGCGACGTGCGTCCCTCCGCAGAGCTCGCGGGAGTAGTCCGCGTCAAACGTGATCATCCGGACGCTTTCGCCGTACTTCTCGCCGAATAGCATCGTGGCACCGGCGGCTGCGGCCTCGGCAATCGGGATGGCGCGGGCCTCCTCGAGCGCGATCGTCTGGCGGATGCGCACGTTGACGATCTCCTCGACGCGGGCGAGCTCGCCGTCGCTCACCTTCGAAAAATGACTGAAGTCAAACCTGAGGTAGTCGCCGTTGACGAGGCTGCCACGCTGCTGGACGTGGGGGCCGAGCACCTCGCGCAACGCAGCCTGCAGCAGGTGAGTCGCGGTGTGGTTGCGTTCGGTGCGCGCCCGCAGAGCCGCGTTCACCTGGGCCACGACAGGTGCGGAGGGTTTTGCCGGAAGGCGATCCACCGTGAGCACGAGCAGGTCGTTGTCGCGCGTCGTATTCAGGACCTCGATTACCTCCCCGCCGACGGTCAGCTGCCCCCGGTCACCGACCTGCCCCCCGCCTTCAGCGTAGAAAGGAGACTCGGTAAGTACGACCTGGTGGGCTTTGCCCTTCTTCGTCGTGAGAGAGCGAAACCTCAATATCCCCACGTCCCCCCGCTCCAGATGGTCGTAGCCCACGAACCGCGCCTCGCCCTCGCTCACGATCGTCCAGTCGCCTACCGTACGCTCGCCGGCGGCTCGGCTGCGGGTCTTCTGGGCTTGGAGCGCGCGCTCGAATCCCGGCATGTCCACCGCTAACCCGCGCTCGTCGGCGACGAGCTGCGTAAGGTCGATCGGGAAGCCGAACGTGTCGTAAAGCTCGAAAGCACTCTCGCCGTCGATGTTGCCGGCTTTCGCCAAAACCTCCAGGCGCTCCAGCCCGCTGGAGAGCGTCCGCAGGAACCCACGCTCCTCCTCGAGCACGACGCGGGTCACGAACTCGCGTTGCTGCTCGAGCACCGGGAAGACAGCCTTGAACTGATCAGCCAGCGGGGCGACGAGCGCGTGGAGCATCGGCTCCTGGCGTTCGAGGAAACTGTAGTAATACCGCACGGCGCGACGGAGGATGCGGCGGATCACGTAACCGGCGCCCGCGTTGGCCGGGAGACTCCCGTCGGCGATCGCGAAGCTCACGGCGCGAATGTGGTCGGCTACCACGCGTATAGCCACGTCGCCCATCGACGCGTCGCCGTAGCGGTTGGTGTAGGCTTTGCCGCTCAGATGCTCGATCTCGGCGATGAGGCCACTGAACACAGAGGTCTCGTAATTGCTGGTCTTGCCCTCGATCGCCATACAGAGGCGCTCGAAGCCCATGCCCGTATCTACGTGACGCGCCGGGAGTGGCTCGAGGGAACCGTCGGCCCTGCGGTTGAACTGCATGAAGACCAGGTTCCAGATCTCGACCACCTGCGGGTGATCGGCGTTGACGAGCGCGCGCCCGCTGCCGTCGGTGCGCTCCTCGGCGGGGCGCAGGTCGATGTGGATCTCCGAGCACGGCCCGCACGGCCCCGAATCGCCCATCTCCCAGAAGTTGTCCTTCTTGTCGAATCGCAGGATCCGATCCTCGGGGACGAATTGGCGCCAGAGTCCGGCGGACTCCTCGTCGGCCGGCAGGCCATCGGCGGCGTCCCCGGCGAAGACGCTCACGTAGATCCGGTCGGCGTCGAGCCCGAGGCGCTCGGTGAGCAGCTCCCACGCCCAGGCGATGGCCTCGGTCTTGAAGTAGTCCCCGAAGCTCCAGTTGCCCAGCATCTCGAAAAGCGTGTGGTGGTAAGAGTCGCGGCCCACCTCCTCGAGGTCGTTGTGCTTGCCACTTACGCGAAGACACCGCTGCGTGTCCGCCACCCTGGGGTTGGCGGCGACTTTGGTGCCGAGAAAGTAGTCCTTGAAGGGGGCCATCCCCGAGTTGACGAACAGCAGGGTGGGGTCGTCCTTGGACACCAGCGGTGCGGAGTCTACGATGCGGTGGGCCTTCTCGGCGAAGAAATCAAGGAAGTGTTGGCGGATTTCGGGGGCGGTCATACGCTAGCGGCGGTACTTAATTCGGCGCGCGAAGATCGTACTTTTCGCTCCAACCGGATGACGAGTCCGCCGAGCCTGCGTGCACTTGACCTGCCGAAATAGGCTTGGACCTCGACTGACCGGTGCTCGCGAGGGGGCGCGGCCGTCGTCGGTACCTCGCGTCGCGCGTGCGCCACCGCAGGAAGTCGCGGCGTCGCGAGCGATTTACGATAACAAATAACTTGCTGGACCCACTGATTCGCAGAAGTATTAGCTCAATCGAAAAAAAGCACCCTCCTGGAGTACAACTGCAATGTCACATTGCTGGAATTTACCATATATTTCTCACAAAGTAAGATACAACGCACAGAATATCAACGATATATCCATAAATGTTCAGTGATAAATGATGGCTATTCAGGATTCAATACTTGCAAAATTTTCCTTCGGAATCATATTTGTAGGATCCTCTAAATCGGGTACATTCGCGGCCATCCCCCCGGCACCCGGCGGTCCCAGGTATCGAATACCCCTACTAAAGCTCCGAACGCATGCGCAAATCAAGGTTCGTTTACAACGAACAGACGCTGCAGTACGAACAGTTCCGCGAGGCCGTCAAGGTGAAAGCCTTCCGCTCGCTTCTCTTCCTCGCCGTCACCCTCGCCTGCGGTGTCGGGATCAGCCACTTCAAAGAGGCCCTCTTCCCCTCGGAGCGCGAGCAACGGCTCGCCAGCGAGGTATCTTACCTCGAAGGGCGCTACGCCAGCCTGAACGAGGAGCTCACCACGATGAGCAAGGTGCTTGAAAATGTCCAGGAGCGCGATGCGAGCGCCCACCGGATGGTGTTCGGGATGGCCCCCATCGATACGCACGTCTGGGAGGGAGGCGTGGGCGGTAGCGCCCGGGAGGTGGTCCGCGGCACGAGCGACGCCATCATCGCGGACGCCGAGCGCCGCGCCGACAAGCTCAAGCGTCAGCTCGTGCTCCAGAGCAAGAGCCTCGACACCATCACCGCCATGGCCAAGGATCGCGAATCCATGCTCGCGTCCATCCCGTCGATCAAGCCCGTGCGCTCCGACAAGCTCGCCCGCAGCATCCGGATGCTCTCCGGCTTCGGGATGCGCATCCACCCGATCTACAAGCGGGCCAAGATGCACACGGGGCTAGACTTCACTGCCCCCGAGGGTACGCCCGTCCAGGCCACCGGCGACGCCGTCGTCGAGGAGATCACCACCGACCAATCTGGCTACGGCACCCACATCGTCCTCAACCACGGGTACGGCTACCGCACGCTCTACGGCCACCTCAGCAAGACGATCGTCAAGCAAGGCCAGAAGATTAAGCGCGGAGAGGTCATTGGCCTCGTCGGTAGCACCGGCACCTCCACCGGGCCACACCTCCACTATGAGGTCGTCAACCGCGGCAACAAGGTCGACCCTATCCACTACTGCATGGACGGTCTATCCCCGTCGGAGTATCAAGATCTCGTCAACGATGCCGCGGCGGCGAATCAGAGCTTCGACTAGGGGGCGCGCGCGGGGCTGATGGATCGCGCTGATGGACTGCGCTGATGCTGGGCGATATTAAGCGCTGTAGATCCAGTACGGTTAGCCTTTCGGCAAAACGGCTTTTGCTTTCGGGAGCCAAGCCTCGGCCGCGATGCACTCCGAGCCTTCCGTAAAATCGCGCTCCTCGTTGCTGGCGACGATGAGCGTGCGCTCGCCGATCCAATCGCTGAGCAACGCGCGGTACCAGGCAACCCCTTCGGCGTCGAGATTGCTGGTCGGCTCGTCGAGCAACACGGCAGATGATTCGGTGGCGAGGGCGAGCAGCAGGCGGAGGCGCTGTTTCATACCTGAGCTATAGCTGGCCACCATCTGATTGCGGATACCCTTTGTCCACGCGACCCGCTCCCACAGCAGGACGCGTGACAGATTTTGGCGAAAGCCTCGCAGGCCGAAGTGGAGTTGGAGCAATTCCTCACCGGTCAGCTCCTCGATGAGTTCTACGTAAGGTCCGGTGAGACTCGTGTACCGGTACACGCTCTCGGCCGGGAGGAGTTTGCCACTTTCGTAAAACCCGACCGATCCTTCGCTTGGGATCAGTTGTCCGCAGAGCAGTTTTACGAGCGTGGACTTGCCTGAGCCATTCGGCCCGACGATCGCCGTGCGGCTGCCGGGCTCGAAGACGTGAGAGAAGTCCTGCACGATCCAGCGGCGCGTGAAGCGCTTGTGGAGGCCGCGGGCCTCAATCCTCAACGGTGGCATCCTGCTTGGGTCCGCGGATGATGCCCCGCGTGGACGCGCCTACGAACTCCACGATCTCGCGGGTGATCTCTGGGTCGGTGAGGTCGAGCTCGATGGCTTCGAGGGCGTCGGCTCGGGAGAGCCCAGAGCCGAACAAATGCTTGTAGGCGTTCTCCATGACGAGCATCTGGTCGCGCGAGAAGCCCCTGCGCATGAGCCCGATCCGGTTGATCCCCATGTACTGACCCGGATCGCGCGCGACGGTGGCGAAGGGGGGGACGTCCTTGCGGACGATGGTCCCGCCGGCCACCATGACGTGGGCGCCGACCTTGACGAACTGTACGATCCCGGTCATCCCCCCGATCACGGCGTGGTAGCCGATCTCGACGTGTCCGGCGAGGTTGACGTTGTTGGCGAGTACGACTTTGTCGTCGACGAAGCAATCATGGGCCACGTGGACGTAGGCCATCAGCAGGCAGTCGCTCCCGATGCGGGTGGTGCCAGCGGCGGCGGTGCCGCGATTGAGGGTACAGTGCTCGCGCACGGTCGTGCGGTCGCCGATCTCGAGCGTCGAGTACTCCCCGTCGAACTTCAAGTCCTGCGGCTCCGCCCCGAGGACGGCCCCCGGGTAGATCTCGCAACCCTTGCCGAGGCGCGTGCCGCGCATTACGACGGCGCCGGGGTGGAGGATGCATCCCTCCCCGATCACGACGTCCGCCTCGACGGTGACGAAAGCCGCGATGCGAGTGCCGGGGCCGATCTGTGCTGAGGGGTCGATATTCGAGAGAGCGTGGATCATCGGGTCGTCGGGCGCTTAACGATTTGGGCGGTGAGCTCGCCTTCGGAGACAACGGTATTGCCGACGTAGGCCGTGCCCTGCATGTGGCAAATCCCGCGACGGATCGGGCTGAGGAGTTCCATCTTCAAGATCAGCGTGTCGCCCGGCCGTACCATACCCCTGAACTTGCAGTTGTCGATCTTGATGAAGTACATGTCCCACTGGCCTGGATCGCCGGTGATACTGAGGGCCAATATACCCCCGGTTTGTGCGAGGGCCTCCACCTGTAACACCCCGGGGAAAACGGGGTTATTGGGGAAGTGCCCCTGGAAAATATGCTCGTTGAAGGTGATACTCTTGACGCCGACCACCGTTTTCTCGGTCAGTTCGATGACCTTGTCGACCAGGAGCATCGGGTAGCGGTGCGGTAGGTAGGTCATGATGGCGGTCGTGTCGAGCACGGGGGCTTGGTTGGGGTCGTAGCGCGGTACGCCCCGCAGCTTGCGTTGCTCCTTGAGTTCGGCTTTTATCCGTTTTGCGAAAGCGGTATTGACGGAATGCCCCGGCTTGCGGGCCACGATCTTGCCCTTGATCGGGCTGCCGACCAGCACGAGGTCCCCGATCACGTCGAGGAGCTTGTGGCGCGCGGGCTCGTTTTGGAACTTGAGCTTGGTCGTGTTGAGTACGCCGAAGCTGTCCACCTTGACGTCGTCGCGTCCGAGCCGCGCCCCGAGCGTCGCGAGTTCGGACGGCGTCACCTCCCGCTCGGCGATCACGATGGCGTTGTCGAGCGAGCCCCCTTTGATAAGGTCCTGGCTCAGGAGCTTCTCGATCTCGTGGAGGAAGACAAACGTACGCGAATGCGCGATCTCGCCGCCGTAGTCGCTGATGTCGTTCATGGTCGCGTACTGTGGCCCGAGCACCTTGGAGTTGAAGTCGATCATCGTAGTGACCTCGAACTCGTCGGCGGGCATCGCGACGATCTCGGCACCGGTAAGCTCATCACGGTACTCGATCGGGTACTCGACCTCGAAGTACTCGCGCTCGGCGTCCTGCTCGACGAAGCCCACTTCCTCGAAGGCGTCGAAGAAGGGTCCGGCCGAGCCGTCGAGGATAGGGACCTCGGGTCCGTCGAGGGTGATGAGGACGTTGTCGACCTGCTGGCCGGCCAGTGCACTGAGGGCGTGCTCGACGGTGGCCACGTGGGCGTCGCCTTTGGCGAGGGTCGTGCCGCGGTTGGTGGCCACGACCAGCGACACATCGGCGGGGATAATAGGCTCGCCCGCGAGATCGATCCGCTGAAACTTGATGCCGTGGTTGGCGTCGGCGGGGTGGAAGTTGATGGTGACGTGCTTGCCGGTGTGGAGGCCGATCCCGCTGAGTGTCACCTTCCCCGCCAGGGTGTGCTGTCGCATATAGGGCGGCGAAGATATGTGGTCACCGTTAGTGCGAGAGGCGGATGCGGCCGGCGCCGGCGACCGGTCGTTGGGCGGGGCCTGAGCCGGGCGAGCGCGCGGTCAGTAGCCATCGGCGAGGCGCGCTTGCAAAAGGCGCAGCTCCGCTTCCAGGTACTTCATCCGCTGCTGGAGTTTGTCGACGTTGCGGATGTTCGCCTGGTCTTTGGCCCAATCGCGAAAGGGTTTCGCGGGACTGCCGAACACCTTCTGTCCGGCGGTGTGGATGGCGTCCTTGATCCCGCTCTGCGCGGCGATCTCGACGTCGTCGGCGATGGAGATGTGCCCGGCGGTACCGACCTGCCCCCCCATCGTGACGCGCTTGCCGATCCGCGCCGAGCCGGCGATTCCGACCTGCGCGGCGGCGGCGGTGTGTTCGTCGATGGTCACGTTGTGCGCCACCATGACAAGGTTGTCGAGCTTGACGCCGCGACGTAAAATGGTGGAGCCCATGACGGCCCGATCGACCGTGGCGCAGGCGCCGACCTCGACATCGTCCTCCAGAATGACGTTGCCGATGTGCGGGATGCGGGTCCAGGCCCCCGTGTGCTTGTCGCGCGTGTGCCCGAAACCATCGGCGCCGACCACGGCGTTGGCGAGCAGGCGCACGCGGTCGCCGATGATGCAGCCATGCAATAAACGAGCCCCCGTCTGCAAGAGGCAGTCCTCACCCGTGCGCACGTCGCTCCCGACGAAGGTGTGCGGCTCGAGAACGGTGCGCGCACCTATGACGGCGCCCCGGCCGACGTATACAAACGCGCCTACGTGAGCGTCGTCGGCTACTAGGGCCCCGGGTTCGACCACGGCGCTTGCGTGGACGCCGGGCGCGGGACTCGGTAGCCGCGCGGCATACATCTTGAGCAACTGAGCCGTGGCCAACTGTACGTTCGGGACGGTGATTAGGGCCGCGCGGATTGGCTTATCCGGCTGGAACGAATCGGGCACCAACAACGCAGTAGCCTCCGAGACGTAGGCGTAGTCACCGTATTTATTCGGGTTCGACAGAAACGCCAGCTGCCCCGGACCGGCGTCCTCGATGCGGCCAATCCCCTCGAGCAGGGCGCTACCCTCCCCGGTCAACTGCCCGCCGAGCATCTCGGCTACCTGCGCTACGCTCAACTCCATTCGGGCGTGAATGTAAGGTGAGCGGGCGCACCCGCTACCTTCGCCGCCATGTCCACTGAAACTCCGGTCCGCATCGGGACCCGCGGCAGCGACCTCGCGCTGTGGCAGGCGCACTTCCTGCAGGCCGAGCTCGCCGAGCTCGGTCGCGCGAGTAAGCTGACTATTATTAAGACGCAGGGCGACCGCATCCAGGACCTGAGCTTCGACAAGCTCGAGGGCAAGGGCTTCTTCACGAAGGAGCTGGAAGACGCGCTGCTGGCAAGCACGGTCGACGTGGCGGTGCACTCGATGAAGGACCTGCCGACGGTCAATCCGCCCGGTCTGCTCATCGCGGGCGTCAGCGCACGCGCCAATCCGACGGACTGGCTGCTGGTCCGCGCGGATCGCGCCGTCGACGATCGGCCGTGGCGCCTGGCAGACGACGCGACGGTCGGCACGTCGAGCGTGCGCCGTAAGGCCCAGCTATTAGACTTACGCCCCGGACTCACCGTAACGGAGCTCCGGGGCAACGTCCCGACCCGTGTGCGAAAGTTGCGCGACGGTGGCTACGACGCGATCGTCTTGGCGGCAGCCGGGCTCACGCGGCTCGGACTCGATTTAAGCGACCTCGTCGTGTCGGAGCTCCACCCGCGCGAGTTCGTCCCGGCGCCGGCGCAGGGCGTTCTCGCCTATCAGTGCCGAGAGGGAGACCTGGAGATGCGGCGTCTCTTTGCGCAGCTGCACCACAGCCCGACGGCCGATTGCACGAACGTAGAACGGTCGCTGTTGCGGAGTTTCGACGGTGGTTGCCAGTTGCCGCTCGGGGCGCACTGCACCTTCGACGAGCGCGGGTATCACCTCGTAGCGGCCTACGCGCCGCGGGTAGGTGTGCCGATACGGCGGGCGCGGTTGAGCTATTCGACGTTCGTGGGACTGGCGGAGGCGATGCGGGAGAAGTTGGTAGGCGAGCAGGAGTAAGGGCCGCGAGTATTCGCCTCCACACTGCGCCAATGAGTCGCGGTAGTCGCAGAGTGACGAAGCCGTTCGACGAGGCGCACACGCCGGCTTACTGAATCGGCATAGCGCCAGCTGCTTACAGCATTTTTTTTTGGAGGGCGTCTATTTTAGCCCGCTTGCCTCGAAGAGCTCAGGAGCATGTCAACGGTTTTCGTTAGTCATCGGCTTTCGCCAAAACATGCGGCATGGGGTCGAATGGCGGCGGCGGGACACCAATTTATCGCGCGCTCGATGCTCCACTTTGAGCACGTGGCCTTCGAGCTGCCTCGGAAAGGCGACTGGGTGTTTGCCTACAGTCGACACGGCGTGGAAGGATTCTTGGCGCAGGGCCGGACACTGGAGTGGCTCGGGGGCGGCGACAGGCGCCTCGCAGCCATCGGGGCGAAAACCGCGGAGGCCTGGACGGCCGCTGGTCTGGAATGCGGGTTCGTGGGCACGGGGGAGCCGGCGTCCACCGCCGAAGCTTTCAGAGCGATTGCCAGCGGCTCCGAGGTCGTGTTCGTCGAGGCCGAGCAAAGCCGCGGCTCTGTACAGGCGCTCCTGGGTCCGACCGTGAGCGCCCTGGCGCTGACGACCTACAGAGCTACCGCCGCGGAGATTGACCTTCCTCCGGTCGACATCGCCTTGCTCACGAGCCCACGGAGCGCGGAGCTTTTCCTCGCCCGCGTAGATGAGCCAGCCCGGGTACAGCTCTTCTGCATCGGGCCCACCACCGCCGCCGCCGTCGGTGCGCTCGGTTTCGGCGTCGCGGGCGTGGCCCCGCGGCCGGAGGTCGACGCCTTACTCCAAATGATCCGCTGAGACTTGTGGTCGCGTACTCGCTGCAACGCCGCCGCTCGTTTTGCCGTAAGGCTACTTATGTCCACCAAGACGAGATCGAAGCTACCGAAGGGCTCGACGACCGCCCGGGTCCGCGTCGGGCGTGAGTTAGGGCGCGCGACCGTGGCGCCACATAAGACGGGCGGAAGTGCGGATGCCGCGGCGGAGTGGGCCTACCTCGCCGTGCCCCTGGCGCTCGTCCTACTCGTCTTCGGTCAGACGGTCGGCTTCGAATTCGTCAACTGGGACGACGACGTGAATATTCTCGAGAATCGCGGGGTCCTCAACGCCGATTGGCGATCGATCTGGACAGAGACCGTGATCGGGAACTACAACCCGCTCTCGATCTCGACCTTCGCCGTGGAGTACGGCCTCGTCGGCGCGGAGGCCTGGCTCTACCACCTCGACAATGTGCTGCTGCATGGCGTCTGCACTGCGCTGGTCTACTCCCTTGGACGCCGACTGCGGCTCGAGCCACTGGCCGCTGGACTGCTGGCGGCCCTGTTCGCGATCCACCCCATGCGCGTGGAGAGCGTGGCCTGGGTCACGGAGCGCAAGGATGTCCTGTTTGGAGCCTTCTACTTCGCGGCTCTGCTCCTGTACGAGCGCGGGCGGCAGAGCGGGCGGGAGGCCTCGTGGCACTGGGGCGTGGCGGCGCTGTTCGCGCTCGCGCTTCTCTCCAAGATTCAGGCCGTGAGCCTACCGCTGACCCTCGTCTGCCTCGACTACCTGCGGCAAGGTGAGACGCGGTGGCGGGAGGTTTTGGCGAAAGCCCCCTACTTCGCGATGAGCATTGCGGTGGGCGCACTCGGGGTGTACTTCCTCGGGCGAGACGGATCGCTGGACGAGACAACCACCTACGGCCTCGTGGATCGTCTCGCCATCGGCGCGTACGCCTACGCGGTGTACATAGTCAAGGCTGTCGTGCCCTATGTCCACTCGCCGCTCTACCCCTACCCCAGCGTCCTCCCGATGCAGGCCTATCTGTCGTTGGGAGTCGCGGCGGCCGCCCTCGGCTTGCTCGTCGTGGGCTGGCGCAAGGGCTGGGTGGCCGTGACCTTTGGCCTGTCGCTATTCTCGGTCAACGTAGTGTTCGTGCTCCAGGTCCTCGGCGCGGGCCAGGGCTACCTCGCCGACCGCTTCACGTACGTGGGCTACGTCGGGTTATTCTGGTTGATGGCTTACGGATTTCAGCAGCTACAGTCCCGCCTGCCGGGTGCGGGCCTGCGGGTGGGCGTGGGTGTGTACTTACTTCTCCTGACGGCCCTCGCCTTCCGGCAGACCCGCATCTGGCGCAATGGCGACACGCTCTGGGCTCACGTCGCCGAGGTCTTCCCTAACACGGCAACCGCGTACGGCAACCGCGCGCAGTGGCTCCGCGAGGACGATCCCGAGCGGGCCATGGCGATGTTCACCCTGGCCATCGACGCCGACCTCGAGAAAGGTTCGTACCTCAACTCACGCGGCAAACTCCACTTCGACCAGGGCCGCACCGCCGAGGCTATTGCCGACTATACCACCGGCATCGCGCGCGAGCCCACGCTTGCCGAGCTGTATGTCAATCGGGGGGCGGCTTACGCCAAAACCGGCGACTTCCCCGCCGCAGATCGCGACATCGCCAAGGGCCTGGCCCTCGAACCGGAAAATTTTAATGGCTACCTCAATCGCTCCCTGCTCTACTACACCACCGGGCGCACGAACGAGGCACTCGGCGACTACGATTGGATGTTGCGCGCGCGCCCCGAGCGCCACGACCTGTGGTACGAGCGGGGGACGATATTGCTGAGCGTCGGGCGCACCGCCGACGGCCGAGCCGACATCGCGACCGCCGTGCGTCGGGCGCCCGACCAAGCCACGGCTCAACGTTATCGCGAGAGCCTACCGAAATGACCTTTTGAATAGACCTGACGTTGTAAGCCCTATGATCCGCCCAATCGCCATCGCCACCACTGCGCTCTTCCTGTATAGCTGCGCCGGGACCCAGTCCGTAGCCTCGACCGAGGTCGCGCCTGCACCCAATTCCACCCGCGCCGCCACACCGGCCCAGGCGGAGTCTTTTATGGCGGGCCCAGCTGCCTGGAACGCCTCTGATACAGTTCTCCTGGTCCACACCCTCGAAGAGGCCAAGGCGATGGCAGCCGCTGGCGACAAGCATATCTTGATGGTGTTCGCCGGATCAGACTGGTGTGCGCCCTGCAAGCAATTTAAGCGTAGTGTCCTCGAGGAAGCCGGTTTCTCGAAGGGGCAGAAGGACAAATTCGTAGTGCTCTACCTCGATTTCCCATCGAAGAAGCGCAACCAGCTGTCGGCCGATCAGAAGGCCTATAATGATGGTCTGGCCGCGCGCTACAACAAGGAGGGTCAGTTCCCGCGGATCTACCTGCTTAAGGCCGACGGCTCGACGGTCAAGGAGATGAAGTACACCGGGCAAACGGCGGATGTCTTCGTGCGCGAACTCAAGGCAGCAGGATGATCCGAATATTAGTGGCTGTCGTAGTGCTGATGTCGGGCGTCGCGAAAGCCAGTGGTTTTCAAGGAGCCGCCCCGCCGCAGAACTACACCTCGAAGCGGACCGTGCTGCTGATGGGCAGCCGATTCGATTTTGGGGCTTACGCCAAAACCCAGGGCGCCGCCGACAGTGCCGTCGCCGTCGGGATCGCTGAGGTCGCTCGGATCGAGGATCTCATTTCGTCCTGGCGCCCGAGTTCCCAGACCTCCGCCGTCAATGCGGCCGCGGGCGGGGCCGCCGTGCGCGTCGACCGGGAGCTGCTAGAACTGGTGCGCCGGGGTCTGCGCTTGAGCGAGCTCACCGGTGGGGCCTTCGACCTTACCGCTGGAGGATTACGCGGGGTCTATCGATTCGGAGGGCAGGACACCACCCTACCCTCGGAGGAGGTTTTGGCGCAAGCCCGCCAACGCGTGGACTACCGCGCGATCGAGGTCGACGTCGCCAACAGTACGATTCGGCTCGCGCGACCCGGTATGCGCTTAGGGTTCGGGGCAATTGGCAAAGGGTATGCCGCCAATCGTGCCCTGGGCGCGATGCGCGCCGTCGGTGGCGTGACGGGCGCCGTGGCGAATGCCTCCGGAGACATGGCTACGTGGGGGAGCGACGGGAGTGGGCGCCCGTGGTCAATAGGGATCGCGGATCCGCGCCACGTCGGCAAGGTGATCGGGGAGGTACGCCTTACCGACATGGCGATTGTGACGAGCGGCGACTACGAGAAGTACTTCACCGTTGATGGGAAACGCTACGCACACATCCTCGATCCGCGGACGGCTCTACCCACCACCGAGGTCATGAGCGTGACGGTAGTATGTCCCGATGCTGAGCTCGCCGATGCCCTGGCCACGTCGCTCTTCGTGCTCGGTCCCGCCCAGGGCATCGCGCTCGTCGATCGCCTGAAAAATGTGGAGGCGCTCATCATCGACGCGCACGGTAGACTGTACGAGAGCGCTGGTCTCATTCTGCAACCAATCCTCGCGAATAACGATTCAGAAACACATGCCGCACTTCCACCGAAACGCTAGACGTTTGGCCGTAGCCTCCGGGGTAGTCTTCGGGCTCGGATCGGTCGCCTGCACCGCGGTTGCGCCGTACGAGCGGATGCAGCTCAATGACGCGGACATGAAACTGGCCGCCCGCAACACGGAGACCTTCGAACACAACATCGAATCCTACCGCGAGGGCGCCAGTGGTGCGAACGGTGGTAAAATCGGCGGCGGCTGTGGGTGTAACTAACAGATTAGGAATCTTGCTCTTAGCGGCCGCCTGCTGTTTACTCGCAGCGCGTGCGCGAGCGCAGGAGGCACCCCAGGCGGACGCCTACCGCATGACGGCCAATAAGGACGTCACACAGCTCGACATTCTCGCCAACTATTACAGCCAAGATGGCGCGTTCGGGGCGCCGCAGGGAGGCTACGGCACGGAGTTACTCCAGAATATCGCGGGCCTCGTCGTGGTCACGGTCCCGCTGGACTCCAATAGCTCGCTCGGGGTCGGCGTAGGCGTGGACTACTATTCGAGTGCCTCGACCGACCGCATCGACCGCCAGTTGTCTACCGCTTCCTCGAACGACGTGCGAAAATACGGCTCGGTGACCTATACTGAGCGGCGCCTCGGGGAGGGTCGCACCTACCGCGCCACGGTCGGCACCTCCCAGGAGTACGACGTATCGAGTTTCAGTGGTGGCGTGGGCTTCTCGCAAGAGTGGGACCGGGGGGCGCAGGAGCTGACGTTGACGGGACAGGTCTTCGTCGACCAATGGAAGCTGATCTATCCGATCGAGTTTAGGCGCACCGGCTTCGGGGACCGCGGGCCGCTGCCCACGGACGTGCGGCAGTCGTATGTCCTGAGCGCGGTATACTCCCGGATCGTCAACCGGAGGGTCCAAATGGCGCTCACCGCGGAATTCGCAGCGCTTCAGGGTTTGCTGAGCACACCCTTCCACCGCATCTACTACGTCGGCAACGCAGACCAGACCCTCGACGCCAACGACATCGAGCGCCTCCCGGACACGCGTTACAAGATCCCGGTGTCGCTGCGGATCAACTGGAAACCCAACGATGTCCTCGTGCTACGGAGTTTCGCACGCTACTACGCAGACAGCTGGGGCGTGCGCGGCGCCAGTGCGGAGGCTGAGCTGGCTTATGACGTCGGCGAGGCGTGGACCGTCATGCCTTTCGCGAGGGTCTACACGCAGACCGGGGCCAGGTACTACGATGGGTTCGCGCGACATACCGCGGCAGCGTCCTTTTACACTTCCGATTTCGACCTAGCGACCTTCCAAACTTATAAAGCCGGGCTCGGCGTTCGTTTTGCTCCCGTCTTCGGGCTGCGGCGCGGGGTAATCGCCTCGCAGGTCTTGACCTGGCGAGAGGTGAGCCTCCGGGGGGCTTTCTACCGACGCGATCCCGGGCTCACGGCTTTCAGTCTTACGCTCGGTACGGGTTTTGACATCCGACGCCGGCCGTCGTTGAAGAACACCGACCTATGACCTCTGCCTTTCGATCTTTCGCGGTAGCGCTCCTCCTAACGGTATTAAGCGCTTGCGGCGGGGCAGGTGGCAGTGCTTCGGCGGGGGCGGCGGACCGCGAGCTCGTCTCAAAATTTTCCGCTGAGTTCGCAAACTTCTACCATCTCTTCCACGCCGACTCCTCCTTCCAGGTCGAGCACATCGCCTGGCCGCTTGACGGCAACCTGCAGAAAGGTGATGCCGGCGCACTAGTGGATGTCCGGTGGCAGCCCGAAGACTGGCAGATTCACAAGCCTCTTGAACTGGGGAGCGGGTACGTCCAGGAAGTGGACAACTCTCAGCCGGACCTCGTGATCGAGCGAATAAAGACCACGGAGGGCGCCTACATCATCGAGCGCCGCTTCGCGAAGTTGGGTGAGGACTGGTGGCTGATCTACTACCGCGTGGCCGACATCGGGTAGGCGAAGCCCCCCGGTGACACGGGATGATACAGCGCGGCGCGGAGGCGGCACTGGTGCGGCCGCGGGCGTCCAAGTGGTCACGAGCTCCGCCAGCCCATTTAGGTAGACTTTGCACGTGGATTGAGTGCGCGCGAGGTAGCGAGGTGCCGTGCAAACGTTTGGCTATCGAAACAGCTTTAGGGATTATGCGGAGGTCATGGCGTAGGCGCGACAGCTCTTCGGCCGTCTGTCCTTTAGTGGAACCCCACACTCGCCCCCACCCAATCCTTGTCCTTGTTGTACTTCACGCCCGTCATCTCGCCCTTCGTCACGCGAATTAGGTTATTGATGACCACTGGTGCGGGTGCACCGGGTCGCCACACCAGCATCATGCGCACCTCGACCTTTGCGGGCCCCGTCGGGGTCTCGAGCACGGGGCCGTAGTTAACCTTGCGCTGTAGAATCCAGTTGTTACGACGCTCGATCACGGCGACGTCGGCCTCGGTGGGGTGAATATTTACGCCGGCGCCGCTGAAGGAGTAGAGCGGTTTGAGGACGTGGTCCTGGAGGTCCAGCGATCCCGGGATGTAGTCGCTCACGAAGATCGTGTCGGGCACGTTGCCGAGGTGCGCCAGGACCGGGAGGGTGTGTTTGCTGATACGCAGGAACCAATCCGGGTGCGCGGCCCACTCTACGTCTACATCCTCGCGGAAGTTATAAGCGTAGCGCTGGCGTGATCTACTGAGGAGCTCGTCGAGGATCACGCGGTTGTAAATGCGCTTGACGTGGATGCGGCGATCGTCGCGGCGGTAGAACAGACGGCGTCCCTCCAGCTCGAGCTCGTCGAGGCCGACGACGGGGATACCGAGGTGGCGCTGCGTGGAGCGAAAATCGATGCGGGTGTTCTGTGACCAAGGGTCGATCTCGAGGAGGATCACCTGCTCCGGCTCGTGGCCTGCGATAATGACTTCCCTGAGCACCTCGAAGTAATCCGCTTGGGTCATCCCGTGGAAGAAGGTGGTCAGCCCGGGCGGGAGCGTCGGGTTTTGCCGGAAGGCCTCCCCCAAATCGGCCTGGAAGCCGTAAAGCGACGGGAATCCCTGCAGTTCGATGAGCCAGGGCACGAGCCGGTCGCCCTCGCGGCAGATCGCGAAGTCGTACTGGAGGAAGAGCGGTCTACCGAGTTCGCCGGGCACCGACCAGTACGGTTCGCCGACGGCGGCGGCAGTGTCCTGCAAAACCTGTGGATCGGAGAGCACGGCACTAATGGCGTCTGAGCTAGACAGCAGACTTTCGACCAGGTCCGCGCCTAAAAAGATGGGGGTCTCGCAGAGGCGAAACGTCGGACACTCCCCGACGATGCGCTCGAGATCGGCGCAGAGCTTGGTGTAGTGAGCGTCGCGGAAGGCGGTGTTGAAGGCGCTGCGGAGGTGGGCTTGCATGCGGACAACTTACTGAAATATTAGAGCGGAGAGAAGGGTGGGGCCTGCGGCGCGGAGCCTGTGGCGCTCCGTGTGCACCGTCGTGCCCACGCGGTCGCTCCGGCGCAAGGGCAAACTTCAATTTGCCCGAAGATTATCTTGGGGCCCGTAGGCGGGAGTAGTCCCTAGGCGTGAGTGAGAGCTCGATCCTCGCGGTCAGTTCGGCCGGGGATCAGGCCACCGCAGGCTCGCGTGCGGTCCGCTCGCTCAGTTGGGCGATGGCGGCCCGCAGGAAGTTGGGAATGACGATGGTGTTGGTGCGGTCGATCCGGGTGGGGTCGTGGAGGTCGCCCATCATGACGTCGTACTTCTCCTCGCCGTACTCCTCATAGATGGCCTCACGGCGTTCGGGGTCGTTGAAGTGGATGATCATCCCCTCGGCGTCGGCCTCGGGGTGGAACTGCGTGCCGACCATCTCGCGCGAGAAACGGATCGCCATGACGGCGCGCTCCAACGGGACGTGCTCTCGCAATTTCTCGAACGCCAGTACGGCGCCGCCCATGCGCGCGAGCTCGGTGTGGTTGGCCTGCAGCACCTGGTACTCCCGGAAGTCCGCCACCCAGAACGGGTCGTCGAGCCCCTCGAAGAGCGGGTCGCGGTCGCCGGAGTTGGAGCTGTGGACCGGGAAGGTCCCGAAGCTCTTCTTGCGTCGCGCGGTCACCTTGCCGGCGTTGAAATAGCGCACCGCGAGCTGGAAGCTGTGGCAGATGAAAAACACGTGCTTCCGCTGGGAGCAGTCGGCTGTAGTGCGGTTAAACGCAATGAGTCCGTCCAGGAGGTTGAAGTAGTTTACTTCCCAAGCCTCGCCGGATTCGAGGGGCGAACCCGGGCCGCCGCTGGAGACGTAGATGTCGAAGCTCGTGTCGGGGATCTCGCCCTTGGCCCGGACGTCGAACTCCTCGTAGGTAAATTGGTCGGCGAACTGGTCCATCAGCGAGCGCAAGCAGCGCATGCCCTGGTTGGGTGTACCGTCGTTGAGATCTAGGAGAGCGAGGCGGAACATGGGCAGGTCTTGACTATTGAAGAACGACGTGTCGAAGGGCCGGAGGAGCCAGCCCGCACTCTAGCGGTATGCACACGCTGTATTTAACGTCTGGCGACACACTCAAGATGCGCACCGCGCCAAATGGCCGCCTCGACGCAGATCCGCTCTAGTGACGGAGCAATACTCGTCCCCTTTATCCGCACCCACTACCTGGCCTAAGGTTCGTCACCGTCTCAGCAGCCCTCCGCAGCTCGCGAGAGACGTTGGCGAAAGGCACTGCCGAGGGCGGTAGTCGGCAAGAGCGCTGGTGCTTCGCGAAGCGGCTTCTCCCCGATTTACACGCGAGACTACTTATTGTTACTGGGCTTCTTCGCCACTGCGACGCGAGCGGGTTTAGCGGCCGTGGCTCTGACGGCGGGCTTGGCGGAGATGGGCTTGGCGGAGGACGCTTTTGGCGCAACAGGCTTAGCGGACACAGCTTTCGCGGCGGGCGTCAGCCTACCCTTGGGCGTGATAGGGGCCTTCGTAGCCACTGGATCCTTCTGATTCGCCGGGACCATATTTGCCGCGGGGGCCTTTTTGGTCGCGGGGGCTTTTTTCGCCGCAGGGGCTTTTTTCGCCGCGGGGTCATGGGTTTTGGCGAAAGCCGAACCCGACCCTTGCACCGCCGCGACCGAGCGCTGCATGAAGGTGCCCCAGGTGAGGTTGTCGCCGGCTTCCCGGTGGGCCTGCGCGCGCTCGATGGCGTACTGGACGCTGTGCTTGACGACCCACTCGAAGTTGGCCTGCCCGACGGAGTGCACGTCGGCATCCGGGGCGGGATTCGTGAAGTCGATTGCGTAGGGTACGCCGTCGCGTACGGCCAGTTCGACGGTGTTAAAGTCGTAGCCGAGGGTGCGGCACAGCCGCAGGACGTAGTCGGTGAGCTGGTCCTTGAGCGCGCCGGTGGGCTGGGCTTCGGGGTTGCGGACGTAGCGCTCGTGGAAGGCGTTGCGAGGCTCGTAGGGCATGAGGTGGACGTACTTCCCGCCGATGCAGTAGCAGCGGTAGTAGGTCGTAAAGCTGATCGCTTCTTGGAGCAGCATGTTGAGCTGGTCGGTTTCGTTGTAGGCGCTGAAGAGCTCCTCGGGGGTGTGAACCTTATAGACGTGCTTCCAGCCGCCGCCGGTGTTGGGCTTCATGAAGGCCGGAAAGCCGATGCGCTCGAACATCTCCTTCCACGGCAGGGGGTATACGAGATTGGAGAAGCTGGCCGGCGTGGTGTCGTCGGGGTGGCGCTTAGACGGCAGTAGGGCCGTCTTCGGGACGGGCACGCCGACCTCCTCGGCCATGGCGTTGGCGGTGAGCTTGTCTTCGGCCGACCACCAGAAGGGGTTGTTGATCACGGCGCAGCCTTTTAGCGCGGCGTGCTTAAGGGCGGCGCGGTAGAAGGGAACATCCTGCGAGATACGATCGACGATGACCTCGTAGCCGACGCCGACGCCCTGCTGGACCTCGCCCATCTGGACTGCCTCGAACTGGATGTCCGCCGGGGCCTGCGAGTTGCCGTAGTCGACGAAGGCCTGCGGGAAGGTGCGCTCCTGGCCGAAGAGGATGCCGATCTTTTTCATGTAGTGGGTTTTGGCGAAAGCTAAACGAAAGCGGCTGCCCCGCGGTAGGTAAGGCGGATATTACAGTATCCGTTCGAGATACACCGGCAGCATCTCACGCCACAGGGGCCAGTCGTGTTCGACCCACCCCCGCACGTCGAGCCAGTGGTTGATCGAGCGGCTCGCCAGGATACGCGACATGCGCTCGGTGGGCGCGCGGCAGATGTCCCATTCAGAAGTCCCGAGCACGATCCCCATCCGCCAGATGTCGGGGTGGGTGGCGCCGTGCATAAACTCGACGGGATTGTTGAAGTACACGTTCTCGTCGTGGTAGCCGCCGAGGAAAGAACTTACGTCAAAACTCCCCGACATACAGATGAGGTCCGACACGACCTCTGGGTGCTTGAACGCGAAGTTGGCCGCCGTGTAGCCGCCGAAACTGCAACCCGCCACGATCATGTGCTCGTTGTGGTGGCGGTGCTGGAGCGCGGGGACGATCTCGTCACGTACCATTCGGTCGAAGGCGATGTGGGTCTTGACCTTGTCGGCCGGGTGAATGGTCTTGTTGTACCAACTCTCGTGGTTGAGGGTGTCGGGACAATAGACGATGACGCGCCCCGAGTCAATAAGGTGCGAGATGGAGGCGATGAGCCCCATGTCCTTGGCCTCGTAATGCCTGCCGAGGGTGGTGGGGAAGATGATGAGCGGTCGGCCACTAAATCCGAAGCGCAACATCTGCACCTCGCGGCTCACGGATTTGGCGTAGAACTTAATGTATTCTTCCTGCATCGGGGCGTTTGTGCGAAGTTAGTGGATCGAGCGCGGGCGAATGTAGAGCGGACAGCAGGCTCGGCGGACCATGCTCGGCGGACCATGCTCGTATAGGCTGCGACCGCGGGAGGCCAGAGGTGCCGCCTTCCGCTCGATGGGCTCGGGGTTGACATCCGTGAGGGTGGCCGCTGTTCGGGATCATCGGCGCAGCCCGCCCCAGCGGTTACCTTTGCGGGTTGCGTAACGGAGGTAACCGAGGGCAAGTAAACAAATAATTTACGAGAGCCTTGTTACCTCGCCCTCAAGCGAAAGCTCGACCCAATATGCCTTTCAGCACTCCACACCCGACTCTCCCCGCCTACGCCCGCGAGCAGACCTTGACGCTCGACGCGACCCTCGCGCGCGTCGCCCGCCCGAAGGAGTTCGTCGCGCAGCGGCCGCCGCGACAGCTCGAGCACGAGTTCTACAGTGGCGCACTCGGTCGGAAGGTCAGGCTCAGCATTATCCTCCCGCCCTACTACCGCCTGAGTGTCCTAAGCCGCTACCCCGTGGTGCTCCTCAACGACGGACAGGACTTCCCGCAACTGCAGCTGTTAGATCGCCTCCAGGCGGCTTACGCCAAAACCGACTTGCGCCCCCGCATCATCGTCGGCATGCACGCCGACGAAGGGCGGATGCGGGAGTACGGCGTGAGCACAACGATGGACCACGCGGGGCGTGGGGACCTAGCTGTCGCCTACCGCCGCTTCGTCACTACGGAGTTACTCCCCTGGCTGCGCCACGAGTTCCGCATCTCGCGGCGGCGACAGGACATCGCCATGGGTGGCTTCAGCCTCGGTGGGTTGAGCGCCTTCGACATCGCTTGGCAACACGCGCACACGTTTGGATCGGTGGGTTGTTTTAGCGCAAGCTTCTGGATGCGCTCGGCGCCCTTCCGTCGCGAGGCCCCGGACCTAGATCGCATCGTCCCCGACCTCATCAAAAACGCCGCGCAAGCACCTAATCTAGACTACTGGTTCATGGCCGGCGATTGCGAGGAGGCCTCCGACCGCAACGGCAACGGCGTCATCGACGTGATCGACGACACGCAAGACGTGATCGCGGCTCTCAGACACCAAGGCATCTCCGAGGGGAGTATAGGCTACGTGGAGGTCATCGGTGGCGAGCACAACCAACGTACCTGGGGCCCGCTGGTGATGGAGTGGCTGCAGTGGTTAGACCGCGGGAGATAGATCGCGGGCAGGTCTCGTCGGACGGATAGCTACTGGCCCGGCACAGCTACCCTCATTGCAGTATTCTGGTCCTGGAGCTCGCCTCTGGCACCCCCTTTGTGCGTCCTGTCTTGCGGAAGCCTCGTTTCCGACCTTGCAATAGGTCCCGTGAGCGTCTCCGCCGAACAAACACCACACCCTTGCAATCGACCAGTCCCCCAGGTGACGGCAGCCTCAAACTGCGCGGTCTGCTCCACCAGACTGCGGCCCTCGTGCGCCAAGGCAAGCTGGAGCAGGCTTTTACCAATGCTCAGATCGTGAAAGAATTCGCCCTCCGCGCCGGGGGCGCACCCGGGATAGCGTACCGGGCGCAGCTCCTCATGGCGGAAGTCCTAACGCTGAGGGGTCGGGCCCACTTCGACGCGGAGGCCTTTGGGCGCGCGCGCGCTATCCTCGGGGGGCTCGCCGGGGAGGGCCCGCCATTCGCCGAGGACTTTCTCGCGGACGAGCTCGACCTACACTACGCCGACCTCGATAGATCTTGCGCGGAGACCTTGCCGGAGCTATCCGACCGCGCCATCGTGGCCCGGAGTGCCTATCTCGCGTTGCGCTCCGTGCCGACGCTCCGGCTTGACGTACGGACGCGGGTCAACATCGGCCTCGCCGAACTCCTCCTCCGCACCGAACCCGACGCCACCGCGCTCATTGCCGACCTCCGTGACGAGGCCCTCGGCGGCCTGCCGCTCGAGCGGACGCCAAGCGGGAAGCTGCAGCGTCACTCAGGTGGATTTGCCGCGAGACTCCTCATTGCCGAGGCGAGAGTGGCCACCGATCGCGGTCACCTCCCGCAGGCCGTCGCGGGCGCC